>NZ_UQGV01000012.1 GCF_900540665.1 uncultured Catenibacterium sp. | reverse complement strand
TTAAATGTTTTCAAATAAATCTGACGTGTATCTGTTCAGTTTTCAATGTTCTGTCCGCGCTCCTCACCGGAGTGCTCATTTATACTACCACCATTCATTCCGCTTGTAAAGCCTTTTTTATGATTTTATTCATTTTTTGTTAAAAAAGATGAAAAAGGGCTTATATGCCCTCTTATCACCTTATAATTGCTTTATTTATGTGGCATTAACTCATCGCTATCTAAAACAATGGTAACCGGTCCATCATTAATTAACGCACATTTCATATCAGCACCAAAGATCCCTGTTTCTACATGAATTCCCTGATTTCTTAAACATTCATTGAAGTAATCATAAAGTGGTGAAGATACATCTGGCTTTGCTGCATTAATAAAACTTGGTCTTCTTCCTTTACGACAGTCTGCATACAATGTGAATTGTGAAATAGAAAGAATAGAACCTTCAACATCTAATAGTGAACGATTCATTTTCTGATTTTCATCTTCAAATACTCTTAAATGAATAACTTTTTCTACAAGACGGTCAATGATTTCATGATTATCTTCTTCATTAAACCCAACAAGAATCATATAACCCTTACCAATAGCGCCATGTACTTCTCCATCAATTGTAACGCTTGCTTCTTTTACTCTTTGTAAAACAATTTTCATGTACTCTCTCCTTACAAAATCATGTTATAATTATACACGATTCTTAAAAGAAAGGAAATAAACTATGATTCATAAGACACTTGCAGATTCTATGCGCCCTATCGGTCTTGATGATGTGATTGGACAGAAACATCTTGTAGGAGAAAATAAATTATTAAAACAGTTTGTAAAGAAAGATCATCCAATGTCCATTATCTTATATGGTCCTCCAGGGTGTGGGAAGACCACCATCGCAAAAGCACTGGCTCATGATCTGAATATTCCTTATCGCATCTTTAATGCCTCTACCGGTAATAAGAAAGAAATGGATCAGATTATTACAGAAGCAAAGCTTTCTGAAGGATTGTTTGTAATTGTAGATGAAGTGCATCGTCTAAATAAAGCTAAGCAGGACCATCTATTACCCTATATCGAAAGTGGCTTATTGATTATTGCAGGCTGTACAACAGCCAATCCTTATCATTCAATCAATCCTGCCATTCGTTCAAGATGTCATTTATGTGAAGTCAAGCCTTTAAATAATGAAGAGATCGTAGAGGCATGTAAAAGAGCAGCGGTGAGTGAAAGAGGTCTGAATCATCAATATGAAATAGATGAGAATGTTTATGATTATATCGCAAGAATGAGCAGCGGTGATGTACGTTATGCTTATAATTGCCTAGAGCTTGCTACTATCTATGCCCCTGATACACATATTACATTAAATATAATACAAGATGCTGTGCCTCGTGCTAATATGCAGTTCGATAAAGATGAGGACCAATATTATGACACTTTAAGCGGTTTACAGAAATCCATCAGAGGATCTGATCCTAATGGTGCTCTTTATTATTTCGCAAAACTAATTGATGCCGGAGACATTGAATCTCTTGAAAGAAGATTAATCACAACTGCTTATGAAGATATAGGTCTTGCCAATCCTAATGCTTGTATGCGTACAGTTCTCGCTTTTCAAGCAGCTAAGACAATCGGTTTTCCTGAAGCAAGAATTCCTCTTGCAAGCTGCATTATAGAATTAGCTTTATCCCCTAAATCAAGATCTAGTGAAGATGCAATCGATGCAGCGCTTGCTTCTTATCACAACGAGCCTCATAAGGCACCTCAATATATCCGTTTAACACCTGTTGGTGTTGCTGAAGAAGATCGTTATGACTATAATAGACCTGATTTATGGGAATATCTACAGTATCTTCCTGATGAAATCAAAGATGCACAGTTCTATGTACCTTGGCTGACAAGCCGTTATGAAAAGTCACTGACTGAGAATTACCAGAGAATTCTCAAGCATGGCAGAACAACAAATATCAGAAAACTCAAAAAGGATAAGCCTCGCTAAAGAGACTTATCCTTTTTCATACCACTCTTTAATATCTTTTAAGACGCTCTGGATTGTTGAATCAAAATCTTCTAGATTCACATCATACCAGTGAACATCAAACTGGTTATTAAACCATGTATATTGCCTTTTCGCATAATTACGTGAATGTTTCTTGATTTCTTCAATGATTTCTTCTTTTGATTTTAAACCTTCAAAATAGTCAAACCATTCTTTATAGCCAATCGCCTTCATAGATTGCGCATTACGTGATAAGCCTGATTCATAGATAGTTCTCACTTCTTCTTCTAATCCCTGTTCAATCATAAGATCAACACGCTTGTTGATACGTTCATATAAAACAGGACGAGGTAATGTGAGCCCTACAAAATATATATCATAAACAGGCTTATGCTCCTGAGCCTCTAGAATATCACTTTTTCTTTTACCAGATTCTTCATAAATCTCAATAGCACGTAAGACTCTTTGACGATTATTTGGATGAAGATCCTGTGCAGACTGAGAATCAAATGATGCTAAATACTGATGTAATTCTTCATTTGTATAATGTGCATACTTTGCCTTGATTTCATCATGCTTTGATTCTGTTTCTTCAAAAGTATAATCATAAAGAGCACCTTTAATATAAAGGCCCGTTCCTCCTACGACTATGGGCATATCAATTGTGTCGATATAATGACGCACTTCTTTCTGGAATTCACTCACAGAAAAAGTTTCATCAGGATTTTTGATATCAATCATATGATGGATAATGCCCTGCATTTCTTCAGGAGTCGCTTTCGCTGTTCCAATATCCATTGTACGGTAGATCTGCATAGAATCACCGCTAATGACTTCTCCATGAAGTGCTTCTGCAAGAGAAACACCCATACGTGTTTTACCTACGGCTGTAGGTCCACAAACTGCAATTACTTTTTTCATACTACAACCCTCTTAAATAACTTTTCTATTTCATAATCACTATAGAATATAATTGTTGGTCTACCATGAGGACAAACATAAGGATTATCACAACGCATCAAATTATCAACAATAGTCTGCATATCCTGTGTTGTAAGATATGTATTCCCTTTAACACTTGCTTTACATGCAAGTGTCGCAATTGCATGCTCCTGCATTGCAACAATATCCAAGCTCTGATTGTTTAATACCTCTTGGATCATTTCATCAATAAAAATCTTTTCATCAATGTTTTTCATCCATAAAGGTAAGCCACGCACGATATAGGAATGACGGCCAAATGATTCAAGATGAATACCTACTTCTTCTAGCAGTTCCTTATGCTCATCAATGACTAAACATTCACTTTCTGGATATTCAAAAGTGAGTGGAACAATCATTGGCTGTATAGATAAATCAGGATGAGAAAACTTATTCAAGAAATATTCATAATTAATACGTTCCTGAGCAGCATGTTGATCAATAATATAAAAACCACGTTCGTTTTCTCCTAGAATATAAGTTCCTCTTGTTTGTCCAATAACCTTTATTTTTTCTTTAATAGGTTTAAGTGGTTCTTCTTTTGGCTGTACTTTAACTTCAACCTGTTCAGGTTCATAAACAGGTATATCTTCATGAACTGTTTCAATTGTTTCTAAAACAGGTTCTTCTTTAACTTCTTCAAACACTTCATCAAGAGGAATAGTCATCTGAGCGAGACTTGGCTTAAAAGAAGCTTTTTCCGTTTCTCTTGTAGAAGGTTTGTAAGTCAGATTCTTTTTAGATAAAGCCTCTTCTAAACCTTTAAGAAGTAATTCCTTAAGTTCTGTTTCTTTAGAGAAACGCACTTCAAGTTTAGCAGGATGAACATTCACATCAACTAAATAAGGGTCTACATCAATCTCTAAAATCGCAATAGGAAATCTTTTATCCGCAAGATAACGACGATAAACCTCATTGATTGTATTGATTGTTTTCATATTTTTGACAAAACGATGATTTACTAGAGTAACAATATGATTTTTTGAGGAACGTGATGTATCAATCTTAGATATATAACCTGAAACATGGAATTCCTCATTTCCAAAATCGACATGAATCATATTCTTTGCGACAGGAATACCATAAATTTCGCTAATTACTTCTAATAAATTGTTTCTACCATTTGTCTTAAATATTGTTTTATGGTCATGTACAAGAGTAAAAGAAATTTCAGGATGTGCTAAAGCAAGACGTTCTACATAAGAATAAATAGCTGCAAATTCAGCATTGATAGACTTCATATATTTAAGTCTGGCAGGCACATTCTGGAAAATACGTTCAACCGTGATCTTTGTACCACGATTCATTGCAACGCTGTCTACTGACTTTCTTTTTCCAAATTCATATTCTACTTTTGTATTTTCTTCTCCATCACTTGTTTCAAGTGTGAAGACACTAATAGAGGCGATAGAAGGAATGGCTTCTCCTCTAAAGCCCAATGTTGTGATATTGAATAAATCATTTTCATCTACAATCTTGCTTGTCGCATGACGACTAAAACAAAGAAGTGCATCTGTACGATTCATTCCTATCCCATCATCGATAACAGACATACTGCTGGTACCACCCTGTTCAACAAGAATTGTGATACTTTTTGCCTTAGCATCGATACTATTTTCTGTAAGCTCTTTAATAACACTAGCAGGACGTTCAACAACTTCTCCTGCCGCAATCTTATTGGCTAGATTTTCACTTAATTGTCTAATATGTCCCATATATTCTCCTACAACATCTTCTTTAATTCAATTAATGTACTTAAGGCATCAAGTGGTGATAAACTCATCGGATCAATACCTTTAAGCGTTTCTTCTACGGCACTTGTTTTAACAACAGGCTGCACTTCTACATTTTGAAGCTTCTCTTCAATATTGTTGTCTTCTAATGATTTTAAAATTGCATCAGCACGTACAATAACCTGTTCAGGTAATTTTGCTAGTTTCGCAACATTTATACCATAGGACTGACCTGAAGGTCCATCTTCAATATGATATAAGAAACGAATAGAATCATTTGAGATATCAGCACCTGCATGAACATTCTTAATAGAAGCACCTTCCATACGTGTTAATTCATGATAATGCGTTGAGAAGAAAGTCAATGAATGATTATGATTGGCTATATATTCTAAAATACCTTGAGCCAATGCCATTCCATCAAATGTCGCTGTTCCTCTACCAATTTCATCAAAGATGATTAAAGAGTTCTCACTTGCATATTTCAATGCATTATTTGCTTCTAACATTTCTACCATGAAAGTAGACTGACCGCTGATCAGATCATCACTTGCTCCAATACGTGTAAATATTGCATCAAAAACAGGAAGGTCGGCACTTCTTGCCGGTACAAAACATCCAATCTGTGCCATGATCATCGTCAAAGCCATCTGACGCATATAAGTAGATTTACCGCCCATATTTGGACCAGTAATCAACATGATTTTAGCATCTTCACCTAAAGATACATCATTCTTAACATAATTCTCTTTTGAAATAACTTCCTCCACAACAGGATGTCTTCCTGCTTCAATATGAATAATATGCTCATCATTGAAAACCGGACGTACATAATCATTACGACCTGATACAAGCGCAAAAGATGTGAAAACATCCACCTTAGCAACAACCTTAGCAACATCCTGTATCTCATGAACAAAACCTTTAATATATTGTCTTACCTGTGTAAATATTTCATATTCTAAAGCAATAATACGATCCTGTGCAGATAGAATCTTATTCTCCATATCCTTTAGTTCAGGAGTAATAAATCTTTCTGCATTTGATAAGCTCTGTTTTCTTGTATAATTGAATTCATCCTTAACTAAAGGTAAATAACTTTTTGTCACTTCGATATAATAACCAAAGACACGGTTATAACCCACCTTTAAACCTTTGATTCCTGTACGTTCTTTTTCTTTTTCTTCAAAAGCCATCAGCCATTTTTTACCATTCTTACGAATATCACGCAATTCATCCAATTCTTTATTGTAGCCATCTTTGATGATATTTCCTTCTTTAATCACTAGAGGTGGATCATCTACAATCGCTTCATCAATTGTCTGTATAATAGGTGATAAATCAACTAACTGCATAGCAAGCTTATTTAATTGTGGATGATCAAGACTTAATAACTGATACTTTAATTCTGGAATCACCTTCAATGAAGAACAAATCCACTTTAAATCTCTCGCATTCACATTTCCAAAAGCCACTCTAGAAGCCAGCTTCTCAATATCATAAATATCATTGATCATATCAATGATTGTTTCTCTTTCTAAGAAGTTATCCATGAACACTTCAACAAGATCAAGTCTTTCTTCAATCTTTTCTTTAGAGATAAGAGGCTGATCAATCCATTGTTTCAATAAACGACCACCCATTGCACTATGTGTATGATCTAACAACCATAATAATGTGCCATATTTCTCATTATTCGCATTCTTAGTGAGTTCTAATGCTTTTTTAGTGGCACTTTCCATATAAACATAATCTTCCTGTTTCACTTCTACAATCGTCTGAATATATTCCAGTTCTCTTTTTTGTGTATCAAGAAGATAATTCAATAGGTTTGCACAAACCTTGATCTGTTTTAAATCATTAATATTCTCAAATGTTTTCTTATAATTATCTTTAATTGTTTCATCTTTAAAAGAAGACATCATCACGCCATCAATAGAAATAGAATCATCTTCCACAACTATCTCTTTAATACCTAACGATTCAATCTTATTACGTAAAAGATGTTCCTTTTTCTCTAGATTTAAACAATAGAATTCACCTGTTGATAAATCTGCATAAGCCAATGTATAAGAGAAATCAAAAACACCTAATGCGCCAATAAAGTTATTGACCTTCTCATTTAACTTAAAATCCATCAAGGTACCAGGTGTAACAATCTGAACAACACCTCTTTCTACAAGTCCCTTTGCTTTTGGATCTGAAAGCTGTTCAACAATAACAATCTTATGACCTTGTTTGACCAATTCTTCTACGTAACCTGTTGCAGCATGAAAAGGGACTCCACACATGGGAACACGTTCTTTTACACCTGCATTTTTACCTGTTAAAGCAAGATTTAATGCTTTAGAAGCAACTGCTGCATCATCAAAGAACATTTCATAGAAATCTCCTATACGATACATTACAATTGCATCCTGATAATCTTTCTTTAATTCTAAATATTTCTCCATCATCGGAGAGTATTTTTCTTTTTTCAAAATGATACCCACTCCTAACTATCACATTATAACATATTTTTAATCAATCATAAGAAGTAATGCTAATTGAGCACTCTTTTCTAATTCATCTATTGTTGTATATTCACTCACACTATGACAATCATTCATAGCACATGCAACTACAATGCCTCTGATTCCTTCTTTCACAAATCTATTATTATCAGACCCGCCATGTGTAGAAATAAAGTGTGGTGCTAATCCAAGCTTATTACAGGCACGTTTAAAGCGTTCGACAACCTCTTCATCCTCTTCAATTTTATATGCCTCTATATGCACATAATCGCTGAATTCTATATTTCCATGTTCTTTCGCTGCTTCTTCTTCGAAGATCTTCTTTATATAATAGCTCCAGTCAAGCGCATCTTGGTGATCAAAACTTCTTATTTCTCCGGTAATAATAACTTCTCTAGGGACAATATTACGTCCTTGTCCACCCTGAATAGTGCCAAAATTGACTGTTGTCTTATCATTGACATGGCCATTAGGAATGCGACTTATGGCACTTGAAGCAATCTTTAAGGCATGAATACCATCTTCAGGATTAAAACCTGCATGGGCACTTTTACCCTTAACAACAATCTTAAAAGAAACAATAGAAGGAGCCTCTATCGCTGCTAAGCCTACTTCACCCGCTAAATCAAATGCATAACCAATACGTGATTGAATATGACCAAAATCATAATAAGCACTTCCTGCATCATAAGGTTCTTCAGCTACGCTGATAGCAAATTCTATATCTCCATGAGGAATATTTTGTTCTTGAATTGTACGAATAGCTTCAATATAAGAAGCAAGCGCAGAAACATCATCAGCGCCTAGAACTGTTGTTCCATCACTTGTAATACGTCCATCCTCATGAACAATAGCATGCTTCCCATTACCCGGTGATACAGTATCCATATGTCCTGAAAACACAACAGGTTCTTTATGGACATCACCTTTCAATACCGCATAAATATTTCCTGCTTCAAAGCCTTCTATAGGCATTTCTATACACTCCATATAGCATTCTTTAAAAACCTTCATTAAATAGTCTTTCATCTTCTTTTCATGATAAGATTCACTATCAATAGAAACCATTTCACAAAATGTCTGAACAAGTCTTTCTTTATTAATTACCATGAATATTCCCACTAAAGAAAAAAATGGAAGGAATATATTATTCCTTCCATCCTCCTATTATCTGTTACCTGAATTTGAAGAGTCTTTTAATAAGACGTCATGTGCGCCACCTTCAACGATTGAAGTTGCAGACACAAGCTGGATCTTCGCTTTTTCCTGTAATTCAGCAATTGTAAGTGCACCACAGTTACACATTGTATGCTTCATCTTGCTTAATGATAAACCAACGTTATCTTTTAAGCTACCAGCATATGGCACATAAGAATCTACGCCTTCTTCAAATGAAAGCTTCTTATCTCCACCTAAGTCATATCTCTGCCAGTTTCTAGCACGTGCAGAACCTTCACCCCAGTATTCTTTCATATACTGACCGTTGATGTTTACCTTGTTAGTTGGTGATTCATCAAAACGAGAGAAGTAACGACCTAACATGATAAAATCAGAACCCATAGCTAAAGCTAAAGTCATATGATAATCATGAACGATACCACCATCTGAACAGATAGGGATATAAATACCAGTTTCTTTAAAATATGCATCTCTTGCTTCAGCTACTTCGATAGTTGCAGTTGCCTGACCTCTACCGATACCTTTCTGTTCACGAGTGATACAGATAGATCCGCCACCGATACCGATTTTGATGAAGTCAGCACCAGCTTCTGCTAGGAATCTGAATCCTTCACCATCTACAACGTTACCAGCACCAACTTTTACAGTATCACCATAGTGTTCTCTGATCCATGCGATAGTGTTAGCCTGCCAAGCTGAATAACCTTCAGAAGAGTCAATACATAATACATCTACGCCTGCTTCAATTAATGCAGGAACTCTTTCTGCGAAGTCTCTTGTGTTGATACCAGCACCAACAACATAACGTTTAGATTCATCTAATAATTCATTAGGATTTGATTTTCTTGATTCATAATCCTTTCTGAATACAAAATAAAGAAGTCTGTTATCATCATCAATAATTGGTAACGCATTTAATTTGTTTTCCCAGATAATATCATTTGCTTCTTTTAAAGTAATATCTTTATGTCCGCATACCAACTTATCAAAAGGTGTCATGAAATCAACAACTTTTTCATTTTCATCCATGCGGCTGACACGGTAATCTCTACCAGTCACTAAACCAATCAAACGACCATTTGCTGTACCATCTTCAGTAACAGCCATAGTTGAATGACCAGTCTTTTCTTTAAGTGCAAGAACATCTGCTAAAGTATCATTAGCGCTTAAGTTAGAATCACTTGGTACGAAACCTGCCTTATAGTTTTTTACACGTCTTACCATTGCTGCCTGTGATTCAATTGTCTGTGAACCATAGATAAATGAACATCCACCTTCTCTTGCTAAAGCAACTGCCATACCATCATCAGATACAGCCTGCATAACTGCAGATACAAGAGGGATATTTAATGAAAGTGCTGGTTCTTCACCTTTCTTGAATTTAACTAAAGGTGTCTTTAAACTAACATTCTGTGGCTGGCATTCTTCACTAGAATAACCAGGAATCAATAAATATTCATTAAAAGTGTGTGAGGGTTCATTAAAAATATGTGCCATAATAATCTCCTTTTTATATAAATTAGTTCAATAATAAACATTTAAAAACATTTAGTCAATAGCTTTTAATAATTCTTCATTGATGATTGTTTCAACTTGTATAAGGTAATCATTTACTTCACTTTTTAGATTCAAATAATTCACAACAAGAGGATGATTTTCAAAGTATTCTTTCTTCTTTGAATAAGCCTTCATCTCTTCTTCAGTCAGCTCACCAAGCGCCTTCTTTTTCAGAATAATCTGGCTGTCCTCTTTGATTTCATCTTCTAAAGCCAGCAATTCAGGGTGCTGCTTTAAGGCCTCTTCATACTTCTTAAACTCCTGAATAAGCGGATCACTTAGAATCAACTTATTTAAAGCTTCTGCCTTAGTCTTAGTTGCTGCTTTCAACCTGTTCCCCTGTTAAAGCCCATGTCTTTGCTTCAGTCACACGAACATCAACAATCTGTCCCACCATTGAGGCATCACCTTTAAAGTTAATTAACTTGTTATGTTCTGTATAACCTGATAAGACATCCGGATTCTTCTTAGATGGACCTTCTACAAGTACTTTAACAACCTGTCCTAAGTATTTCTGATTGGCTTCATTAGCATATTTATTTACAAGTTCATTTAAGCGATATAAACGCTGTTCCTTATCACTAAGAGGCACATTGTCTTCCATCTTTGCAGCAGGAGTACCTTCTCTAGGTGAATAAATAAATGTATAAGCTAAATCATACTTACAATAGTTATATAAAGATAAAGTATCCTGGAACTGTTCTTCTGTCTCATTTGGGAAACCAACAATTATATCTGTTGTCACAGTGCAGTCAGGAATCTTTTCTTTAATCATATCAAATAGCTTTAAGTAGCTTTCTTTTGAATAACGTCTACCCATCAGCTGTAAAACATCATCATTTCCTGACTGAACAGGTAAATGGATAGAAGGCATGATATTATCATACTTAGCGATAATATCAATCATATCTGCATTAAAGTCCCAAGGATGGCTTGTAGTGAATCGAATACGATCAATACCAGTCTTTGCGACAGCTTCTAATAATGTTGCAAAATCAGTACCGTTATTTAAATCCTTACCATAAGAATTAACATTCTGTCCAAGTAATGTGATTTCTTTATAGCCGCTATTCTTTAATTCTTCTACTTCCTTGATAATTTCTTCTAATTCACGAGAACGTTCCTTACCTCTTGTATAAGGAACAATACAATAAGTACAGAATTTATTACATCCATACATAATATTGACCCATGCCTTGTAGTTATTGGCACGATGACTTGGAAGATTTTCAATAACATCCCCTTCCTTAGACCAGACTTCAAGAACAAGTTCTTTTTCTAACATTGCCTGTTTTAATAAAACTGGAAGACGGTGGATATTATGTGTACCAAAAATAAGATCAACCTGAGGGAATTTCTCTAGAATCTTATTAACAACTACTTCTTCCTGTGCCATACAGCCGCATACACCAAAAATCAGATTTGGTCTAGTCTTCTTAATGTTCTTCAAGTATCCAATCTTACCAAATACTTTTTCTTCTGCATTTTCTCTGATTGCGCAGGTATTTAATAATACAACATCTGCCTGTTTTACTTCATCAGTATGAGTATAACCCATCATTTCTAAGATACCTGATAATGTTTCAGTATCTCTTTCATTCGCTTGACATCCATAAGTCTGGATATAATATGTCTGTCCTTTTCCAATTCCCACCATATCTGCAGGAATCTCAAATGCATCATCTAAATGTTGTACTTCAGTACGACCTCTAGAACGTGCATCCTTTAAGGAAGGACCTTTAAAATATTTACTATAATCTTTCATAAACGCTCCTTTTCGACACCATTATAACAAATACCCCTCATAAAAAAAACCCCCTAAATTGGGGTAAAAGTGTTAAATTAAAAACATATAGACAACAAGTGGAATAGTGAAAACAGAGATTAACGTTGTCATAAATATTGTTTTAGCTGCTAGTTCACTATCTCCACCATATTTATTAGTAAACAAGACAGCAGAACTACCTACTGGCATAGATAACATAATCAAAGTCAATCCTCTTAAATAATTATCCTTAATCAAAAATGCAATAATGGGATAAGCAATAACTGGTAAAATCAGCTGCTTGACTAGTGTATACATATAGACACGTAATTCATTAAATACCTCTTTAATATTCATAGCACCAAGTGTGACACCGATAATAATCATTGCAAGAGGCGTTGTCATATCGCCCACCATCCCTGTAAAATCCGTTATAATCTTAGGTGCTCTTATATGCATCAAATAGAGAATAAGTGCTAGAAATGAACAAATCACACCCGGTGTGATTAAATTCTTTAAATTCAGTTTATTATTTTCCTGCTGGCCAATTCCAATCAAATAGACACCTAGAGTAAAAAGCATAATATTAAAAACCATACCAAATAAGGATGTATGGAAAACAGAATCATTTCCAAATATGGCCTTCATAATAGGGTAACCAATAAAACCAATATTAGAAAACACAGTCATGAAGACATAAAGACCTGTTTGATTACTTGGTACACGTAATAGTTTATTAATTAACAATCCAATAAAAGGTGTAATAAAATATGTAACAACTGCAATACCTAAAATAGTAAAGATTGTTTTAGAGTCACTATATTTTTCTGTACATAATACAGAATTCAACACCATACACGGTGTAGTGACCGATAAGACTAGAGATGTGAGTTTACTATTTGTATCCAGATCCAAAATATTTACTCTATACAATAAAAAGCCCAACCCCATCAAGGCAAATAATACAATCATTTGCCCTATAACGACTTTAATATCCATAAAATCTCCCTTCTAACAAAAAAAGCACAGGAATTCACCTGTGCCTTAAAATGTATCTTATCCAAAGAAACCGTCAGGCTGGATTGAGAAGTACATATAACTTCCTTCTGGAGTCTTCTTGAATAAAGACTTACAATGAGAAGCAGCATCTTCTGGTGATAATTCTGTTTCACATTCGAAAGTAGCCTTAATACCAGCTTTGCTTACATACTTTAATTCTACTTTATCATCCTTATATCCATCAAAAAAAGTAATTAACTTCTGCACCTGTGCAGTCTGCATTAAAATTTTACATTTAGCCATAAAAATTATGTCCTCCTTCAATAACTAGAACCATTATACTGTATTCTTTACAAAATGTGAAGACGCTTTCTTCCATTTTTACTTAAACTTTACCTGAGGATCAATTCTTATTCTTTCAATATTTTTACATTTGTTACCATCAAAATGAAGCAATGTCGCACATAGCTGTCCTTCATCTTCAGCCACTCTAAAAGGTGTCATGATACCTTTTATACTACGTTCAATGATTGCTTCTTTTTCACAGCCAATAACACTTTCATAAGGCCCTGTCATGCCAACATCACACTGAAAAGCAGTTCCATTTGGAAGAATCTTTTCATCTCCTGTAGGAACGTGGGTATGTGTACCAAGCACTGCACTGACACGTCCGTCGACATAATAACCAAAAGCAATCTTTTCACTTGTCGCTTCACCATGAAAGTCAATGATATGGATATCACTGTCATCTTCTTCTAAAACAGGTTCAATTGCCTCAAAAGGATTCTGTGGTTTTCCATCCATAAATGTAAGACCAAGTAAGTTTGTTACTCTTATTTTCTTTCCTTTTACTTCAATGACTCTAGAACCTACTCCAGGCATAGCTTTAGGCTTATTTAATGGGACAATCAGCTTGTCTGCGTTATCTATATATTCAAAGATTTCTTTCTTAGAATAAGTATGATTCCCCATTGTAATCAAAGAAATGCCATGAGATAGTAATTCATCATAGTGTTTCTGTAGTAATCCCTTGCCATGGCTTGTATTTTCACCATTCGCAATAACACATTCTACACTATACTTCTCTACAATTTTTGGTAGGTACGTTTCAATCATTTTACGTCCTGTCTTACCAAAAATATCACCAATAAATAATATATTCATTTTTATTCACATCCTTAACTAAAAAGTAGATAGGGATGATCCTATCTACTTAGCTATTTCATTAGCACGAATCTCACGGATCACAGTTACTTTAATATGTCCTGGGTAAGTGAGTTCGGTTTCAATTTTTTCTTTGACATCTCTTGCAAGTTTGTGTGCTTTTAAGTCATCAATCTTTTCTGGGTTAACGATTACTCTGATTTCACGACCTGCCTGGATGGCAAATACCTTATCCACACCGTCAAACTGTTTAGGTAATTCTTCAAGTTTTTCAAGTCTCTGGATATAATTTTCAATTTTTTCACTTCTACTACCAGGTCTAGCAGCTGACAGTGTATCTGCTGCAGAGATCAGTACTGCAATAATTGATGTTGCTGGAACATCTCCATGATGTGATTCAATCGCATTAATTACAGTCGCATTTTCACCAAATTTCTTAGCGAATTTTGCACCTAATTCAACGTGACTTCCTTCCATTTCATGGTCAACTGCTTTTCCTAAGTCATGCAATAAACCAGCACGTTTAGCAAGCTGCTGATTTAATCCAAGTTCAGCGGCCATGATACCGGCAAAATGAGCCACTTCTAATGAATGCTGTAAAGCATTCTGTCCATAACTTGTACGATATTTCAACTTACCAATCATCATAACAAGTTCTTTATTCATTCTAGATAATCCTAATTCAAAGACAGCATCCTGCCCTGCCTTCAAGATAGTATCATCAAGGTCTTTTTTAGTCTTAGCGACAACTTCCTCAATGCGTCCTGGCTGAATACGTCCATCATGAATTAATGTTTCAAGTGATAAACGTGCCACTTCACGACGAATTGGATCAAAACATGATAATGTAATCACTTCTGGAGTATCATCAATAATCAAATCTACACCAGTTGCATTTTCAATCGCTTTAATATTACGACCTTCACGGCCAATAATACGACCCTTCATTTCTTCACTTGGAAGAGCAACTACACTGACTGTGCGTTCAATGACTTCTTCCTGAGAATAGCGATTAAGAGCATTCGCAATAATATCTTTCGCAAATAGTGAAGCTTTTGTTTTTGCTTCATCTTCCTGTTCTTTGATATAAGCAGTGACTTCAGTCTCCATACGCTGTTCTACCTGTTTGAAGAGTTCAGCTTTTGCTTCCTGTGCAGACATAGCTGCAATTTTTTCAAGTTCTGCTACTTTTTCATCAATCTGATGCTGTAGTTTTTCTTCCTTGACCTCTAGTTCCGCCTTTTTCTTATTTAATTGTTGGCTTCTTGCTTCAAGAGCATCTTCCTTCCCCTGTAAAGAAATATCTCTACGGTCGATGTTCTGTTCACGTTGTAATAGCTTATTTTCAAACTTAGTCAATTCTAAGCGCTGCTGCTTTGCTTCTTTTTCAGCTTCAAGCTTATATTCATAAGCTTTTGTTTTTGCATCAAGCGTTGCTTCTTTAATGAGATTGTCTGCTTTTGTATTAGCTTCTTCAACAATTGTTTTGGCATCTGTATTTGCTTTAGAAATTTTTAAACGGATATATAAATAATAACATCCCATACCTAAAAGAAATACAAGAACATAGGTCAAGACTTTAATTAAGTTCATATGTAAGTCCTCCGTGTCCTATGTATAAAAGTGCTTAAAAGCACTAGTTACATTATAAGGTATTTAAATAAACTTTTCAATCATACAAACACTAAAAAAAGCAGTCTTCCATCAAGACTGCTTACTTGCTTTAAGGGGATTTGTCATCAATATAGTTGTGTTAAATTCATCTAGAAGTTCCTCTAACTCAATATCATTGTTGTTTTCGATGAAATTATGATCAATGCATCCCATGATTGCATAAGTATAAAACAAAATAAGATTATCAAACTTTTCATCAGATATATCCACAATAAAATTATCTAACAAGTATTCTCTAAATATTCTTTTAAAAACAACAAATAAATAATGATCTAACTGATTGCGACTCATTGAAAAAGCGATATGTCTAATAGCACGACGATTTTCTATCAAGAATTTCAAGGCAACCTCTGAACATTCATTCCATGATGCACCATCTTCAAACATTTGTCCAATAGTTGATAAATGATTTTTGAAGATTGTTTCAATCAGGGAATAGATATCTTCAAAGTGATAATAGAAAGTATTTCTATTAATGCCACATTGATCGGCAATATCCTGAATAGTAATCTTATCAAGAGGTTTTTCCTCAACAAGTTCTAAGAATGTTTTTGCAATAAGTTGTTCTGTTTTCTTCATATTTAACACCATACTTCAATAAAAGGCGGAATTATCCGCCTGAAAATGAGACTATTTACGCAGCAGCTTCTTCTTCAGTTCCAAAAAGCTGTGCTTTAACTTTTTCTTCTACTTCTGCAAAGATAGCAGGATGTTCAAGAAGGAAATTCTTCGCATTTTCTCTTCCCTGTCCAATTTTTTCTCCATTATAAGCGTACCAGGCACCTGATTTTTCCACGATATCGCCTTCAACTGCTAAATCAAGAATTTCACCGTCACGTGAAATACCTTTACCATAGATGATATCAACCTGAGTTGTCTTAAATGGAGGTGCTACTTTGTTCTTAACAACCTTGATATTGGCTTTATTACCAACAATCTCACCATTCTGTTTGATTTGTTCACTTCTTCTAATTTCTACACGTACAGAAGAATAGAACTTCAAGGCACGACCACCAGTTGTTGTTTCTGGATTACCATACATAACCCCAATCTTTTCACGTAACTGGTTAATAAAAATGACTGTGCAGTTCGTTTTATTCATAACACCTGAAAGCTTTCTTAAAGCCTTACTCATTAAACGTGCCTGTAAACCTACTGCCGCATCACCCATTTCACCATCTAATTCAACCTGAGGAACTAAAGCAGCAACTGAGTCAATGACGATCAGATCAATTACGCCAGAACGCACAAGCATTTCAGCAATTTCTAATGCCTGTTCACCACTATCCGGCTGTGAAAGAATCAATTCATCAATATCAACACCTAAATTCTTTGCATAAACAGGGTCAATAGCATGTTCTGCATCAATAAACGCAGCTTTACCACCCTGTTTTTGTGCCTGGGCTATCGCATGTAATGTAAGAGTTGTTTTACCACTTGATTCAGGACCGTAGATTTCAATAATACGTCCTTTAGGGTAACCACCAATACCTAATGCTTTATCAAGAGTTAAAGAGCCTGAAGGGATAACATCCACATCCACTGCTGTACGGTCTCCAAGACGCATAACAGACCCTTTACCAAATTTCTTTTCAATTTGACTGATAGCATCATCTAATGCTGCATCAGTATCTTTTACTGCTGACTTCTTTTCTTTCGCCATAAACATATACCTCCATACATATTCATACGATTATTATTTGTAAATTACTTCAAAATTTCCGAAATCTTCATTTTTCCAATCACAATAGCCTGTTCAACAATCTGCTTGCGACTTCCTGAAAGTTCATATTCATAAGTATGAACATCACCCTTATAGGCAATACCAATATAAATGAGACCTACCTTCTTGCCTTCCATGGCATCTGGCCCTGCATTGCCTGTAAAAGAAATACAAAGATCTGTATCAAACATTTTCTGTCCATTAATGCACATGAGTCCTGCCACTTCATTAGATACAACACCATAAGTATCAATGACTTCCTGTGGGATGCCTAACACCTTATGCTTGATAATATTCTGATAACTGACAAGACTTCCCTTATAAACAGCAGAAACTCCTGGAACGGATCCAAGAGCTGCTGCAAAATTTCCTACTGTAAAACTTTCAACACTAGAAACAGAAACATTCTTTTCTTTTAACAGTCTTACTATTTCTTCCATTTTACATACTCTCCATGATTAAATCTCTGTTCTTCCAGAAATAATCAACACCTGATAATAATGAAACACAAGCGGCAACATTAATAACATAGTTAGCAAATGGAATATCCCATAATGCAAAGATTGGGTTATTTAATAGAAGAAGACAAATACCTACCATCTGAGTCACTGTCTTCAATTTTCCATAAATACTTGCAGCAAGTACTCTATTAGAGCTAGAGGCTACAAGACGAACACCATCCACAAAAGTATCTCTTAAAATCATAACAAGAAGTGCTAAAACTGACATTTTGTTATTCCAGGCAAGTAAGATTAAAGCAGAATTAACAAGCATCTTATCTGCAATTGGGTCAACAAACTTTCCAAATGTAGTGACAAGATGATTTTTTCTTGCAAGATAGCCATCTAAAAAGTCAGTAATAGAAGCACCTAAAAATATAACAAAGGCAAGTAGCTGAATAACAGAAATATCAGTAAATAGGAAATGAATCTGAGGCACACTGATATCTGTATAATAAGGACACAAATATAAAATTATAAATACTGGTACAAGACACAAACGTGTTACTGTTAATCGATTTGGTAAATTCATCTTACTTCTCCAATGTCAAATAAGTATATTTTAATCCAGATTCAGCCTTTTCTTCATCTGTTAATGGCACTTCAACACCATCAACATAAACCTTTACACCAGACTGCTCACCACTTACAAGTCTTAATGTATTGAATTCTGCAGTATTGAGTGTCAATTCAACAGTATCACCTTCATTATAAACTTTGCCTTCAAATTGAGTATATTTAGCACGGTTTACATAAAGACTTCCCCAGCATTTCTTAGAATATTCAACCTTTAACTTAAATGTTTCTGCATTGGAATCCTTTAATTTAAAATTATAATTTAAATCACTATTTCTAGTATAAGTAACAGCTGGTGTTTCATCCTTCTTTGGAGTTGTCTTGTCTTTCTTCTTTGAAGGTTTCTTAGTTACTTCACCCGCTGCTGTTTGCTGGTTGGATGTGAATGATGGTGCACCTACATTTGACTTTGTTTTACTGATTGCAAAGAAAGCAACTAAGAAAATCATTGCCACTAGCAATACGATAATAATCACTCTTATGACATTTAAATGACTTTTATTACCCATAACACCTTTATTTGAATTAGTAAACGAAGGCTTTTCAAAACGGAAAGCTTTAGCTTTTTCTTCATCTGCAGACTGTTTCTTCTTTGCTACCTCACTCTGCTGTTCTGCTTCCTGTAATTCTTCTAACTCGATTTTCTGAGTAAGATTTAAATATTCATTCTGTACTTCTTTTTCATTTATATCAAGAGTGCGACAGATCTTTCTTAAATACATTTTCACATAAGCTTCTTCACCCTGATAATGATCAAAGTTACCATTTTCTAGATCTCTAATAATCGCAACTGAAAGCATTGTCTGAGAAGATAATTCCTCTACAGTTAATCCTTTCTCCTCTCTCTTTTGTTTTATTATTTCACTAATATTCATTTCAAAGCCTCCTTGCATTTATATCAAGTCTATTTAACCACAAATAGTGTCATTTTACAACTATTATAGACAGACAAAAAAGACGGTTCCCAAATGGAAACCATCTATGAGTCTGCTCTTATAAGCCGTGTTCTGTTTTTCAACTCATCATTTATCTTAGATTACTCTACCTAGCATCCGTTCAATTCCTTTTGCTAGACTCCCCTACCAAAATTTGGGTTTCTGCCTCGCGAAGTTTACCCCTTTTCACCCTGTCATTTCTAACAGTATTCGTTTCTGTGGCACTTTATGGCTAGTTCCATATCTTACGACTTAGGCGTTCACCGTTGTCATTTCTGCCTGAGGTTATTAGCCTCAGCACGATCACTACTATCATCTCAGATAGTGGCAGCACGGACTTTCCTCTGTTTCCAGCGATCAGTTCTCGCAGACACATATTAGTCTTTATTTTTATGATAGACTTCTCTTTCTAATTGAGAAATACGCCTGAGGACATCGACATTGTTATTCAAGTTCTCTTCCATGACGCGTACATTATCTCTCTGTTCCTGTCTTTCTCTTAATAATTCATTGAGTTTTCTTCTTAAAGCACCATTCTCTTTTTGAAGACTTTCAATTTCATCATAAGAATCATTCAGCATAGATTGGAAATTCAGATAATCTTCTTTCACAATATCAAGATAACTATCTACCTCATTTGCGCTATAGCCTTTTGATTCAATAGAAAATTCTTTATTAAGGATTCTCTTCGGGCTTAATCGAATCTTGTTTTCCATCGTCTTCACTCCTCATAAATATTCTACAAAAAACAAGAATAATTGCAAGTAAAAGTTTCTTACAATGGAAAAACAGTGCATATACACGCCACAATTAAAGCGGGTAAAAGGTTTGCAACACGTATTTTTGTATTAAATACAAGATTAACACCTACACAAAATATAAGTATTGAACCTATATATGAGAGAGCACTCATAGCTGAAGCAGTAATAAAAGGATTGATCAGACTTGCCAAAAAGGTGATTGTTCCCTGAAACAAACCTACTGGCACAAAAGAGAATAAACACCCTTTACCTAGAGTTGCACTCATAACAAGAATAATCACGAAATCGAGTATCGCTTTTGCGAAAAGAATAGAATGATTGGCATGGATTCCATCTTCAATAGAACCTACAACTGCCATCGCACCAATACAGACTGTTAAAGATGCTGTCACAAAACCATCTACAAACTTCTTATCTTTCGCATTTCCAGTTTTTATTTTAAGCCATTCACCAAAGTGAATCATCTTGCCATCTAAGTCCAGCAATTCACCTATAATTGCGCCAAGAGATAATGAAATAATCATCATCATAGTACCTGTTGTATTGATAGTGCCACCCTTTATTACAAGCATTTTACTTAATGCTCCCGCAATACCTATGAAAATGACAGCGACACCATCTGCCTTCATCAAAGTATCCTGCATGGACTCTTTTAAATGATTTCCAAATATCATGCCTGCAATGCCAGCGATAATAATAGCACTGCAATTAATAATCGTACCTAATCCAAACATAGTTACAAAAAAACTTTCATCAAAGATGAAAGTTATCCTTTAAGACCTCTAGATTGACGATCCATATCTTCTACAACGATATCATAGATTTCACCTAACGTAGAACAATATTCTAATAACTGCCATGGTTCATTTGTATGGAAATGAATCTTAATTAGATCTTCATCACCTACTGCAAGAAGACAGTCTCCTTTAAAATGTTCAGTGATGTAGTCATTGATTTCATCTTCATCTAAATCATGACCATCAATTAATAACTGTGTATCATATCTAAATTCTAAAGCCATATTATTAATCCTCCTAATACAAAAAGTATATCATTATTTGTATTATCAGTCCATTATGATAAAATACTTTTTGAGGTGATTCCATGAAAATACTAGGTATTATTACAGAATATAACCCCTATCATCTAGGTCATCGCTTGCATCTTCAGGAAGCTAAAAAGCTTATTAAACCTGATCTCACTATTTGTGTAATGAGCAGTTCTTTTGTACAAAGAGGAGAACCAGCAATGATCAGCTATCAAAAAAGAGCTGCAATCGCAATAGAAGAAGGAATTGATATCGTTATAGAACTTCCACTTGTCTATGCCTGTCAGAGTGCTGATTATTTTGCGAAAGGTGCAGTGACATTACTCCACGAAATGGGAGTGACTGATCTTGTATTTGGCAGTGAGGATGGCAATATTGAGACATTTACAGAAATAGCCGCAGCAATTGAAAAAGATCCTGATACTTACAATATGAAAGTAAAAGAAGGTATGAAGAATGGATTACGTTATCCTGATGCATGTAATCAAGCATTACAGTTTATTTTAAATAAAGAAGTAAGAACACCTAATGACTTATTAGGATTAAGTTATGTGAAAGAGGTGGTTCATAATCAGTATCCTATTTCCATGCATTGTATAAAGCGTACTAATGATTATCATGCAAGAGATATCGAAAAGATTTCCAGCGCCACATCTTTACGTATTGCCTTGAAGCAGGGAAAAGATGTATCACAGCAGTTACCTGGATATGATACATATAGAGATTCTCATTTCTTTACTCTAGAAGAGTTCTATCCCTATTTAAAGTATTTAATTACCTTTACTCCTCTTGAAGAGCTTCATATGATTGAAGAAGGACTTAATGACCGTTTATATAAAGTGAATCAAGAAACTAATAATCTAGAAGAGTTAATTAACAATTTAACAAGTAAACGTTATACAAGAAGCAGAATACAAAGAATGCTTATTCATATTCTTCTTCATAATACGAAAGAAGAAATGAAAAAAGCCATGGATATTGATTATATTCATATTCTTGGCTTATCTGCTAATGGACAGCGCTATATTAAAACAGCTAAAAAGAATACAGAATATAAAATCATCACGAATATCACAAAGCACAAGCACCCTGCTTTAGAAATTGAAAAAAAAGGGGCACAGCTTCTTGATTTAGTGAATCCAGGCTTTTTTAAAGAAACCATTAAAGCAATTCCTTATCGTAAAACTGATTTAAAATAAAGGCAACGCCATCATCATTATTACTTGAAGTGACATAATCTGCTTTTTCTTTTAAATCATCAGGAGCATTGTCTACTACATAACTAGTCCCTGATATTTCTAACATATCTTCATCATTATAATAATCACCAAAAGCGATTGTATTCTCTAACGGAATTTGATAATGATTTGCTACTGTTTGAATCGCATTGGCTTTGGTAGCCAGTTTGTTTGTGATTTCTAAATAATAGGAAGCACTACGTGTTATGTGTAAAGAAGGATAAGTATCCTTTAAATAAGAGGTCACATCATCAATAGACCCAATGCAAACTATTTTATGAATAGTCTGTATTTTTTTAATGTCTTCTAACCCTATCTTAGTTGATACCTTACCAATGTAGGACTCTTCTATCGCATGATCTTTAAAATATTTATTTGTAGAATACCAGTTATTACCATCATAAATATTCCAGTCTAACTCATCACAGTAAGTACATATCTCATAGACACTATCTGTTGGAATCGTATAGGAGATAATCTTATCCTCTAAAATGATCATCGCTCCATTGTGAGCAACTAGAGGCGCTTTATAAGGCACAAATGATTGAATACTTTCAGGAAGTCTAGAAGAGATGGGAATAAATAAATCATCATGTTCATACACCTTCTTTATGGCCTGTAATGTAGTATCAGAAAGCGTATTATCACTATGAAGAAGTGTCCCATCTAAATCAGAAAAGATCAGTTTCATAAGAAAAAAAGATCAGTGCAAGCACTGATCTTAACCTCTTAATACAGCGTTATGGTCCTTCTTGCAGGCTTCAAGAATTTTTTCCATAGCTGAGTTGATTGTTGCATCATCCAATGTACGAGATGGATCCTGGAATAATAGTGAGATAGCCAATGACTTCTTACCTTCTTCCATATGTTCTCCTTCGTAAACATCAAATACTTCTGCACTCTTCACAAGCTGCTTGCTTGCACGTTTGATTGTCTTTACAACGTCTGCAGCAGGAACTTTTGAATCAACAACTAAAGCGATATCACGAGATACTGCTGGATACTGAGGAATAGCCTTGAATTTTAAAGCACGAGTACGTAATGCAAGAATAGCTGTCAAGTTCAATTCTACAACATATGTATCGTTTACTTCATATGCTTTAGCCTTTGCAGGATGTACCTGTCCAATAACACCTACAATTTCCTTGCCCATCTTGATATAACCACTTCTACCTGGGTGGAAATCTTTATTATCTGCTTCTACCTTTTCAAAAGTATAGCGTGATTCTTCAATACATAATTTCTTGAACAATGTTTCTACAAAACCTTTTACAAGATAGAAATCTACTGCTTCTTTCTTACCCATCCAAGGCACATTGACATAATCTCCACTTACTGCAATCGCAAGGTTAGAGACTTCGTTAACAGAATATGTATTCGCAATTTCAAAGATATTAACATCCTTATTTGAATGTGCATTATTGTAGTGAATAGTCTGTAAAAGAGAACCAATAAGTGATTTTCTTGCAGCACTTCTTTCTTCACCCAATGGACTCATAAGCTTAACTGTATTGTCCTTAGAATGGAATAGATTGAATTCATTAACAGCAGCTTCACTTGTTAATGTATAAGTTAATGTTTCATGTAAACCTAAATCTACAAGTGTATGTCTGATAAGCTGTTCCTTAGACTGTTTTGGTGATAATACTCCATCTGTCATATTCATAACTGGTAAAGTTGTTGGAAGATTATCATAACCATAAATACGTGCGACTTCTTCTACTAAATCTGCATCCATAGAAATATCATTACGATATGTAGGAACAGTCACTGTAAATAATTCATCTTCTAATGTATATTCAAAGCATAAGCTATCAAAAATATCAGATACTTCTTTTACAGTTAATGATGTACCTAGTAAGCCGTTTACTCTTGATAATTCAATAGAAACAGTCTTTCTTGTTTCATCAAGAGGTGTATGTACTGTTTCATAAATAGTTTCTGCATCCGCAAACTGGACTAATAAGTCTGCACAGCGATCTAATACATTTAATGAATTCATTGTATCAATAGCACCCTTAATATAATGCTGTGATGCATCTGTTAAGAGATTCATACGTCTTGCTGTATTTCTTAATGCTGCACCATCAAAAGTAGCTGCTTCAATAACGATATTTTTAGTATTGTCATCAATCTTAGTATCATTACCACCCATAACACCTGCAACACAGCCAATGCCATCATCAGTTGATACAATAACATCTTCAGGTAAGATATCATATTCGTTTTCATCAAGAAGAACAGCCTTCTGATTGAATCCTGTCTTGATAGTAAAAGCCTTCTTTACAAGCTTATCATAGTCATACATATGAATAGGCTGACCTGTTTCAACCATGACGAAGTTTGAGATATCTACAATATTATTAATAGGCTTGATACCTGATGCAAGAAGTGCATTCTGCATCCATTTAGGTGATTCTTTAGTTGTTACACCCTTCACTAATTTAGCACCAAAGAATGAGCATAAAGAAGTTTCTACATGAACATCAATTTCACTCTTTTCTTCAGGATATTTCTTGATTTCTGGTAAAGTAACCTTTCTACCTAATACAGCAGCTGCTTCATAAGCTAAAGACTGCATGGCCATACAATCAGCTCTATTTGGTGTTAAACCAATATCAAGAATATAGTCATCTAAACCAAGGTAAGAGAGTGCTTCTGTACCTACTGGTGCATCTTCTGGTAATACATGAATACCAGCTTTATCTTCTTCTTTTAATAAACGGTTATCTAATCCAAGTTCTGCAATAGAACAGATCATTCCATCAGACTGTTCACCTCTAATAGCACCTGAAGAAATCTTACCACCTTCAAGTTCACATCCTGGTAATGCCACAATAACCTTTTCACCAGCAGCCACATTAGGTGCACCACATACAATTTGTCTTACTTCACCAGGGGCAGTTTCTACCTGACAGATATGAAGATGATCAGAATTAGGATGTTCAATACATTCCTTTACATAACCAACAACAAGCTTAGTTCCCTTTGCAAGAGGTCCCTGTCCTTCTACTTCTAATCCAATACGAGTGATCTTTTCTGCAAGTTCTGCAGGATCTTGATCATCCACTTTCACATATTTATTTAATAAATGTAAACTAGCTAACATATACTACTCCTTTCTTTCGAACTGTTCTAAGAATCTTAAGTCGTTATTATAGAAATCACGGATATTATCAATATCATATTTCAACATAGCAACTCTTTCTAGTCCGATACCAAATGCAAATCCCTGGTATTCCTTAGGATCGAATCCACACATTTCCAATACATGAGGGTTAACCATACCAGCACCTAATACTTCAATCCATCCAGTACCTTTACACATAGCACAGCCCTTACCACCACAGTTCGCACAAGAGATATCTACTTCTACACTTGGTTCTGTGAATGGGAAATAAGAAGGTCTTAAACGAATTTCACGCTTTTCACCAAACATCTTCTTAGCGAAAACATCTAGTGTACCCTTTAAATCACCCATTGTGATATTCTTATCAATAACAAGTCCTTCACACTGCATGAACTGATGTGAATGAGTTGCATCATCATCGTCACGACGATATGTCTTACCAGGGCAAATCACCTTAATAGGGCCTTTACCCTTTGCTTCTAACATAACATGTGCCTGTACAGGAGAAGTATGTGTTCTCATTAATGTATTTTCATCAATATAGAACGTATCCTGCATATCTCTTGCAGGGTGTCCTTTAGGTAAGTTCATTAATTCGAAGTTGAAATGATCTGATTCTACTTCAGGTCCTTCTGCTACCTTATATCCCATACCTAAGAATAATTCTTCTAAGTCTTCCTTAACACGTGTTAAAGGATGTACAGATCCTACTGGTAGACGATTACCTGGTAAAGAAATATCAATATCTTCAGCAAGTAAACGTTCATTTAAAGCCTTTTCTTCTAAATAAGCTTTCTTTTCTTCAATAGCCTGTCCAATTTCCTGTTTAGTCTTATTTGAAACCTGTCCAAATGTTTTTCTTTCTTCAGGAGCCATAGTCTTCATTGATTTCATAGCAGCCTGAATAGGTCCTTTTTTACCAAGATAGAATACACGTAAGTCATTTAATTCTTTTGCATCAGTACATGCAGAAATTTTTGCGAGTGCTTCTTCCTGGATTTTTAATAATTCATCCATAACTTTCCTCCTTAAAAAATAAAAAGCCGTTCCAATAGGAACGACTTAAATCGCGGTACCATCCTAAATTCATATAGTATACACTATATGCACTTTATCACTTATAACGTCAGTGTTACGGCGGGGATTAGCCGCACTCCAAGGTGAATTCAATAATATCTTATAAGAAGATTTCCACCAGTCTCTTCCTCTCTCAATATAAGTATATTACATACTAGTCCTTTTCTTCGTGTTCTCAAGTATTATACCTAATTATTCGGAAAAAGACAAGACCTATCGAACAAAACGAAAGCAGGGAAAATAGTAATTACACATACATTTCATTAAGATTTTTTTAATTGAAACTCCCTTTCATTTGTTTCATATTTGTATTATGATACTTGAAGAAAGGGCGTATATAAAAATGAAATTTTCAAAAAGAATGGATCTCTTCGGAGAAAGCATCTTCACTACACTCGCAAATATGCGTAGTGAAAGAAAGAAACAAGGACTAGAAGTCATTGATTTAAGTATTGGAGCACCTAATATTCCTCCAACTCAGGAAGTCATGGAAACAATCGCAAAGGAAGCTATGAAACCAGAGAATTATCTTTATGCGATTAAAGATGCCGTTGATCTTCAGAACACTGTAAAAGAATGGTATGAAAGAAGATATGGTGTTGTGATTGATCCTACAACAGAATTGACTTCATTACTTGGATCACAGGATGGCTTAGCACATCTTGCTTTAACTTTAGTAGATGAAGGCGATATCGTACTTGTCCAGGATCCATGTTATCCAATTTTTAGAGATGGTCCACTACTAGCTGGGGCTCACGTTGTGACTATGCCATTATTAAAAGAGAATGACTATTTAATTGATTTTGACATGATTGATGAGAAGACAGCTCAGGATGCAAAGTATATGATTGTGTCTTATCCAAACAACCCAACATGTGGCGTTGCGAATGATGAATTCTATAAGAAACTCATTGTATTCGCAAAGAAATACAACATCATGGTGCTTCACGATAATGCCTATAGTGAATTATTATTTGAAGGGCCTGGACACAGCTTCTTAGAATTTGAAGGTGCTAAGGATGTTGGTATTGAATTCAACTCATTAAGTAAAACATATGGCTTGGCCGGGGCACGTATTGGTTTTGCGATTGGTAATAAAGAAATCATTGGAAAATTAAAATCCTTAAAGTCTAATCTTGATTACGGTATGTTCCTACCTATACAAAAAGGTGCTATTAAAGCTTTAACACAAGATCAGTCATGTGTTGAAGAGACAAGAAATGCCTATAAGCATAGAAGAGACTTATTAGTCAATGGCTGTCAATCTATCGGATGGGATATTGATATGCCAAAAGGTACTATGTTTGTATGGGCAAAGATTCCTGATAAATTTAAAGATTCTGAAACTTTTGTAAAGGAACTATTTGATAAAACAGGTGTTCTTGTTGTGCCAGGTAATGCATTTGGTACTCAAGGTGAAGGTTATGTACGTATGGCACTTGTACAAAGTGATGATACAATTGAACATGCATTAGATATGATGAACAAAAGCGGACTATTCAAATAGCCTGCTTTTTTAAAAAATATAAGGTATAAAAATCATTAAACCAATAACTGCTGAAATGATTGCGCTAATAAGCACAGCTCCTGCTGCTGCATCCTTAGAAAGTTTTGCGAGAGGATGAATCTCTGGTGAGGCGAGATCTACAACTGCCTCTATCGCTGTATTGACAAGTTCTAACGAAAGAACAAGCGCAAATAAAATAAGGCAGATCATCCATTCTATCTTAGTAATATGAAAATAGAAGCCACATAATATAACTGCACACATAAAAGAAAGATGTATTTTGATATTACGTTCCTTCTTTATAGTTTGAATGATCCCTTCAAAGGCATGTTGAAAGGATTTTAAAAGAGATTGTCTAGTATGTGACATCAAATCTTCTCTCCCCTTTTTCTACAGGGATATCTTCCACTTCTATATCAGTGATCTCTATCCACTGTTCATTTTTCATCTTATAAATGAAACGATTGATCTGTTCTATTTCTCCCTGCACCTCTGCTTCTACACGTCCATCAAATAAGTTTCTCACCCAGCCAGTGAGTCCTAACTGCGTAGCATTCATCTGTGCTCTGAAACGAAAGCCGACTGCTTGAACTCTTCCTGAAAAATAGATATGCTGTCTAATCATAGTGAGACCCCCTTGAATGTATACATCACAATACCTGCTGCAACACCCACATTAAGTGATTCCATAGTATCAATAGGAATATAGAGAGACGCATCAGACATCGCAATTGTTTCATCTCTCACACCATTTCCTTCATTTCCCATAATAAAAGCCATCTTATCTGTTGCTTTAATATCATCAATAGAAGACGCATTATGTAAGCTTGTCGCAATGACACGCACACCTAACTTCTGTAATTCTGGAATAACATGACTTAAATCATCACGGACAATGTCTAAATGGAAAACTGCTCCCTGAGTAGAACGCAACGCCTTATCATTGTATAAGTCTACACAATCAGGACTCATAACAATCTGTTTAAAGCCAAAGGCAAGTGCTGAACGAAGGATAGTTCCTAGGTTTCCTGGATCCTGTACACCATCTAGAATCAATACACGATCATAGTGCTTTAAAATATTATCCTTCTTATGGCATACAGCCATAATAGGCTGTGGTGTTTTTGTATAAGATAATTTTTCCATCACAGAATCAGAGACTACAAGAACCTTATCCTGTCCTTCTAATGATTCATCTGTTGTAATGACCAAGTCACATAATCCTGCTTTTTTCGCTTCTTCTACCATATGGAATCCATCCACTAGAAAAAGTCCTTTTTCATCTCTTGTTTTCTTATTTTTAAGTTTTGCAAGATCTTTAATTGTTTTATTATTCACTGATTGAATCATACATGCTTTTCCTCCAATAATTTCATACGTTTCTTATAATCTGGCATTCTCTTTTTGACTTCAGCATAGAATCGAGGCGAATGATTTGGTTCAATAAAATGACACAATTCATGCACAATCACATAATCAATCAACTCTTTATCTAAATAAACTAAAGAAAAGTTGAATGTCACAAGGTTTAATTGATCATAACAGCTTCCCCATCTTCCTTTATAATGCTTAATTTGTGTACGTGGCATAGGTCGATTAAATAAGGGTAGATATTCTGCTGTTCTAGTTTTCAAGTATTCATAAAGTGTCTGTGCAAGAAATATACCTAACGCATTTTCTACATAAGAACTATAAACATAAACCGTATCTCCATGAATCGCACATTGCTTCTTCTTGACATCTCTGACAACTATTTGATATTTCTTACCAAAGATATAGACATATCCACCATCTCTTAGATCAAAATAAGAGACATAAGAAGACAAACGTGCATATAAATCCTCTTCATTTTCATATATTAAATCACGAATATACTTCTCACTTGTACCAACAGGTGCACTCACCTCTAAATAATTATCTCTGATCTTCACTCTGATTGTTTTCATCTTCTTATATGAAACAATACAAGGATATATATGTCCTTTTAATTTAATATTCCATTTTACTCTCTGCATTTTCTTATAAACTCTTTAAATATTTTCTGACTTTCTTTTTCTGTATACATAAATTCAGGATGCCATTGTACACCCCATACAAACTTCTTATTAGGTGAATAACATGATTCAACTAAACCATCTTCACTTATAGCCATAGGTTGTAAATCATCTCCTAGTTCTTTGACTGCTTGATGATGACAGCTATTGACTGGCAGAATAGTTTTATTAAGTAAGCTCTTTAATGGTGTATTTTCTATAAGAGTGACTGTATGCTGCTTATTGTCATAAGGTGGTTTCATCCTGTGAGATATAGCACTTTGATATTCTGATGGTAGATCCTGATACAATGTGCCACCACATAATACATTAAGTAACTGATGTCCTCTACATATTCCTAATATCGGTTTATCTAAAGCATATACTTCTTTAAATAACTGACTTTCTAGTGTGTCTCTATAAGGTGTTAAATCTCCACATTTTTCCTTCTTCTCTTCATGATAATAAGTAGGATCTATATCTGGCCCACCAGTAAAAAGAAAACCGTCAAAGTTTTCTGATAATTGTTTAATATCTTCTGTTTTGTCAATAAAAGGTAACATCACAGGAATACCTCCTGCATTCATAATACCTTTCATATATCCTGGCAGCATCCAATAACTATCTTTCTTCTCATCAAATAAAGGTAATATTCCTATAATAGGTTTCATGTACATCAACTCCTAAAAGTATTATAAATAGTAAAAGAGCCTCTTTCAAGAGACTCTATTCATGACATATTGCCTTTATTTCTTCTAAATGTTCTAAAGCAAGCGCATAACCATAATCATAGATCCTTTGAATCTTATCTAGATCCTTTTCCATAGAATCAATAATAACTTCTTCTGTTGGTCTTAATACAAGTGCCTTGCCTTCTTTTTCTAGTTTGTCAATATAGTCTAAAGTTTCATTATATTTGATATGACGTGAAAGCAGGGCATCTTTAAGAAGTGGGTATTTACGAGACACGACCTGTGCTGCAAATCGAGTTGAAAAATTGAGTGTCTTCTTATAACCCTTTGGTCTAGTAAGAACAATCAAAAGCTTCTTATTACCATCCTCTATCGCTTTCTTTACAGGAATAGAATCTGCAATACCGCCATCAAAATATTCATTCTCGCCTATCTTGATTGCAGGAAATACGATAGGAATAGCACATGTTGCCTTTAACACTGTACAATGGCGATCTATTTTATGACCATCTATATATTCTGCTTTTCCTGTATTTGCATTTGTGACACCTACAAGCACTTTTGTATGAGACTTATAAAATGTATCATAATCAAAAGGATTAAGTTCATTAGAAATTGTTTCATAGGCAAACTTTAAACCAAATAAAGAATGATCCGTCTTATAGTTTCTTAAACCAATATAACGAGGATCATGACGATACGTTTTTAGTATCTCAAGATTTCTTCTAGGCTGTTTTGATACATAAGAAACACCATCAGTGATTCCTGCACTTACACCTATACAATAATCAAACATAATATCATGATCATTCAAACAATCCATAATACCGCAAGAAAAGATTGGTCTAAATGTACCACCTTCTAAAACAATTCCACTCATATACTTATTCCCCCTCAAATAAAGACATTGACTCTGCTGAGTTAACGTCTACTATTTTATGGAAATACTCCTTCTGTGTCAAATCACCCTTCACGACTTGCTTCGCAATGACACCATCTTTAATATACAGTAATTTCTGTGAATAGCTGGCAATCATTGGATCATGAGTCACCATAAGTATAGAAACACCATCTTTGTCATTTAATTCTTTAAATATTTCTAATATTTCATGTGATGTATGGGAATCTAAGTTACCTGTTGGTTCATCCGCTACAATAAGCTTAGGATGAGTTACAAGAGCACGACAGATGGCTGCACGCTGTCTTTGTCCTCCTGAACATTCATTAGGATACTTATGAAGTAATGAATCAATAGATAAACGTGAGGCTGTTTCTTTAACTCTTGTTTCTATTTCTTCCTGTGGTAAATTTGCAAGAGAAAGAGGAACTGCGATATTTTCAAGAATAGTGAGAGAATCTAATAAATTGAATTCCTGGAAGATGAATCCAAGGTTCTCATAGCGGAATTTACCTATTTCATTCTCCCCCATGCTTCTTACTTCAGTATTATTGATGTAAACCTTCCCTTTTGTAGGAATATCAATTGTAGATAAATTATTAATAAAAGTAGATTTGCCTGCACCACTAGGTCCCATAACACAGATGAATTCTCCTTCATTCATAGTCATAGAGACACCATGTAATGCTTCAAAGGTATGGCTTGTACCAATCCCATATATTTTAGTGATTTCTTTCGCAACTAGTATTTCGCTCATAGTACTTCTCCTATCTCCATATAAACATTCGTTTTATAAATATAATAAGTAATACCTGCAAGAATCATCTGTGGCATAATATCCACGCCAAATAACATAATAATGAGACCTAAAGTATCCGGTGTATGCATATAAACCTGAACCATGACAATTGTGAGATAAACAATAGGTATTAAAACAAGTAATGCATAGAAGAGAATTACTTCCTTCTTAATATAAGAAGCAATCTTCTTTCTTGTACAGCCTATCTTATAAAGATTACTAAAGGCTTTCACTCTTTTCATAGTTTCTGCAGCATATTTATACATAATTGTGATAGATAATAAGATTGTCATCACAATGTAAGCAATAATGGCAGTCATATATTCTCTTGGTGAATTTCTCTGAGCAATGATCATTGCACTCATGCAAACGTTTGTGACAACATAAACAAGAATAAGAGCACCTGAATTAGTCAAAGAAGTAGATAAATGACTTAAAGAAACTAGGTGCAAAGTATGTCCTAGACGTTTACTCTTGATTGTTCTAAGTATTTCTGGGATTGTCTGGGACAATACATAAGCTGCCCCTATCCCCCCTACAAAACAAGGGAATACAAATCCAGTTGGACAATAAGGAGTCGTAACTAATATAATAATCGCAAATATATAAATGAATGGAGGAAGATAAGAAGGTAATTTCGTATCCACAACCTTTTCATGAGATTCATGTAAGAGTGTCTGGATATCATGACGATAGACAAACCCTGAATCTCCCAACATTGTAATAAAGAAGAGAATAACAATGGTCATAAGTGTATCAGTGTAGGCACGCATAGGAATCGCAAAGATAGACTTATGAATATGCATATGTTGATACATGATTGAATTCACTCCTACTGCCCCTGCCATACCAATCAAATAACCTAGAGGTAAGGCAATTAAAGAGATAATGATTTCCTGATAAAATAAATAGAGTGTTGAATCAAAAAAACTGCTGCCACTCATAGCGAGAATAGCGAATTCTTTTGTCTTGTGTGTACAAAAGAATGAGTTGGCATAAACCATCATTAATCCGCAAAACATTATAACAACAAATGCGATAATACTTGATAATGGAACGCTGACCTGTGAAAATGATCCACCACTTCCAGCTGTTGTTTGATCTATTAACGTATCATTATTAATAATATTAAAGAAGACAAATGATACAAAGACAGTAAAAAGAACAGTAACACCATAGGATATAGCTTGTTTCTTTTCACGCTTCAACATCTTACAGGCAAATTTAAATGTCCCCATGGTCTTTGCCTCCATGAGTATGGCGATAAGAGTTAATACGTGTCACTCTTAAGATATTTTCTTCTCCAGGAAAATAAACTGGATTCTGTTTTGTTTGTTTATAGATGTCTATTACTCCTTTCGCATCATCTACAATTTCAGTAAGTTTCATCAAGCCATACATTCTAGGAGGAAGAACATATAAAGGTACACCTGTATCCTTAAAATGCAACTTAATTTCCATAAGCAGGTGTGGACAGCACATCACCACATCATATTGATCAATGACTTCGTGCATCAAGCTAAAGGGTGAGAAATCAATCTGGACTTGATTCTCTAAATGATTTTCTTTAATTTGTTTTTGCATACGTGTAGTGACATAGCTTGATGAGAAGCCACCACCGCAGCAGATTAATATTTTTAATAGACTCATGGGGTATATTATATAAGATTATTTCATAGCACACTATTAATTTTCTGAACATGAAAAAACCGACTCTCAGTCGGTTCTACATTCTTCATAACACTTTAATCTTTCAAACTTGAGTTCTCTTATAGACTTGATTTTTTCTATATCTTTTTCTAAAAGATCATAGTCATACAGCATATCTTTATATTTTCCAAAATGTTCATACTGATAGATATAATAAGTCATGTACATTTCAATGATTGGCTCAATTCCATGATAGTGTTCTAATTCATAGAGTCCACAAGCAACATAACACAAACACATAAAATATTCTAGTTCTCTATTTTCTCCTAGCATTTAGTCTGAAAATACGTATGAACTGCCATAAAACATCGGATGGGGCGTGTCTTTTTGCGAATCCATCTCCTGAAAGACATCATTTCTTACTTCTCTATAGTATTCTAGTTCTACCATAATTACCTACTCATCCCTAAACGCATCTTCATAATCCAGTTTGCCTGAATTAAGCACAAAATCTCTGTCACGTTTCATTTCATCTAGTTCTTCCTGTGACTCTACATGTACGCCTACGATAATCCTGTCTACGTTCTCATAAGTGTGATAGAACATATAGTTTACACCATCATTGAGTGTAGGATATAATTCTGTTTCAATAGTTGCTAAAGCTAATGAAACTCGCAAAGCAAACATAGGATCACCTTTAAAAGAAGGCCCCAAATCATCAAGATGGAACATACCTCTTGATTGATCTCCAGTTTCATAATTTATTCTAAACCCTTTTTTTAAATCAGAATATTCATTCATTTTTTCATCCTCAACTTCCTGTTTACCTATAAGTTCATTATACACCACACTATAGATAAAACACTGATATTTTGGAGCATGAAAAAAAGTGCCATCTCTGGCACTTTAGATTACTTTGCTAACTGTTCTTTAGCTAAATCAGTTAAAGCCTTGAAACCTTCAGGATCAACAATTGCGATTTCTGAAAGCATCTTTCTGTTAACGTTAACTTCTGCAAGTTTTAAACCGTGCATGAAAGTTGAATATGACATATCATTCATTCTGCAAGCAGCGTTGATACGTGCAATCCAAAGCTTTCTCATTTCTCTCTTTAACTGTCTTCTATCTCTGTAAGCATACTTTAAAGAATGCATTACCTGTTCATGAGCTGTTTTATATAAAGCATGTTTGCTACCGAAGTAACCTTTAGCTAGCTTTAATGTCTTTTTTCTTCTGCGTCTAGTTGTAAATCCGCCTTTTACTCTTGCCATGTGTATATCCTCCTTAAAATTAACCTATTAGATACGAGACTTGATTCTCTTGTAATCTGATGGGTGTACTAATGTTGACTTAGCGAGATGCTTTTTCTGTTTATGTGTCTTATTATGTGATAAGTGAGATACGTATGCATGGCCTCTCTTTAATTTACCACTTGCTGTTTTCTTTAAGCGCTTCTTAAGACCGCTATGTGTTTTCATTTTTGGCATGATAAGTTTCCTCCTATTTTACTTTGCTTTTTTAGGTGCGAGCATTGCTGTCAATGTTCTTCCTTCTAGTTTAGCTGGCTTTTCAACGACGCAATATTCAGAACATTCCGCAATAAAATCATCCATAATCTTCTGTCCAAGATCAACATGAGCCATCTGTCTTCCTCTGAAACGAATTGCTACCTTGACTTTATCGCCATCCTGTAACCATTTCAAAGTACGTTTAAGCTTCACGTTCTTATCGTGTACATCGATTGTTGGAGATAACTGCGTCTCCTTGATCGCAACAACTTTTGAATTCTTCTTCATTTCTTTTTGTTTCTTCTGCTGCTCGAAACGATACTTTCCGTAGTCCATGATACGGCATACCGCAGGCTTTGCCTTAGGAGCAACACAAACTAGATCAAGTCCTGCATCATAAGCACGATTCATTGCGTCTCTCTTGCTCATAACGCCTAACTGTTCTCCATTCTGATCAATAACCAGTACTTCCTTAAAACGAATATTTTCGTTGATTGGATCTTCCTTCTTTACTGGTTTTGTTCTATCATAACGTCTAATAAAAGCCACCTCCGCTTACTTCATATTAAATAAAAAGTGAGCGTACTAGCGCCCACTTATCGTTAGAGTTTAATCTAGTGACATTGGCCCATCAACTGTATCAATCGGGCGAGAAGTAGGCACTTCTTCTTTCCACTTTTTACCTGTTCATCTTACCCAATATACAGGTGTTTGTCAATAACTTTTTTAATTTATTTTAGATTCCTCAATTGTAAAATGAAACTGGAATTAAGGAATTGGGATAAAGGGGCATGCCCCTTTA
>NZ_UQGV01000011.1 GCF_900540665.1 uncultured Catenibacterium sp. | reverse complement strand
AGACCCCCAAATATTTAGAGCGAAGGTCTGACCCCCACAAAAATTAAAGACCCATATTATTTCTGATATTCTTTTTTCTATGAAAAAGAGCTGTAACGCTCAAGAATTCGTTACAGCCTTTCACAAGTATTTTCTAATTTTACTATTCTTATTCTGCTTAATTTCTTCGACAGTTCCCGTCGCAATGATCTCTCCACCAAGTTGACCGCCCTCAGGTCCCATATCAATAATATAATCAGAATTTCTAATAACATCTAAGTCATGTTCAATCACAATAATAGTCGCTTTTTGATTAATTAATGTATCAAATACACGAAGTAGTGTTTCTACATCTAATGGATGTAATCCAATAGAAGGTTCATCAAAGATAAAGATGCTTCCATCTTGTACTTTTCCTATTTCTGATGCCAGTTTTAATCTTTGTGCTTCTCCACCAGATAAGGCAGGTGTTGCTTCACCAAGAGTCAAATAACCAATTCCTAAATCCACTAGAACCTGTAGTTTCTCTTTAATCTTCTTACTTTCTTTAAATACATCTAACGCTTCTAAGATAGTAAGAGACATCACATCCTTAATAGAATAACCATGGTACATTATAGAATCCACATCATTGCTGTAACGTGTACCATCACAATGTTCACAAGTCATTTCTATATCTGGAAGAAACTGTATATCCATAGAAATAGTACCAGTACCTTCACATACAGGACATCTTAACTTACCTGTATTATAAGAAAAATCACCTGCGCTATATTGATCACTTAATCTTCCATACAATCTTCTTAAATGATCAAATACACCAGAATAAGTTGCAACAGTACTTCTGACATTATTTCCAATAGGGGACGCATCAATTAAATCAACCTTATTGACCCATGATGCATCCAATTCTTTTATATGTTGAGGAAGTGTTTCATGATTTAATGAAGCCTTTATGGCAGGATATAAAGACTCAAGAATCAATGTTGTCTTACCACTTCCAGACATACCAGTAATTGTAGTAAGAACTCCTTTAGGAATAGAAATATCAAGTGGTTTGACAGTATGTATTGTATCTGTTTTAAGTCTTAAAAAGTCTTCATTAAAAATTTCTTTCTTATTTCTTACAAGAGTTTGATGTAAATCATTGAGATAAGGTCCAATGATAGAATTCTTATCCTGAATGATTTCATCAATAGTACCCTGACTAATTATAGAACCACCATTCTTACCTGCTTCAGGCCCTATTTCAATCATATAATCCGCTTCCTTAAGAATTCTTGTATCATGATCGACCAAAACAATAGAGTTACCATCCTTGATCAACTCTTTCATAATCGCAATCAAGCCATCTACATTGTCTGGATGTAATCCAATAGAAGGTTCATCAAGAACATAAAGAACACCTGTTGTTCTATTTTTTACAGTACGTGCAAGCTGTACTCTTTGTAGTTCACCTGTTGATAATGTAGAAGAAGCACGATCAAGAGTCAGATAACCGAGTCCTAAAGACAGTAATGCATTCGCATTAATCGTGAATTCTTCAAGAATAGTAGAACCCATTTCTTTCACATCATCATTAAGGGTATTGATTACCTGTGGAAGCCATGCAGCTAAATCCTTTAAACTCATCGCACATACTTCAGTTAAAGTCTTCCCACCTAGTAATGTAGAATTTGCACGTGTATTAATACGAGAACCATGACAAGTCGGGCATGTCTCTTCCTTAAGGAATTTACTGACACGCTTCATATTCTTTTCATTCTTAACCTTCTTTAATGCATTCAAGACAGTCGCTTTGGCACTATAGTAAGTAAAATCTAATTCTCCTGCATCCACGCTCTCTTTATTCTTAGGACGATAGAAAATATGTTTTTTTACCATTGGTCCATCATATACAATATGCTTCTCTTCTTCTGTTAATTCTTCAAAAGGAACATCAGTACGCACACCCATAGCACGACAGACATCTTTCATTAATGACCACATGAGTGTATTCCATGGCGCCACAGCCCCTTCATCAATAGTTAGATGAGGATCAGGAATCAAAGAATCAATATTAATTGTCTGTACAATACCAGTGCCCTGACAATCAGGACATGCGCCTTGTGAATTAAAGGCATACTCCTGAGCACTTAAGCCATTAAATCTTTCGTGGCAGATTGGACACTCAATCATTTCACCTCTCGCTACATTTATACTCGCAGGTACTCTATGTCCGTTAGGACATAAATAATCTCCACAACGTGAAAATAATAAGCGAATAGAATTCAATAATTCTGTCTGTGTTCCAAAGGTAGAACGAATGCCAGGTATATTAGGTCTTTGATGTAATGCTAGAGTACTAGGAACATATTTGATAGAATCTACTTTGGCTTTTTCTCCTTGAGAGATTCGTCTTCTTGTATAAGTAGATAATGCTTCTAGATATCTTCTTGAACCTTCAGCATAAATGACTCCTAATGCTAAAGAAGACTTACCACTTCCTGATACACCAGAAATAGCTACAATCTTATTTAAAGGAATATCAACGTCGATATTTTTTAAATTATGAACCTTTGCGCCTCTTATTTCCATATGATCAATCATACAAAATCCTCCACGTAATATAAAAAACTAGCTATCTCTAGCTAGTTCATCTTAATTAATGGTGCGGCCGATGAGATTTGAACTCACACAGACGTACGTCCACAAGTCCCTCAAACTTGCGTGTCTACCATTCCACCACGGCCGCAACTTTGTGCAACTCAAATTATACTTGAGTTGCACATAGAATTCAACTATTTTTTAAGAAGATTATAGAGAGACTGAGCATAGATAGCAGCTGCAGTTAATAAATCATCTAATGAAATTAATTCATTTTCTTCATGCATATGATGGTTTTTACCAGGGAATTCACAACCAAAAGCAACACAGTTAGGCATTTCCTTTGCATAAGTTCCACCACCAATAGTCTGAGGACCATGTTCATGATCATTTGTGAACTGTACATATGATTCATGAAGCTTCTGAACTAATTCACTATTAGGATCTACATATAATGCAGGACCAATATCATGTTCTTCACTAAAGCCATACTTATTAACAGCTTCATCTACATTCTTAACAAGTTCATCATTGTCTGAGTCATGAGGAAGACGTAAATCAAGAGTTAATGAACCTTCATTATTTTCATAATCTAAGATACCAAGGTTAACAGTTAAAGCACCCATTTCACCAGTAAATGCGACATTGAACTTTTCACCTAAATAATCATTATATGAATATTCATCAACGAATTTTGCGTAGCTATTATCAGTTACACTTGCAATATAATGACATAGGTTACTTGCGGCATTATTACCTAACTGAGGCTGAGATGCATGGGCACTCTTACCTTTTAAGAATAAGTGTGTGTTACCATCTACAACTTCTAAAGAACCCTTGAAGTTATTTTCTTTTAAGAATGCATTATATGATTCTTCATAGTCAGTACCCTTTAATACAGCTTTAGCCTGATCTGGTACGATATTCACTACACGTCCTGAATGAATAGAAATCACCTTATCATCATCAGTTTTACCCTTGATGATGAAATGACAGTTACCTTTTTCACCATATACTACAGGGAAATCAGCATCTGGAGTAAATCCCATCTTTGGATATGGACGATGCTGGAAATAGTAATGCATACAGCGAGAACCATTTTCTTCATTACATCCAAAGATAATACGAACCTTCATTCTCTTTTCAAAATCAAGTTCATTAACAATCTTAGCAGCATAATAAGCAGCAATTAAAGGCCCCTTATCATCAGCAACACCACGACCATAAAGTGTATCTCCATCAAGAGTCATATCATATTCTGGATAATCCCATTCCTGACCTTCAGTAGGTACAACATCTAAGTGTCCAAGAATACCAAAACATTCTTCTCCTTCACCAATGTCAATAGAACCAGCATATCCATCACAATCATCAGTGACGAATCCATCTCTCTTACCAATAGAAAGCATTAAATCAAGCGCTTTACGGTTGTTTTCACCAAATGGCTGATTTTCTTTCGCAGTAGATTCATCAAGAGTTGAAGGAATTAGACATAAGTCCTTTAAATCTTTCAGCATTTCATCTTTATGCTTTAATACTTCTTCTTTAAAATCGATCATTTTATTCACCTCATTGACTATTATATACAATTTTTTAAGTATTTGAAACACACATACTGCACCTTTTTGTAACGTTCGTTCAAGAGTTGTGCTAATATAGTAAAAAGGGGGGCAAAAGAATATGGAGAATAAGGACATACAATTTCATATTACAGTAAAAGGTATTGTGATTTATGAAGGTAAGACATTGATTCTAAAGCGTGTCAGACCTTCATCAGATGGACTTGGTTATTGGGAATTACCAGGTGGTGGATTAGAATATGGGGAAGATCCTCACCAGGCGTTAGTAAGAGAATTAAAGGAAGAAACAGGACTAGATATTGAAATCATTAAACCTGTTTACACATTTACGGCTATTAGACCACATTATCAGACAGTAGGTATTGGTTTCTTGTGTATTCCTACAAATGATAAAGTAAAGATCTCATTTGAGCATACAGATTATAAGTTTGTGGATGAAGATGAACTAGAGAAGACACTTGATCCACATATCTTTAATGATATTAAGAAAACAATCGAAGAATATAATCAAATACGAGAATACGAAGAACTAAAAAGAGAAGCAAATTAAACGCTTCTCTTATTTCATATAGATCTTTTTAACTTCACAGATATACATTGTATGGAAATCCTTGTTAGGATAATTCTTATCCACAAGTGTTTCATCTAAGAAACATTCAGGCTTAATTGTATCTTCATAGAGTTTCTTTCCAACAATGACAATGTCTGCTTCTTCAAAAGATGGAAGACCTTCAATAAATGTAGGTGTTAAATCAGTCTTTGCAATCTTATCTCCATCACGTCCAGATTCTCTACCTAATACTGTTAAGTCTTTCATATGTTCTCCATTAAAGAATGAAAGAGTCATATTTTCATTGGAATCTATGAATTCCTTTGTATAGCGCTGTGGTCTTACAAAGCAAGTCATCACTGGCTTATTCCATAATGTACCCATCTCTCCCCATGAAATAGTCATAGTATTAAATGCGTCTTTATTACCTGCACTAAGTAGTGCCCATTCCTTGTTCAATTTATTGAATATTTCTAAATCAAATGTCTTTATATCTACTTCTTTAAACATAGTCATTACCTCCGATTTTATATTATAAACATATGACAATATTTAATCAAATTTGTGCTTGTCAAACTATAGGTTATTTGATAAACTACAACTGTATTATACGACTGACGGAAGTGGAATTAACCACATGGAGTATAATTTCTTGAAGAGCCGACCGTCTGGGCAACGTCCTGGACTTAGTAGGCTCTTTTTTTGTTTTTTCAAAAAAAAAGAAAGCATGCAGGTACTGGATTAGTATATAATTGTTTTGAAAGAAAATAACCTGAAAGAGAGGAAAAACAAAAAAATGTTAACAGACGTAGAAATTGCACAGAGTACAGTCATGGAGCCAATTAAGAATGTGGCAGAAAAGATTGGACTTACTGAAGATGATTTAGAATTATATGGTAAATATAAAGCAAAAATCTCTTTAGAAACTATCAAGAAAGTTGAAAATAATCCAGATGGTAAATTAATTCTTGTAACTGCAATTAACCCAACACCTGCAGGTGAAGGTAAGACAACTACAATGATTGGTTTATCACAGGCATTACATCAGTTAGGTAAGAAATCTGTAGTCGCAATGCGTGAACCAAGCTTAGGTCCTTGCTTTGGCATTAAAGGTGGTGCAGCTGGTGGAGGATATGCCCAGGTTGTTCCTATGGAAGATATCAACCTTCATTTTACAGGTGATATTCATGCCATCACTTCAGCAAATAACTTGATTGCGGCAATGCTTGATAACTCTATTCAGCAGGGTAACCCTTTGAATATTGATACTAGACAGATTGTATGGAAGAGAGTTGTTGACTTAAACGATCGTGCTTTAAGACATATTGTTGTTGGTTTAGGCGGTAAACCAAATGGTGTTCCTCGTGAAGATGGTTTTGATATTAGTGTTGCAAGTGAAGTGATGGGTATCTTATGTTTATCTACTTCTCTTGAAGATTTAAAGGCAAGAGCAGCAAGAATGATTGTTGCTTATAATTATGATGGTGAACCAGTCACTGTTGATGATATTCATGCAACTGGCGCTGTGACTTTATTATTAAAGGATGCCATCAAGCCTAACCTTGTACAGACTTTAGATCATACTCCAGTATTTGTACATGGTGGTCCATTTGCCAATATCGCTCATGGATGTAACTCAGTTATGGCTACAAAGCTTGCTATGAAGCTTGGTGATTATGCTATTACTGAAGCAGGATTTGGTGCTGATTTAGGTGCTGAAAAGTTCTTAGATATCAAGTGTCGTCAGGCTGGATTAAATCCAGATGCAGTTGTCATTGTTGCGACTGTTCGTGCATTAAAGATGCATGGTGGTGTCAATAAGAAGGAATTAGGTACTGAAAACCTTGAAGCATTAAAGAAGGGTATTGGTAACTTAACTAAACATATTGAAAATATCAAGAAGTTTGGTTTACCTTGTATCGTTGCTATTAATGCCTTCCCTACAGATACAGAAGCTGAATTAAAGCTATTAGATGATATGTGTAAGGAATTAAATGTTGAAGTATCTATTTCTGAAGTATGGGCTAAGGGTGGCGAAGGAGGCATTGATCTTGCTAACAAGCTATTAAATATCCTTGATACTAAAGAATCTCATTATGCACCTATCTATTCATTAGATATGCCTATTGATGAAAAAATCAAGACAATCGCCAAAGAAATCTATGGTGCAGATGATGTTGTTTTCACTAAGAAGGTAGCTAATAAGATCAAGAAGTTCACTGCTCAGGGCTTAGGTGATTTACCAATCTGTATTGCGAAAACTCAGTATTCTTTATCAGATGATCCTACTTTACTTGGACGTCCAGAAGGATTCAAGGTAACAATTAATGATTTGATTCCAAATACTGGTTCTGGATTCTTAGTTGCTATTTCTGGAAGTATTATGCGTATGCCAGGTTTACCAAAAGTACCAGCTGCCAATAATATGGACATTGATGAAGAAGGTAAGATTACCGGTTTATTCTAATAATTGAGGTCAAGTTTAGGTGAAAGGCCTCTGAGCACCTAGATCATGAAAGTCATAATGAAAATAATGGAGGACTGAAATGAAAGCTGCAGTAATTATGGGTTCTGCCTCTGATGAAGCAAAGGTAGAAAAAGGAATTGCTATATTAAAAGAATATGGCGTAGATGTTGAAGTACGTGCTTTATCTGCACACCGTGCACATCGTGCATTGAGTGAATTTGTAGAAGAATGCAACAACAATGGAACAGATGTTATTTTAACAGCTGCTGGTATGGCTGCCGCCTTACCTGGGGTCGTTGCTTCTATGACAGTGTTACCAGTTATTGGTATTCCAATCAAAGGTGCAAGTTTAGATGGAGTGGATGCCTTATTATCAATTGTCCAGATGCCTTCTGGTATCCCAGTTGCAACAGTTGCAATTGATGGTGCTAAGAATGCTGCCTGGTTAGCACTTGAAATCATGGCAATCAAATATCCAGAATTAAGTGAAAAATTAAAGAACAACCGTCAGGCTATGGAAAAAGCCTGCTTAGATACAAACAACGAAATTTCAGAAAAATATAGATAAGAGGAGAAAACAACAATGGAAAAGAAAGAATTAATGTACGAAGGAAAAGCTAAGGAAATTTTTGCAACTGATAATGAAGATGTTATCTTAATGCATTATAAAGATGATGCAACTGCAGGTAATGGTGTAAAACATGATCAGTTTGCTGGTAAGGGTGTATTAAACCACACTATTTCAGGTATTATCTTTGATATGTTAGAAGAAGCTGGTATCAAGACTCATATGATTGAAAAGTTAAATGATACTGATGATTTAGTTAAGAAAGTAGAAATCTTCCCACTAGAAGTTATTGTACGTAATATTACAACAGGTTCTTTCTGTAAGAGACTTGGTGCTAAGGAAGGTGTTGTTTTAGCAGAACCAATTTTTGAAATTAGTTATAAGAATGATGAATATGGTGATCCATTAATCAATGAAGACCATGCTGTTGCTTTAGGTCTTTGCACTAGAGATGAATATAACACTATCAAATCTGAAACATTAAAGATCAACGAATTACTTAAGGCTTTCTTCTTAAGATTAAACTTAAAGCTTGTAGATTTCAAAATCGAATTTGGTAAGACTAAAGAAGGCGAAATCGTATTAGCTGATGAAATTTCACCAGATTCTTGCCGTTTATGGGATGTAGATACTAACAAGAAGTATGACAAAGACGTATTCAGACAGGATATCGGAGATTTAATTGAAACTTATAAAGCAGTTCTTGCAAGAATGGAAAAATAATAGATAAAAGGATGAAGAAACATGGATTATAAAAAAGCTGGAGTAGATATTGAAGCAGGTTATAAGTCAGTAGAATTAATGAAGAAGCATGTTAAGGCTACTATGAGACCGGAAGTACTTGGTGGTATTGGTGGTTTTGCGGGCGCTTTTGATTTAAGCAAGATCAAGGATATGGAAGAACCAGTTCTTTTATCAGGTACTGATGGCTGTGGTACAAAGGTAAAACTTGCTTTTGTAATGGATAAACATGATACAATTGGTATTGATGCAGTTGCAATGTGTGTGAATGATATTGCTTGTTCAGGTGGAGAACCTCTATTCTTCCTTGATTACATTGCATGTGGTAAGAATTATCCTGAAAAGATTGCGACTATCGTTAAGGGTGTTGCTGAAGGATGTATTCAGTCTGAATGTGCCCTTGTTGGTGGTGAAACTGCAGAACATCCAGGTTTAATGCCTGTTGATGATTATGATTTAGCTGGTTTTGCAGTAGGTGTTGTAGATAAGAAGGATATTATTGATGGTTCTACAATCAAGCCTGGTGATGCTTTAGTTGGTATTGCATCTACTGGTGTACATAGTAATGGATTCTCTTTAGTACGTAGCGTATTTGAAATGACTAAAGAATCTTTAGATACTTATTATGATGAATTAGGTACTACTTTAGGTGAAGCATTAATTGCTCCTACTAAGATTTATGTAAAAGCATTAAAGAGCGTAAAGGATGCTGGTATCAAGGTTAAAGGATGCAGCCATATTACTGGTGGAGGATTCTATGAAAACCTTCCTAGAATGTTACCTGATGGTGTAAAGGCTGTTGTTAAGAAGGACAGCTATAAAGTACCTCCTATCTTTGGCTTAATTGCAAAAGCAGGAAACGTTGAAGAAAAGATGATGTATAACACATTCAACATGGGATTAGGTATGGTTCTTGCTGTTGATCCTGCAGATGTTGAAAAGACTATCGAAGCAATCAATGCTGCTGGCTATGAAAGCTATGCAGTAGGTTATATTGCTGAAGGTGAAAAGGGAGCAGAATTATGCTAAACATAGCTGTATGCGTATCTGGTGGTGGAACTGATCTTCAGTCCATCATCGATGCGTGTGAAGCCGGAAAAATCAATGGACAGATCCGTCTGGTTATTTCTAACCGTAAGAAGGCTTACGGTTTAGAAAGAGCCTGCCTTCATGGTATTCAGGCAGAATGGATCAAGGATGAAGACGAGATCTTAAAGAGATTTGAAGAAGAAAAGATTGATGTTGTTGTATTAGCAGGTTATCTTGCTATTGTGGGAAATAAGCTGATTGAACAATATAAGAATCGTATTATTAATATTCATCCCTCACTTATTCCATCTTTCTGTGGTCCTGGGTTCTATGGAATGCATGTCCATGAAGCTGTGTTTAAAAGAGGTGTAAAGGTATCAGGTGCAACTGTTCATTTCGTTACTGGAGAAGTGGATGGTGGGCCAATCATCTTACAAAGAGCAGTTGATATTTCAGATTTAGAGACACCTGAAGATATTCAGGCACGTGTCTTAGAAATCGAACATGAAATTTTACCAGAAGCCGTTGCTTTATATTGTGAAGGACGTGTTTCTGTAGAAAACGAAAGGGTGAAGATCAGTTGAAAAGAGCGTTAGTATCAGTTACAAATAAAGAAGGTATTGTTGAATTTGCGAAAGGTCTTGAAGAATTAGGATTTGAAGTTGTTTCTACTGGTGGAACATATAAGAAACTATTAGAAGCAGGTGTAAAAGCTATTGAAATCGATGATGTGACAGGTTTCCCTGAAATTCTTGATGGAAGAGTTAAGACACTTCATCCAAAAGTACATGGTGGTATTCTATTTAGAAGAGATGTAGAAGAACATGTCAAGACTGTAGAAGAAATGGGTATTACACCTATTGATCTTGTTTGTTGTAATCTCTATGAGTTTGAAAAAGCGCTTAAGGCTGGTAAGCCAATGGCTGAAATGATTGAAAACATTGATATCGGTGGACCTTCAATGATCCGTTCTGCTGCTAAGAACTTCAAGGATGTATTGATTGTTACTGATCCAAAAGATTATGATGCTGTCTTAGAAGCTATTAGAGAAGATAAGACTGATTTTGAATTCAGAATGAATCTTGCTTATAAGGCCTATAGCTTAACAGGCAGCTATGATGCAATGATTTCTCGTTATTTCGCTGATCAGGTCCATGATGAATTCCCCGATATCTTAAATATTTCATTAAAGAAGACAGATCATTTGCGTTATGGTGAAAACTCTCAACAGAGTGCAAATGCCTATGTTGATCCATATGTTCAGCATTCTTTATTAGATTATGAACAGTTACATGGTAAAGAAATTTCTTTCAATAACGTGAATGACTTATATGGTGCTGTTGCTTGTGTAAGAGAATTCGGTGATCAGCTTGTTACTGTTGCAATCAAACATTCTACTCCATGTGGTGTTGCTATTGGTAAGACTGGCTATGAATCTTATAAGCGTGCTTATGAAGGTGATCCAACTTCTATCTTTGGTGGTATCATCGCTGTAAACTATAAGATTGATAAAGAAACTGCTTTAGAAATGAAGAAGACTTTCTTAGAAATCATTGCAGCACCTGATTTTGATGATGATGCTTTAGAAGTATTAGAAAAGAAGAAGAACTTACGTTTATTAAAACTTAAGAATCTTGATGCACGTGATGCTAAGTATGATATTAAGTATCTTGAAGGTAAAGCACTTGTTCAGGAATTAAATACTAAGCTTATTGATGAAATGAAAGTAGTGACTAAAAAGCAGCCAACAGAAGCTGAATTATCTGATATGGAATTTGGTTTGAAGGTTGTTAAATATGTTAAGTCTAATGCGATTGTACTAGTGAAAGACGGATGTACTCTTGCAGTAGGTGGAGGACAGACTTCACGTATCTGGGCATTAGAAAATGCAATTCATAATAATCCTGATAAGGATTTCCATGGTGCTGTATTAGCAAGTGATGCATTCTTCCCATTTAGTGATTGTGCACAGGTGGCTGATGAAGCAGGTATTAAGGCTATTGTACAGCCTGGTGGATCAGTTCGTGATCAGGAATCTATTGACTATTGTGATGAACATGATATGACAATGGTCTTCAATGGCTATAGACATTTTAGACACTAAGGAGGCGTTCTATGAAGGTTCTTGTTATTGGTAGTGGTGGAAGAGAACATGCAATTGCCTGGAAATTAAAACAGAGTAAACATGTTACTGAATTATATGCTATTCCTGGTAATCCTGGTATGGATGCTGTATGTATTCCAGGTAGTGTAGAAGATATGCCTTTTATCTTAAAGACTGTTGAAGAAAAGGGTATTGATTTAACTGTTATTGGTCCTGAAGTACCATTATGTATGGGACTTGCTGACTATTTAGAAGAAAGAGGACACAAAGTATTTGGTCCTAGAAAAGAATCAGCTATTCTTGAAGGTTCTAAAGCCTTCTCTAAGGATTTCATGAAAAAGCACAATATTCCTACTGCAAAGTATGAAGAAGTGACTGATTATGAATTAGCTGTTAAAGCATTAGATGCATTTGATCTTCCTGTTGTTGTTAAGGCTGATGGTCTTGCAGCAGGTAAGGGCGTAGTCATCTGTGAAACAAAAGAACAGGCAAAAGAAGAATTAAAGGTTATGCTTGATGGCAGTGCTTTTGGTGAAGCTGGTAAGAAGGTTGTCTTAGAAGAATTCTTAACTGGTTTTGAATGTTCTCTACTATGTTTTGTAGACCATGATACAATCGTACCTATGGTATCTGCAAAAGACCATAAACAGATTTATGATAATAATGAAGGTCCAAATACTGGCGGTATGGGTACTGTATCACCTAACCCATTTTTACCTGAAGGTATGGAAGGGACTTTCAAAGAAAAGATTCTTGACCCATTCATGAAAGGCTTACATGAAGATCATATGGATTATCGTGGTGTTGTCTTTATTGGATTAATGATCAAGGATCAGGATGTAAAGGTATTAGAATTCAATGTTCGTTTTGGTGATCCTGAAACTCAGGTTATCTTAATGAGACTTGAAAGTGATTTATATGAAGTGATGTATGGATGTGCGACAAATACATTGAAAGATGTAGATGTTAAGTGGAAAGATGAACAGGCAACATGTGTTGTTCTTGCAAGTGGAGGCTATCCTGGATCTTATGAAAATGGTAAAGTCATTACTGGTTTAGATCATCTTCCAGAAGATATCGTTGTATTCCATGCAGGTACTAAACGTAATGAAAACAATGAAATCGTCACAAATGGTGGACGTGTATTAAACGTTTGTGCATTAGGACATGATCTTGAAGAAACAAGAAAGAAAGTCTATGATGCAATTGAAAACATTCATTTTGACGGCATGTATATGCGTAAAGATATTGGCTTACATTAGGAGGATAACATGGCTAAAGTTTATCGCGTTTATGTAGAAAAAAGAAAAGAAAATGCGGTTGAAGCAGATTCTATCAAACATGATTTGATGACAAGACTTGGTTTAACTGACATTTCTAACTTAACAGTTGTCAACCGTTATGACCTTCAGGGGATTACTGAAGAAGTATTAGAAGAAGGTATTCCTACTATTCTTTCTGAGCCAATGGTAGATGAAGTATATCGTGAAGAATATGCAATTCCAGAAGGAGCTGTAAGTTTTGCGATTGAATATCTTCCAGGACAGTATGATGCTAGAGCTGATGCCTGTGAACAGTGCTTCCAGTTATTAACTGGTGAAAAGGGCGTTAAGGTTAAATGTGCAAAGCTTATTGTAATCGAAGGTATTTCTAGTGATGAATTACCAGCAATCAAACATTATTTAATTAACCCTGTTGATTCTAGAGAAGCGTCTTTAGAAAAGCCAGAAGATTTAAATGATGCTGTTGTTGAAATCAAGAAAGTTCCAGTTATTGAAGGATTTATTGGTTTCACTGATGAAGAAGTTGAAGCATTACTTGAAAAGATGAGTCTTGCAATGAACTTCGATGACTTAAAAGTAACTCAGAACTATTTCAGAGATGTAGAAAAGAGAGATCCTACAGAAACTGAAATCAGAGTATTAGATACTTACTGGTCTGACCATTGTCGTCATACTACATTTGCGACTGTTATTACTGATATTGATATCGCAAGTGGTGCATTTAAAGAAATCTTAGAAAAAGATGTAGAAAAATATAAAGCAAGCCGTCATGTTGTTTATGGTGTAGATACAAAGAGACCACTTACTTTAATGGATCTTGCAACTATTTCTATGAAAGAACTTAGAAAACGTGGCTATTTGGATGATATGGAAGTATCTGAAGAAATCAATGCCTGCTCAGTTCGTTTAAAAGTTCATACAACTGATGGTGATGAAGATTGGTTATTAATGTTTAAGAATGAAACACATAACCATCCAACAGAAATTGAACCATTTGGTGGTGCTGCTACATGTTTAGGTGGTGCAATCCGTGACCCATTATCAGGTCGTGCTTATGTTTACCAGTCTATGCGCATTACTGGTGCAGGTGATCCTCGCCAGAAATTAGAAGATACACTTCCTGGTAAATTACCACAGAGAAAAATCTGTGAAGAAGCCGCTCATGGTTTCTCTTCTTATGGTAACCAGATTGGTTTAACAACTGGTTTTGTCCATGAAGTATATGATCAGGGGTATGTTGCTAAGAGAATGGAATTAGGTGCTGTAGTTGCAGCTGCACCAGAAGAACAGGTTAAGAGATTAATTCCTGAAAATGGACAGATTGTCTTATTAATTGGTGGACGTACTGGTCGTGATGGTATCGGTGGTGCCACTGGTTCTTCTAAGAAACATGAATTAAAGACTACTGAAACTGCTGGTGCTGAAGTACAGAAAGGTAATCCAGTTGAAGAAAGAAAGATTCAGAGATTATTTAGAAACAAAGAATTCTCTAAGAAGATTGTAAGATGTAATGACTTTGGTGCTGGAGGTGTCAGTGTTGCAGTTGGTGAATTAGCACCTGGTCTTGATATCAACTTAGATGCAGTATTAAAGAAATATGAAGGTTTAAATGGTACTGAACTTGCAATTAGTGAATCACAGGAACGTATGGCTATTGTCATCAATGAATGTGATAAAGACTTCTGTATCCAGGCTGCTCATGATGAAAACCTTGAAGTTGTACAGGTGGCTACAGTTACAGATAAGAACCGTTTAACTATGAAATATATGGGAGATACTATTGTAGATATCTCTAGAGACTTCTTAGATGAAGCAGGAGCTAAACGTTATCAGGATATCCATGTAGAATTACCTGATTTTGATCAGGCACCATTCAACCCAGAAGCAAAAGAAAACTTCACTGAAACGACTAAAGAAGTATTATCTCGTTTATCTACAGCTTCTCAGAAGGGCTTAGTAGAACGTTTTGACTCTTCTATCGGTAATGGTACTGTTCTTTCACCATTTGGTGGTAAGACTTACCGTACAGAAACTGAAGGTATGGCTGCATTAATTCCAGTATTAGGAAAAGAAACAACTACATGTTCATTAATGAGTTATGGTTATAGCCCACTTGTTTCTGAATGGTCACCATATCATGGTGCAATCAATGCGGTTGTAGAATCTGTCGCAAAGATCATCGCAATGGGTGGTACATGGCATACAATCCGTTTCTCATTCCAGGAATTCTTTGAAAAACTATTAAATGATCCTAAGAGATGGGGTAAACCATTTACTGCATTACTTGGCGCTTATCGTGCTCAGGAAGAATTATTATTACCTTCTATTGGTGGTAAGGATTCTATGTCAGGTTCATTTGAAGACTTAGATGTTCCTCCAACTTTAGTATCATTTGCGATTACTGGTGGGGATGTACATAAAGTCATCACTCCTGAATTAAAAGAAGCAGGACATGTATTAGTAGAATTCATGCTTCCTAAGGATGAATTCCATGTATTTGATTTTGAAGCATTAAGAAAACAGTTCGATGCAGTAGAAGCATTGATACAGTCTGGTAAGGCTTATTCAGCTTATACAGTTAAAGACGGTGGTTTAGTTGAAGCTGTTTACAAGATGGCATTTGGTAATGAAATTGGTGTAGCATTTGACGATGCATTAACACTTAATGACTTAGTTGAAAAGAACTTTGGACATATTGTTGTAGAAGTAGACAATGCAGAAGTTGTTGAAGGATATGAAAATGTTCGTATTATTGCTTCTACAAATGAAGAAAAGGCTGTATCATATAAGGGTGAGAAAGTTACACTTGATGATGCATATGAAATGAATAGTGCACCATTAGAATCTGTCTATCCTACTACAGCAAAAGCACCTACTACAGAAGTACGTACTGGTGACTGCAATGAAAGAGGCAAGATGTTTGCTTCTAAGAAGTATGATGAAGTCAATGTTGTTATTCCTGTATTCCCAGGAACTAACTGTGAATTTGATTCTAAACGTGCATTTGAAAAAGCAGGTGCAAAGGTTCAGCTTGTTCTTATTAGAAATAAGACAGAAGAAGATATTAAGAAGTCTGTTGATGAATTAGAAGAAGCAATCCATAATGCACAGATCATGATGCTACCAGGTGGTTTCTCAGCTGGTGATGAACCTGAAGGTTCAGGTAAGTTCATTGCAACTGTATTACGTAACCCAAGATTAAAGGCTGCAATCGATGATTTATTAGACAATCGTGAAGGCTTAATGATTGGTATCTGTAATGGATTCCAGGCATTAGTAAAACTTGGTTTACTTCCTCATGGACATATTAAGGATATGAGCAAAGATGATCCTACTCTAACATTCAATACAATTGGACGCCACTTATCTCAGATGGTAACTACAAGAGTATCTAGTGTGAAGTCTCCATGGCTTGCAAATGTAGAGTTAGGTGATGAACATATTATCCCTATTTCTCATGGTGAAGGACGTTTCGTTGCACCTCAGGAAGTACTTGATCAGTTAATTGATAATGGTCAGGTAGCATTCCAGTATGTTGATCCAAATGGAAATGTGACTATGGAATCTCCATATAACCCTAATGGTTCTATGTATGGTATTGAAGGTATCGTTTCTGAAGATGGTAGAGTATTAGGTAAGATGGGTCATTCTGAACGTCAGGGTGAAAACAGAGACCTTAACATCTACGGTGAAATGGATCAGAAGTTATTTGAAGCCGGCGTGAAGTATTTTAAAGGAGAATAACGAATGGATAAATTAGAATTTGAAAGTATGACACTCTGTCCTCTAGATGGACGTTATGGCAAGATTAAAGATCAGTTAGCTGATTACTTCAGTGAATATGCACTTGTTAAGTATAGAGTGTTTGTAGAAATCCAGTGGTTGAAGTTCCAGTTGGATCACCTTCATACAGAAACTTTAGACAAGGTTGATCCTAACAAGGTAGATGATATTCTTGCGATTTCTAAAGATTTCAACTTTGATTCTTTCAAGAGAATTAAAGAAATCGAATCTGTTACAAGACATGATGTTAAGGCAGTAGAATATTTCATTGATGAAAAGCTTAAAGCTTTAGGTTATGAACATTTAGAAAGCTATGTACATATCGGATGTACTTCTGAAGATATCAACAATACATCATATGCATGTATGATTAAACATGGCTTAAAGGATGTTTGGTTACCTGCAGCTAAAGAATTTGCTTCAATGATCAATAAATTAGCAGTAGATCATAAGGATGATGCAATGCTTGCACATACTCATGGACAGCCTGCTACACCTACAACTATTGGTAAAGAATTCAAAGTCTATGCTTATCGTTTCTTTTCTAGTATTGAAAACGTTGAAAATATCAAGATTAAAGCAAAATTCAATGGGGCAACTGGTAACTACAGTGCTATCTTAACAGCCTTCCCTAACGAAGATTGGCCTACATTAAATAAGGAATTCGTAGAAGACTATTTAGGACTTACATTCAATCCATTAACAACTCAGATTGAATCTCATGACTATACTTGTCATATCTTAGATGGTATTCGTCATTTCAACAATGTATTGGCTGATTTAGATGTAGATATGTGGTTATATATCTCAATGGAATACTTTAAACAGATTCCTGTTAAGGGTGAAGTTGGTTCTTCAACTATGCCTCATAAGGTTAACCCAATCCGTTTTGAAAACTCTGAAGCAAACATTGATTTATCAAATAATCTATGTGTTGCATTATCTAACAAGCTTCCTAAGTCAAGAATGCAGAGAGACTTATCAGACTCTTCAAGTCAGCGTAACTTAGGATTATGCTTCGGATATTCATTACAGGCTATTTCTGAAACAACTGGTGGTTTAGCTAAGTGTGTTGTAAATAAAGAAAAGCTTGCGAAAGACTTAAATGAAAAATGGGAAGTTCTTGCAGAACCTATCCAGACAATGTTAAGAAAATATGGTGTACCAGATGCTTATGATACACTTAAGGCCTTAACTCGTGGTAAGAATATTTCTCAGGAAGATATTCAGGCATTCGCAAAGAGCTTAGAACAGTTAAGTGATGAAGATCGTCAGACTTTATTAGATATGACACCTTCTTCATACATTGGTTTAGCTTCAGAACTTTGTGATATCGAACTTTAATCATTAAGAGACAACCTCTATTGGGGTTGTCTTCTTTATTTTTAGAGATGGGTTTGTTATAATGTTACAAAAGGTGGTGAGAATCTTGGGAGATACACGATATGTATTTGCAGAATGCATCAAACAACTGATGAATCATCAGTCTCTTGATAAGATCACAGTGACTGATATTGTGGAAATGAGCGGTAAGACTAGACAGACATTTTACCGTTATTTTCGTGATAAATATGATCTTGTGAACTGGTATTTTGAAATATTAGCGGACAAGTCTTTCTTACAGATTGGTAATAGTGAAACCTTAAGAGAAGGGCTTATTAAGAAGTTCCAATTTATTTATAATGATAGGGTATTCTTTAAAGAAGCATTTAAATCTAAAGATTATAATAATGTAGAAAACTATGATTATAATTGTATTCTCACTTTCTATCAGAATATTATTAAGAGAAAATTAGGTAATAATATCCCATCAGATATAGAATTTTTATTAGAAATGTATTGTCATGGGTCTATTACTATGACAGTAGATTGGGCAACAGAAGGATATAAGCTAAAACCTGAAGAATTAGCTGATATGCTGATTGAAGCATTACCACCAAAGTTAGATGAACTGCTAAGAGATCTGAAATAAGATCTCTTTTTCTTTTTCATAATAAATCATTCGTGCGAAATAATGTTACTTAAAGTTAGATTTCTGATTTGCTTAAAATTAAAAGGTATAATGAAATTAGTCTTGAAAAGGATTACATAAGTAATCTATAAGAAGGGTAGACAACTTCATATAAACATTTTTACGCTTATGATGGACAGATGAAATAAATATGAAGGGAAACTTTGATCTTTTTGACAAACTTATAGTGTATTGACATGGATTATCTATTTTTTATAGATATTCTATGCCTTTTTACATTATTAGAAAAGTTGAAAAGACTTTTTTTTGGGACAAATCAAATAAGGAGAAAACGGTTATGAACAAGAAATTGATGACTATGTTAGTCGCTTGTGCTTTATCAGTATCAGCATTATCTACTACAGCAGTATTTGCAGAAGATGCAGTAGTAAATGGTGATACTCCAGCTGTTACTGAAACTACACCAGCTTCTTATGAACCAGAAATCACTTTAACTACATCTAAATGGACAGGGGATAATGATATTGTCTTTGATGTAGATACTAAGGGTGGAACAGTTTATACTCAGGAAATCTATATTTATGATATAAATGGCGCAATGCCTATTACAGGTGCTGCAGCTAAAGTAGAAGTAAATGAAGAAGGTAAAGGTAAGATTACATTTACTAAAGATGTATTAAAGAACGCAAAAACTTGGGATGATAGTTTTGAAAACCAGATTTCAGTAGATTGGACAAAGATTAATAAAATTGAATTCAGCTTTGGATTCGAATTAGATGATCAGTATGAGTCTAAAACTGTTTATGTTGAAGCTTCAGTAAAGTCTCCAGAAATCACAGTAACACCTACTGCACCATCTCAGCCAGCTAAGCCTTCTACGCCTGCAAAACCTGCAGAAAATAGGGGTACTACAACAACTACAAAGAAGGAAGCACCAAAAACTGGTGATACTATGAATGTTGCGTTATATGCTTCATTATTAGTAGTAAGTGCTTTAGCTGCTGTTGTATTAACTACTAAGAAGAAAATGGCTGAATAATCTGTCTTATTAAAATAAGCGTAAGTAAAATCAAATGTAAAGGGAAGAAAGGCAATTGAGAAATCAGTTGCTTTTTTTGTAAAATTATTCACAAAGTGACAGATTGACTTATCTGTCACTTGAATGATAACACTTACAATGATACCATGGAGTCAGAAAATGAATCACAAAGGAGATTGATAATCATGAATAAGTTCATGCTAAATGAAACAAGTTATCATGGAGCAGGTGCTATTAAAGCTGTTCCAGAAGAAATTAAAGCAAGAGGATTTAAGAAAGCATTCGTTGCTTCTGACCCTGACTTAGTAAAGTTTGGAGTTACTAAGAAAGTAACTGATTTATTAGATGAAGCTGGTATTGAATATGTTCTTTACAGCAACATTAAACCAAACCCAACTATCGAAAACGTACAGACTGGTGTTGCTGCATTCAAAGAAGCAGGTGCTGATTGTATCGTAGCTATCGGTGGTGGATCTTCAATGGATACATCTAAAGCAATCGGTATCATCATTACAAACCCTGAATTTGCTGATGTACGTTCATTAGAAGGTGTTGCACCAACTAAGAACCCATGTACTCCAATCATTGCTGTTCCTACTACTGCAGGTACTGCTGCTGAAGTTACAATCAACTATGTAATCACTGATGTTGAAAAGAAACGTAAATTCGTTTGTGTAGATACTCATGATATTCCAGTAGTTGCTGTTGTTGACCCAGACATGATGTCTTCAATGCCAAAAGGATTAACTGCTGCTACAGGTATGGATGCTTTAACTCATGCTATTGAAGGTTATATTACTAAAGGTGCGTGGGAACTTTCAGATATGTTCCATATTAAAGCTATCGAAATCATCGCTCGTTCATTAAGAGGTGCTGTTGAAAACACTGCTGAAGGACGTGAAGGTATGGCTTTAGGTCAGTATGTTGCTGGTATGGGATTCTCTAACGTAGGTTTAGGTGTTGACCATTCTATGGCTCATACATTAAGTGCTTACTATGATATGCCTCATGGTAAAGCTTGTGCAATCTTACTTCCAACAACTATGGAATACAATGCTGAATATACTGGTGAAAAGTATAAAGATATCGCTAAGGCTATGGGTGTTGAAGGTGTAGATGGTATGACTCAGGAAGAATACCGTAAAGCTGCTGTAGATGCTGTTAAGAAGTTAGGTGAAGATGTTGGTATCGAAATGACTCTTAAGGGTGTTGTTAAGGAAGAAGATATTCCTCAGTTAGCTAAGGATGCTTATGCTGATGCTTGCCGTCCAGGTAACCCAAGAGATACTTCAGTTGAAGATATTGAAGCATTATATAGATCATTACTTAAATAATATAATTAACAATCTACTAGAGGAAGGAACATTTGTTCCTCCTTTTTGTTTTTTGTTGATGTTTCTTATAAAAAATGTATAATAGACTTGTGCTTTTGTATATAGCACTCAATATAGTTATTAAAGGAGTATGATAGTGTCGTGGACTCGAGTCAGATAATGATGGTTGTTATTTTTATTATATTGATAGGATTGTCAGGTTTATTTTCTAGTGCAGAAACTGCATTTATGTCTGTTTCTAAGATTAGAGTAAAGACTGTAAGTGAGGATGAAGAAGATCCTCAGCATGCCAAGGCTTTAATCGTTTCTAAACTTTTAGAAGATACAGATCATTTATTAAGTACAATTCTAGTGGGCAATAATCTTGTAAATATTCTTGCTTCTTCATTAACTACATCTTTTGTGATTAGTGTATTTGGTAATGAAGGAACAGGTGTTGCGATTGCAACAGGGTTTGTTACATTAATGATTCTTATTTTTGGTGAAATTACACCAAAAACACTTGCAGTAAGTAAATCAGAAGTATTATGTTATAGATTCTGTCGCTTTATTCAATTAATAAATTTTATATTTACACCAGTTGTCGTTATCTTAACAGCTGTGTCTCATGGCTTGATTCATATATTAGGTGGTAATATTGATCCACAGCCTACACTTTCTGAAGAAGACTTAAAAACAATTGTAAATGTGTCTCATGAAGAAGGTGTATTAGAAGATGAAGAAAAAGAAATGATGCATAACATCTTTGATTTTGGTGATACTGATATTAAAGAAATCATGACACCACGTATTCACGTGGCTACAGTTGATTATGATGCGACTTATGATGAGGTGGTTGCTGTATTACAGGAATCACAGTATTCTCGTTTACCTGTTCTTTCAGAAGAGGGTGATGAGATTGTTGGTGTATTACATATCAAGGATATCTTAATGAAGCCTGTTGATCATGAACATTTCCAGGTAAAAGATTATATGCGAGATGCTTATTTCGTTTATGAATTTAATCATATTTCAGATGTATTTGCTTCTATGCGTAAGGAACATGTTTCTTTATCAGTTGTATTAGATGAATATGGTGTTATGGCTGGTATTGTGACATTAGAAGATATTGTCGAAGAAATCGTTGGTGAAATCGATGATGAATATGATGACAATAGTGAAGAAGTAAAGAAAATCTCTAAGAATGTCTATTTAGTAGATGGCAGTTTAAATATAGATGAAGTAAATGATCGCTGTGGTACAGAATTTGCTTCAGAAGAATTTGAATCTATTGGTGGTCTTGTCTTAGGTCAGGTGAATGGTTCACCAAATCCTCATCAAAAGGTTTATGTTGATGACTGTATGTTTATTATTGAAAAGATTGATAAAAACAGAATTGAATTATTGAGACTTATTATTCCGGAAGAGGAGAGTCAAGAAGAAAAAGAAGAAAAACACGATTAAAGTGTTTTTTCTTTTGGAGGGGAGCAGTCATGAAAGATATATATAATAAAGCAATGGCTATATATGATGACTATCGTTATTATGTACCTAGTTTCTCTAGTGCTGCTTTATCATTTTATTTAATCATTCTGCTGATCCCTGCTACAACTATTATTGCAGTTGTGACATCTTCCTTGAATGTCAGTGTAGATATTCTAGAGATGGGTATTAAAGAGTTTATTCAGCCTGCTTATGCAGAAATGCTGATTGATACATTAAAAGGCAGCTCTTTAAATACAGTCTCTATATTAGTATTTATCTGGTCTTTTTATGCTGTATCAAGAGGAGTAGGGAATATCTATGATATTTCTAAGAAGATGTTTGCGGCAGAAGAGAGAAGTGAATCAGTGATTGCCTGGTATATTTATGTCTTTAAGGTGACAATGCTGCTACTTGGCACATTACTGATTTCAATTGTATTACTTGCGACAGGACCTATATCAAGAGTATTTCATTTTTTATATGGTATTGCTTTTATACGATTTATTCTATTATTTGTGATTATGGTCCTATTTTTTATGGCTATTTATATGATAGTGCCTAGAGAACGTATCACATATCATGAAGCCCTTCAGGGAGCCATTGTGACTTCTGGTGGGATAGTGATTTTATATATTGCATTAAACTATTATTTTAAATATGCAGATCTTACATCTTTATATGGACCACTTAGCTCAATCTGTGTTATCTTATTTGTATTTGATTGGGCAAGTGAGATTTTCTATGTAGGAATGTATTTGACTCATATTGCATACTTAAGGAGGAACAACGCACAATGGCAAGAGAAGATTTTGGAAAGAGTAAACCAAGAAGAAAAAGTTTTGACAAAGACAGAAAACCTAGAAAGGATAGCCGCAAGAGCTTCAACAAGGGGTCTGATAAAGGCTATAAGAAAGAAAATAGAGGACCAAGAAAAGACTTCGATAAGAAGCCAAGAAGAGATTTCGACAGAAAACCAAGAGAAGACTTCGAAAAGAAACCAGTAAGAGAATTTGATTCTAAACCAAGAAGATTTACTTCAAAGCCAAGAAAAGAAAGAGAAGAAATCAATATCAAGAAACTTGGTATTAATGGTGAAGGTATTGGTTATATTAAGAAGAAAGTTATCTTCGTACAGAATGCTTTACCATTAGAGATGGTTGAAGTAGAAATCGATAAGAAGACACAGACTTATATGTTAGGTCATGTGACTGCATATAAGAAGCCTTCATCAGCAAGAAAGGATCCTGAATGTGATCAGTACAATCAGTGCATGGGATGTGCTTTAAAGCATATGAACTATGCTGATCAGTTAGTTCATAAACGTGAATTATTAAAAGAAACACTTCATAAATATACAGATTTATCTGTAAAAGACTTGGATATCAAGCCTGTTGTAGGAATGAAAGAGCCAGAACATTATCGTCATATCGTTGCTTTCCCAATTACTTACTTCAGTGGAAAGTTATGTGTAGGGGTTTACCAGCGTGAAACAAAGTTCCTTACTTTAATGGATCATTGTCCTCTTCAGACACAGAAGATCAATTCATTACTTGTAAAGATTGAAGATATTCTTAATGCAAATAAATGTCGTGATTATAATGATAAGTTCAAGAAAGGCTTAAGATTCTTAATCATTAGACAGATTGGTGAAGAAATGCAGGTGGCATTCGTTACTGGACAGGATGGTATCAGCCAGACTGTTACTAAGGAGATTGCTGCATTAGATGAAGTCACTGCATTATATTATACAGTGAATACATCTCGTTATCAGGATTTCTATGAACAGGGATTCAAGAGAATCTATGGTCAGACACATGCACAGTATAAGGATTTCAAGATTTCAGTACGTTCTGATATGATTCTTAATCCAGAAATGGATGATGAAAAGACAAGACAGATTGCTTCTTTATTAGAAAAGAAGGAAGATGTTTTATCTATGGGTTGTGGTTCAGGAATCATGGAATTACAGTTAGAAAACAAGGTTGTCGCAATTGATGATAATAAGGTAAGTATCCATGATGCCGCTGAAAATGCTAAGAGATTAGAGTTAGACAATAAGCTATTTATTGCTGGACATGTCAATGATCAGGCAGCACATCATTTAAAGAACCACAGTTATGATGCTTTAATCATCAATGAAACTGTTGATGGTATGACTGATGACTTATTAAAATCTATTACTTTATCAGGTATTAAGCATGTCATTATTGTTTCTGATAACATGAGTACTCTCGCAAAGACATTACATCAGCTAGAAGAAATGTTTGATGTGAATACTATCATCTCACTAGATAAAGAACCACATACACCTCGCTTAGAAATTATTGTAGATTTAAAGCGTAAGTAATATGGAAATAGTATTAAGTATTATTTGTATTGTATTATTGTTGATTGTCCTCTATCTTCTCTATACAACGCAGATGAAGCTTCATGAGAAGATGGTACAGACAGAAGAGAGTAGTTCATCACTTGATAGACAATATAACTCTATTATTACTATGTTGAATGATACAAGTACATCACTTGGTAAATCTGATACGAAGATCAATCAGATGATCAATGATATGCATGATATTAATGTGATTATGACCAATACAAAAAAGAGAGGGACTTTTGGTGAGTACCAGCTCTACCATATCTTATCTCTTTATTGTGGTGATAATTCGCATATCTTTGAATCACAATACCATCTAAGTAATGGAAAAATAGGGGATGCTGCTTTGCATCTACCTGGTAATACAAAAGTATTAATTATTGATTCTAAGTTTCCAATGGAGAATTACTTAAAGATAGTAGATAATCCAAAGAATATTTCTTATCAGAATGAATTTAAGAAGAATGTTAAGAAACATATAGATGATATTTCTAATAAATATATTACCGAGGAAACATTGGAAGAAGCAGTAATGTTTATTCCAAGTGAAGCAATCTATCTCTATTTATGTGATGAATGTGCTGATTTGTATGATTATGCACATAATAAGAAGGTGTTGATGACATCTCCTTCTACACTTATGGGGGTTGTCTTTACACTTATTAATATTACTAAGGACTTTAACCGTTCTGAGAATATTAAAGACATAGAAAAACGTATTATTAAGCTAAAAACTGATACTGATCGTTTAGATGATCGTTATGGTAAAGTTATGAAGAACTTAAGTGCTCTTGAAAAGAGTCTGAAGGAACTTGAAATATCTAAAGATAAGATCAGCAAAACAATCAATCAATCTTATGATGGTGCTATAGAAGAGGAGTAATCCTCTTCTTTTTTTGCATGAAAAAAACTGGAGGGGAATCCCTCCAGTAGTCTAATTAAGTGAATTACTTTTATTCATGCTTTCAAGATATGTCATAATATCCTTCGCATTATCACTATAATCACAACTCAAAACAGCTAATGACATCAATAAGAATAGATCGCTATAATTACTTAATTCTAAGTCGATACCAATCGCATTCTCATCTCTTACTCCCACTAATTCCTGTTCTTCATGTGCAAAGCCACGATCTACTGCCTGTGAAATAAGTAGTTCATAGCTTCCTTCATAATAACTAGAAACAAAATCATTAAAATCCTTACCTACAATCTCAATTACATTCTCAATTGTTTCATCAGATTCTTCTGCAAGTGTATTGATGAACTGTTCTAACATCACAATCACATACTCAATCACACTATCTGCATTTGCGGTTTCTTCGTTATAAATGACATACATGCCTTTGTCATTATAGTAAGATGTAAATAAATGTTTCATTACTCTTCTTTACCTAATGTTGCAACCATTACAGCTTTAATTGTATGAAGTCTATTTTCTGCTTCATCAAATACAACAGAGTTCTTGCTTCTGAATACTTCATCATCCACTTCACGAACATCTAATCCCTGTTCATGTTTTACTCTTGCTGTTTCTGTTTCGAAATCATGGTAAGATGGAAGACAATGCATAAATAATGTATTGTCATTATGTGTCTTACTCATTAATTCTTTGGTTACTTTAAATGGACTTAATAATTCCACTCTTGGATTATACAATACTTCATCTTCACCCATTGAAACCCAGATATCAGTATAGATAACGTCAGCACCATCTACTGCATCTGTATCATCAGTAATAGTTAAACTTCCACCTGACTTCTGACATTCTTCCTGACAATAAGCAACAACTTCTGGATCCATTTCTAATGATTTAGGACCTAAGCATACAAAATGCATTCCCACTTTACATGCACCATACATTAATCCATAACATACATTATTTCTAATATCACCAGTAAAGACAAACTTAATTTCGTTTAAAGGCTTATCAAGATGTTCCTGAATAGTAAGGAAATCAGCTAAAGTCTGAGTAGGGTGGTCAACATCTGTTAAACCATTCCATACAGGCACTCCTGAATACTTAGCTAATGCTTCAACATTTTCCTGTTTAAATCCTCTAAATTCAATTCCATCAAACATTCTACCTAGTACTTTTGCTGTATCTTCAATTGACTCTTTCTTTCCCATCTGTGACTGAGTCAAGAAAGTAGCATGTCCTCCTTCATCAAGAACACCTACTTCAAAAGCACATCTTGTACGTGTAGATGTCTTTTCAAATAATAGCGCAATATTCTTGCCTTCAAGTGAATGACCAATCTTTCCTGCTTTCTTCTTAGCCTTTAGCTTTTTAGCTAAGTCTAGAAGATAATAGATTTCTTCTTTAGTATAATCCTTAAGTGTTAAAAAACTTCTCCCGTGTAAATCCATACTTATACTTCCTTTCTACTTATATTTCTTTACCTACTACTTTACCAATTTCTCGTAATTCTTCAATAAGTTTTGTGTATTTTTTAGGCTTTAATGACTGAGCCCCATCACATAATGCATGTTCGGGATCATTATGTACTTCAATAAGTAATCCATCACATCCTGCTGCAACACTTGCCTTAGCCATTGGTTCTACTAACCACCATTTACCACCGGCATGTGATGGGTCAATGATGACTGGTAGATGTGTCATCTTTCTAAGTACTGGAATAGCCTGTAAGTCTAGAGTGTTTCTTGTATATGTTTCGAATGTTCTTACACCTCTTTCACATAAGATGACATTCTCATTGCCACTTGCCATGATATATTCTGCACTCATGATCCATTCCTGATATGTAGCACTTAGTCCTCTCTTTAATAGAATAGGCTTCTTGACTCTTGCGCCTACTTCCTTAAGCAAAGTGAAGTTCTGCATATTTCTTGCACCAATCTGAACGAGATCCACCTTCTCATTGAATTCATCAATATCATCAGCACTCATAAGTTCTGATACGATTGGTAAACCTGTTTCTTTCTTTGCAGCTACTAAGTAATCTAAACCAGTAGAACCTAATCCCTGGAATGCATATGGAGAAGTTCTAGGCTTGAATGCACCACCTCTTAACATATTGGCACCAGCTGCTTTTACTTCTTTCGCAATCGCAATAACTTGTTCTTCTGATTCAACAGAACAAGGCCCAGCAATTAATGCCATATGGCCACCACCAACTTTAACACCATCTACATCTACAATAGTATCTTCAGGATGGAATGCACGGTTTGCAAGCTTATAAGGCTGTTCAACTCTCATTACTTTTTCTACAGAAGGTGAAACTTCAATATCTCTAGGATCTACTTTAGTTGTATCACCAATTACACCACAGATAGTCACATCATGACCTACAACCAAATGAGTTTCTAATCCTTTTTCTTCCACCTTAGTCTGAATCTTCTTTACATCTTCTTCACTTGTTTTTGGTTTGAATACAATAATCATAATCTTTTTCTCCTCTTATCTTCTACCTGTATAAATAAAAGACTCTCATCCTATAAGGACGAGAGTGTATCTTCGTGTTACCACCTTATTTTATATATCTATCACTAGATATATCTCAACGAGTACTATCATACTCTGACAATATAACGGTTGTGACCGGATACGCCTACTTATTTCAACGCTCTACTCCAAGATGAATTCAATATCCTTCAAACATCCTTTTACACCACCCAAGGACTCTCTATGCTTTTTTGAGATATCTACTATTTCTTTTCACTGTATTTATACTTAGTAGTTCTTAAATTGTGAACTCATCATACTGAATAATCACTCTTATGTCAACTGCTTTTTCTATTTTTCTTATACTTTCTTGAATTATTTATATAAATTCTAAATATTACATTTTTATTAAGTTAATACAATAATAACAAGACCCACTCTTACAATACATAACAAGAGTGTCTTGAGAGAGAGTATCCACTTCACCAATAACCTCACATAGATATATAGTCTTTGCGCCTGGGATAGAATGAATTGTAAGAACATCCTGAGATTTAATTTTCTCTATCTCTCCAAGATATAGGTCAGGTATGACAATATTCTTATTTTTATAGTGAGGAAGGGTTTCTTCATTACCTATAACCCACTGTATAGGACCTACTTCAAGAACTGCTTCTATATCATATCCCTTTATGTCCAAATAGCCACCCTGAGAGGATATATAGTTATCTGGAATCAGAGGGAGCGTTTCTTTGTAAAGAATCTGCATGTTCTTTATTTCTTTGTATTGATGATAACGTGCATAACCAAACAAGCAACAAGACACTAGGATGCATAAGCACCCTAGTGTCACAAATAATCGACTAATCTTTTTCATATCTTATAAAGTATCCAAGTAGAATAAGTATTAAACCTGCACCACACATCAAGCTAAGATAGTGCTGGATTCTAGTCATATCCCCTGTCTTAACCTGCGTGTTATTCTTTGGTGTATCGATACTTGTATTGGTTATAATATATTCAGTCTTAGAATCACTACTGTTTGTTGAGACAATACCCTTATACCCTTTTACATTCTTTTCTTTGATACTATAATTCATTGCCTTTTCACTTTTCCATGAATAAGCATAATTATGTTTTGCATCTAAAGTAATTGTCTTTACCAATGTAGAACCATCATATAGTTCTACATTAATTGAATCAGGATGCGTATTTCCATTATCTTTCCAATGCTTTACAATTTTATATTCATGAGAGCGGATTTCTGAATACTTGATAAAGTCAACAGATACATCATAGCTTGACTTTTGCGGCAAAGAAATCAGATAAGGTAAATAAGAATATGTTTTATCTTCTCTTTCTAAGTTGTCTGCAACAATAAGATAAAGACCAGTCTTTAAATTAGTATAAGTAAGCGATGAAGAGGTAGCCTGATTAGTGATTTCTTCAACGTTTACAGTATATCCCTTTAATGTAATTGCTGCATTTTTAAGATCTTCACTATTATCAAGCTTATTTAAATCAACAGTCGTATTCTTCTCTGCTTCCTTAAATTCTTCAGTATATTGATAACTGCCATCATCAGAAACACTTGCCACACGATATAAATGTACATTTAACCCTGATAAACAGTCATTAAGTGTAAGTGAACACATCTTATTGGCATCAACAGCAGTTACCTGAAACAAATTAAATAGTGTCACTGATAGTACAACTGTCATGCATAATAGTAGCTTCTTTAATCTTTTTTCCATAATAAGTGCTATTAAATCCTTTCTTTTTGTTTTCTTGATGTCAGATACCAGATAAACACAACAATAATTGCGAGAACTATCCAGAATAAATCTAGAATAACTGGATCTGTTTTTACTAGATCTCTTCTAATTCTTAGATTTGTCTTATTGATACGATGACCTCTGACAAGTAATCTATGGGTATTCACACCATAAGGTGTACAAGTCATGAGTGTACAATAATCCTGTCCTTCTATAATCTGTAAATCATCTTTTTCTGTAGGAAGAACAGTTTTAATTTGATCAACCTCATAATAAAGAGTTTGATCTAATATCTGAAGCATGAATGTATCACCCGTTTTAAGCTGATCTATATCCGTAAATAGCTGTGCACTTGGTAATCCTCTATGTCCAGATATAACACAATGAGTACTTTCTCCACCCACCGGTAAGGATGTACCTGGAATATGTCCTATCGCAATCTGTAAGATTTCAGCATCTGTTCCATGGTAAATAGGAAGCGAAACATTGATCTTAGGGATTTCTACATAACCCATCATACCTGTCCCTGTGACATCTAGAGTCTCATTGTATACTTTTTTCTCATCATCATTTAAGGCATACATTGTATGTCTTAAATTTTTGTTGTATAAAGTAGCATCATTCCAGAGCTTTTCATACTGTTTTTCAGTTAGGTCCTCGACCTTTTCTTCATATCCAGCTATTGCTCTTGTCTGATGTCTTTGATTCCAATAATTACTAAAACTTGGATAAATAAGCAAAGAGAGTCCTATAATAAACATCAAAGCTATAAATAAGTTGATTAACTTCTTTTTCATTATAGAACACTCCTTTCTATTTTACATTAATTATTTTCAGCTTTTTTCTTCATTACTAAGAATACACCAGCCACAAGAATCATGATAGTACCTGCAACATATAATACTGTAGTACCCATGCCACCTGTACTTGGAAGTTCAGAACCCATGTAGTTGATAACACCAGCTGTTAATGTACCTGTTTTTACTTTAGTACTAAATGCAATTTCACCACTAACTGGATTACCATTTAATTCAGTTAATTTTGGATCATCATTTTCTTTATCATGAGATGCAGTAATAGAGAATTTTACTGGTTCCATTGTGTTATATCCATCTGGAGTCACTGTTTCTGTAAGGATATATTCACCATCATCTAAACCTGTAAATTCAAAAGTTGTTCTTTCAGGATCATCTTCAGTAATTGTATATTCTTTTACAACTGTCTTTGTGCCATCTTTAAGTACTTTTTCTAATTTGAAGGCTGCACCTGCAAGTGGAACTCTACGAGAATCATACTTGTTGATGAGCACTTTATATGTAAATACAATAACCTTATCTAATGGTGTCTGACCTTTATCTGTACCTGTAGTACTATTAGGGTTGTTAGAGAATTCCATATACATTTTATTTGGGTTACCTAAAGCACCAATGACTGCTTTTTCGTTTAATGTCGCAGTATATTCAACTCTTACTTTTGATACACCATTACCTAAACCTTTTACATCCTTAATAGTCACAGTAAAGTGATGATCATCTGTAAAACTTAATTCATAGTTAGATGGATCAATTGCAGTTTCATCATCGTTCTTATAAACTTTAAATGATTCTCTATCAACTGTCAAACCATCTGACAAAGTATCATGGAATACTAACTGATAAGCACCTTTATATAAGTTATAATCTTCAGCTACATTACCTGTTAACTGGAATGGCACCTGATCACCAATATCATAGTCTGCAGAATCCTGCCATCCTGTTGTATTACCTGTAGTGTCATTTGTATCCTTTACTTTCTTTTCTGAAGTAGGAACATTTGATTTTACTGCTGCAGATACATCATCACCTACAACTTCTAAAATAAACTTAGTATAAGAATCCTGTCCAGAAACAGAACCATCTTTATCTTTAACTAAATAATAACCTGGTGCTAAACCATTAATCTTGTAATCCTGACCATCAGCCACACTTGTAGCAGATGCAGTAGTTAAATATTGAGATACTTCAGATGCAAAATCTTTCGCATCCGAACTATTTTTTAAGCTATCAGCCTTAGTTTTTGCATTTCCTAATGCAGTTTGACCAGCCTCAGTTACACCACTACCCCACTTAAGGTTTGAAAGTGTCTTCCCTGATACATCACCTGCAAAAATCTGGTATGCTTCAAAAGTATGACCAGCTTTAGCACCTGTAATAGTAATAGAACCATTACCTGCTGCTTTTACAACTGATGGCATGGCAATAGCCATAACCATTGTGAATGCAAGTACAAAACTTGCGAATTTCTTAAATAGTTTCATATTCCTTTTCCTCCCTTTTTATCCTTTATAAAACCATTTTCTCAATGTAAAACAATAACAGTTTGTTATTACGGGATAGAAACCCCCTTCTTCAGATTTACTATATAAACCAATAGAGTTACTGTAATAAATAGAGCACCTATTGCGTAATAACCTAACTTACCTATACCTCCAGCATCTGGAAGTGTAGTACTGTCTAACTTCTTGTTTGTGACAGTAATATCTCCTTCAATTATTCCATCGTTATTTGTATAACTTATTTGGAATCCTGAAGGTACTTCTTCTTCGATTGTATATATACAATCTTTACCATCTACCTTTTTAGGTAGATCATTCTTTGTCCACGTATAACTCCAATTATTAGAGTCATTTAATGTGACTGTATTGATAACCTTATTGGTTGTTTTATACTCTTTATCATAATCATACTTAACCTGAGAATAATCATTCCCTGTAAGTTTAATTCTTAAGTTCATATCCGGTGTGACATTGTTGATGGTTAATATGACATGACCCCAATATTGATTGTCATTAGAAAAACTATAATCACCTGCTCCATCAACTACAACATTATTTACTTCCTGACCAGGACTGCACAAGACAGGAAGAGTCATCTTAATAGAACCACCTTGCTTAATGACAAGTGATTGATCATCTATAACTGTTTCATTTTGATCCCAATCATATTTCACATAGATATGTGTATTAACTGTTACACCTGTTGGTATCTGGATGTTCTGTATTAAGTTTAATTTAATAGAAGATGGATGATTTGTGAGATGCTTGTTTTCAGAATCAACCCATACCTTCTTTACAGAAATACTATTAGAGTTATTTGGCACATATACAGAGACTTCTTTATTATTAGGCAGATAAGAAATATCTGAATAAGTGTTTAAGCCTGTATAACCAGAAATATTAGATGCATTTAACGCATTCATTGCATCCTGCTTTGTTTTGTTTTCAGTCGCATTATAGAGTGAGAAGTAATAGATTTTCTCTTCTTTATCATATCCAGCAGGTGCTTCTACTTCCTGGAATTTATAAAGTGTATGAGGCGCTAAGATACTATTATCATGGGCCTGGGAAAAGACGAGTTCTCCATCCTTATTTGTCACAAATACACTTTCCCCCTGATATGTCACGTCGTCCCAATTATGTGTTTCTGTATTAAACTTCCACATTCTAAACTTGGCACCTTCAAGCTTCTTTGAGTAGTCTTTACTATCTACCTTAAAAATAATAATCTTACCCTTAACAACTCCTGCAGAAGCATGATGTGTATCGATCTTAGTATCAACAGATGAACTATATTCACCTTCTTGTAAAGTGACTGCATTTCTTACATAAGGATCACTTAAGTTACCTACATCAAAATCGTATTCATAAACTAATACACAAGCAAGTTCATCTGGTAATGTGAGTGTAAGCTTATGTGTTGTTTCATCAATTTTTACCTGATAACGACTTGAATCTATCTCATGACCTCTATTGTTTTCTTTACTAGAATCATATTCATAAAGCTTTAATGTAGAGAGTTTAAGATAAGATGTCATTTGGTTGTTGTATTCTAACTTATCTATTAATACGAGCTTATCTGAATGAGGATTAAGGTTCTTTCCTGCTGGGTTAATCACAACAGAGTATTCTACATTTGTTGTGTTCTCTATTTGTTTAGCTGTTTTAGAAACATTCTTTGTTTCTCTATTTACTTCTGTATGCTGTATCTGTTTTTTACCATCATATTCTAATGTATTAGAATATTTCTTAGATTCATTCTTTAAATCATCCCAATAATCATCAGTTGTGATATCTATCGCATAATAGATTGCGATTGTACCATTTGGATGACTTCTATTTGTCTGCCAGTCACCATCCGTTCTGTTGTAACCTGGATTGAATGTAAAGGTAACTTTGTTGGTTGATTTATTGTAAGAATACTTAAAGTACTTACTTATATCAGTATTGTTTTGATCACCATCACAATACTGTTCATAGTAATCATTGAAATAATAAACAGCTTCTGGTGAACTACGATCAGCTGGATTATCTTTATGTGGACTATTCTTATAATCAGAACGTAATTCTGTTTCTACAAGTGTAGTTCCTTTAGGTAAAGTATCAGTGAAACTATATTGTTCATTAGAATCTGGTGTAAATAGAATTCTATAATAAAGCTTACCGTTCTGACTTACATAATTTGTATTCACTTTACCTGAAGTATATTTGTTGTAGTTTTCACCTTCTGCTTGTCCATAACCCTGCTTTACTACTTTTTTAGGTTTATTGTAGGTCACACTGCTGCTTGATGTTAGATTCTTCACAATACCCTTATTTGAGAAATGATAATCAACACCATCTTCTGCATCAGATAAATCACAAATAGTAGAATAAGAAGAGATATTAAGAGCCTGTCCTATAAACGAAGAACCATCTGCTTTCTTAACTGTCACTTCAAATGCCTTGACATGGGCATTATCTTTTGTGACTTCTTTTGTCTTATTTTCATCTGCATAGAACTTGATATCAATAATAAGATCATTATTAGAAAGAATATGTCCTTCCTGATCCTTTAATTGAATATTAGTTAAGATTTCCTGTTTTAAAGTAGAAAGAATCGCATAATGTTCACCCTTAAAATCAAGATCATCTTTACTTGTACCATCCTGAATGATATCAGAGTAAACAACAGAACTTATTTCTTTATTCGGTAATGTGATATAAGCCTGCCAAGTATTCTTCATAGTCTTAGAATCTTTTGAAACAGTACTGCTTCTTAAAGACTTTGAAAGAGCGTAGTCTCTATGCCATACACCAACCTGTGTATTTGTTTCATAAGATTGATCACCCTTACTTAGATTAGCCTTATTACTTACGTTTCCATTTTCTTTTGGCGCATCTGTCTGATATTCAATAGTATATGAATCCTGTGATCCTTCAGGGAATGTATATGGTAAAGTAATTGTTTCTGTTGAACCATCACTCTTCTTTAAAGTAAATGAGCTTGGTAATGTTAAACCATTTTGAATCTGATCAGTCAGTGTATAACCACTAATATTTTTCTTATCTGGATTAATTGTAATAGTCCAGTTCATCTTTCCTGTATTGTAGTCATATCCACCATATTTTGATACTACTGGATGAGAGATAGTAGTCCATGTACCTGATTCTTTAGAAATCCCACCACTTGTTGCTTTCACAGTATTTCCTAAAGAACCAGAACCATCTTTACCATCTGACAAAGCCTTAGCGGTATAAGTGATTTCATAGCTTTCACCCGCATTTAACTTTGGTAAACCATTGATTGTGAATGAGTCACCATTGATAGTAGGAGATACATAAACCTGTGATGTATTTCCATTCTGTTTTTTCTTTATAACCTTAAAACTATTCTGATTATAAGTACCCGTTGCACTATCCCAATTCACAAACTGGTCTTTAATATCAACTGTGCCTTCAGTGCCTTTAATAGAACTTGCAGTAATTGTGTAGCTCACCTGTCCATTTGAAAGTAATGAACCCTGTTTAGACACATTCAAATCATATTGTGACTTATTAGGTTTAATAGTGATTTCTCCACCTGTACCATCAAACTTAATATTTCCATTATCTCCTGCATCACTTGCATGAACAGTTCCTTCAAATTCAATATAACCTGAGAAAGGTTCAGAGTTCGCATACTCTTCATTGAACTCAATTGTGATTTTTCCATCTGTATCAATAATATAAGTTCCTACTGCTTTACCATTAGAGGCATAAACAGCTCCTGTCTCTTTCTTCATTGGTTTAACACCATTAGGCAGCTGATAACAGATTGAATCATTTTCCCCAGTCACAATATCGGCAGGAAGATTATAGGAAATATGTACCTTAACCTGATCCCCATCTTCAAATTCAGTAGATTCTACCCACTGACCATTATGTAACTTACTCACTGAGGCTGATGTAATATGTTGTCCAAAGTCTGTGGCAGTTCCACATATCGGATCTGCTGTTGTATCATTTGATACAGTGACAGGTGTACTTGTAGGTGCTGCGACTTCTGCATTTGTATTGTTCTGAACATCCGCAACAATCTGCTCATCTACTTGCGTTGTGATAGTCGTTTGTTCTAAATATTTATGGACTTCAATAGATTTATTATTAAATGAAAGAGTAGAAGTACCCGTTGTATCAAATACTATATGAGAAGAATCTGTGTCTAATACTAGTGCAATATTTAAGTCACTTTCAGTATTCATATCATTAAAACACATAGTTAGTAAATTATTTTTAACCTCATATGAACCTATAGAATGAGCAGAATCATCTTCTAAATAAAGTTTATTACT
>NZ_UQGV01000010.1 GCF_900540665.1 uncultured Catenibacterium sp. | reverse complement strand
TGCACGTACGGTTTGATAAGGGGCTAGCCTAGTGATAGGTTAGCCTACTTTCTTACTTTACTATATAGAATTGTGCACTATAGGCAGGTAATGTCATTTCTATTTCATTCTTTACATGAATTTCTCTATCAAGATTGTGTGATTTACCACTATATAATTCATTATCTGAATTTAATAGAAGAGTCAATATTTCAGGCTGATCTACTTTATAAGTATATGTCTTATCTACATTATGGAAGTTAAAGAAAGCTACTATTGTTTCTTTATCACTCATACGTTTAAAGACATAAATACAATCCTGTTCCTGATGACAATCCACCCATTTAAATCCTCTTTCATTAAAGTCATACTGTGATAAAGAAGGATGTGTTAAATAGATCTTATTTAATTCTCTCATGAAATGAAGGAAAGAATCATGCATAGGATACTTCAATAAGAACCAGTCAGGTTCCTTTGTTTCATCCCATTCTCTAAACATCGCAATCTCATTACCCATAAAGTTTAACTTCTTGCCAGGATGAGCAAACATATACATATAAAGTGCCTTCACCTGCGCAAACTTCTCTTCATACTCCCCATACATCTTATCAATAATAGTCTTCTTACCATGTACTACTTCATCATGTGAGAATGGAAGAATAAAATGCTCATTATAGAAATACATCATAGAGAATGTAAGCTTATGGTAGAAAGAAGGTCTTTCTTTTGGTGTCTTCATAAAGTAATCTAATGTATCATTCATCCATCCAAGGTCCCATTTATAATCAAAACCTAAACCACCTTGTTCAACAGGACGTGTTACACCTTGATAAGAAGATGAATCTTCTGCGAAAAGAAGAGTATGAGGAACTCTCTGCTTAAGTCCTCTATTAAAGTTCTGAACAAAGCGAATCGCTTCTCTATTCTCTCCACGACCACTATTCCCCTGCCAGTAAATAAGATTACCAACTGCATCTAGTCTTAAGCCATCAATATGATATTCCTTTAACCAGTAATAAGCAGAAGAATTCAAGAATGAACATACATCACCACGAGAATGCTGGAAATTACATGTACCCCATTCACTCTTACCTACTGCATCATTAGGATAATTATAAAGAGGTGTACCATCATAGTTATTCAAACCAAATCCATCAATCGCAAAATGAACAGGTACAAAATCAAGAATAACCGCAATATTATTTTCATGACATTTTTCTATAAAATATCTTAAATCATCAGGAGTACCATAACGAGATGTAGGGGCAAAATAACCAGTAGGCTGATAACCCCAGCTTAAATCATTAGGATATTCATTTAAAGGCATGATTTCTAAGAAGTTATAATGATTCTCTTTTAAATAAGGAATAATTAAATCAGCCATTTCACGATATGTATACCAGTCATCTGCTTTTTCACCTGGTTTCTTCCAAGAACCAAAATGCATTTCATACACATTAATAGGCATATCTTCACTAAATCTTTGATTCATCCAAGCATCATCATGGAATGTATACTGATTCATATCAAAAATAATAGATGCATTATTAGGACGTACTTCACTTGTATACATATAAGGATCACAATGATCTACAAAAGACCCATTATTATAAATACGATACTTATACATCTGCCCTGGTTTAGCAGTTGATACAGTCGCTTCAAAGAACTGACCATTTCCACAACGATTCATAGGTGTTTCCTGCCAGTCATTAAATTCTCCAATAACTGCCACATGAGATGCTGCTGGCGCATATGTTCTAAAAGTCACACCATTCATATGAACAAAAGTACCAAGATACTTATATGTCTCAAACTCCTGCCCATTATAAAAATTATTAAAATCCATATGTTATCCTCCAATTTCTCTAATCTAATCATAAGATAAATAGAAGAAAATTTCATCTAACATTTTAAACGATTTGTTTGGAATAAGCATACAAAAAAACTCTCCACTAAAGGGAGAGTTTGTAATGATTATAAATGATAATCCATAGGATATGTTAAGTATTCTAATGTATCTAACTGATCAACAGTGACAACGCCAGCTGGTGCTCTAAGTAAGCTAGGGATTCTGTTTACTATAGTAGCACATGTATGTTCTACTGTAGCTGGTTTAACTACATGGAATTCAGTATCTGGTTCGCCAGTAATCTTCCAATCGCACATATCACCATCATCAGGACCATAGACCTTACCAATGCACTGTGTTTCAATAATAGGACCCTGGAATGTTTCTGTAGTAACGACTGCAGCCATACCAATACAATTTCCTTTTGGAATTGTTTCACCCATTGTTTCAGAATACAAATCAGTATCGTGGAAATAAGGTACACACTTTTGTGTCTGGGACTTAATAGTCCATCCCATACGAGATGCGAGAGCTTCATTAGAGTTCCATACATAAGATGGTTCAATTTCTTCAGGATGGGCAATTGTTGCTTCAAATTCTTCAGGTGTTAAACCTACACCATGTGCTTTCGCAAGGGCTAATCCATATTCTTCTACATTGTAGCTGACTGCCCCTTCAATCTTATTAATTGTATGACAAGAACCAGCAACTAAACCTACCATATTAACCCAGAAAGTATCTTCCATACCACTGCCCACAAATGTACAACCTGTTTCTTTCGCAAGAACATCTAACTTATTCATTCTTACTGGATCAGTTGTCCATGCATCTGTAGCTTCTTCACATGTTGTGATGACATTAATACCTCTACTTAAGCACTTTTCAAAATGATCATAACAATCACTTACAAGTGAGAATAATGTCACTACAGCCACATCTGGATCACAATTATCCAATACTTCATCTGCATCACTACTGATCTTTACACCAGTCTTAATACCTAGTTCTGCATAATCACCTACATCCATGCCTACAATTGCGGGATTATTATCGATGGCCCCAACAATCTGAGCACCTTTCTCATACAAATAACGTAAGATGTATTTACTCATCTTACCACATCCATATTGTACAACTTTAATTTTTTCCATAAGAATTACCTCCTAACTACAGTGTAAACCCTCATCAATGATGAGGGTCAACCTTTTTGTAGGCAATTGGTACTTGTAATCTTAAATACATAGAACGTTCATTATCTTTAAAGAATGTGAGTTCTATTAATACTTCACATATATAATCACCAATCACGTCATAATTATTATCTAGACAATATTGAAGTAATCTTCCTGCATACTCTTTTTCATTATTGAAATCATCCATATATATACAGGCATACATGCCGCTCTCTAATGTCTTTATGGATTCTTTTTTAGGAAAATGTTCATCCACAAAGATAAATATATCATGCGTGATGAACTCCTGTTTAAGGAATCTCTTTCTCTTAAGAAATGTTCCCACATTACAGTAATACACCTGTGGAAGATGTTCTTCTAATAATTGATCTTTGAATTCTTTAAGTATCACTTCATACCCATTCTGATCATAATCATAGAAGTTCTTATTGACTCGTTTGGCATAGATATGGCGTTCATCAATATATTCAGTAGTAAGAGTGCCAGGAGTAGGGGATTTACGATATCTTTCAAGAGAATAGATTGTACGTTTGATTGCATCTCTTTGACGTAGAATATTATCCATCTCTTTTTCTATAGAACGCTGTTTCTTGATGAGTATCGCTTCTATGAGAGTAGGATCTTCCTTATCCAATAGTTCTTTTATTTCCTTCAAGTTCATTCCTAACTCTTTCATATACCCAATCAGATCAAGTCTCGCATTCTGCTTCATATCATAATAGCGATAACCTGTATCTTGATCAACATAAATAGGTGTCAATAAGCCCCATTTATCATAAAGACGTAAAGTATTAATACTCACATGATTAATTTTTGCCATCTTACCAATAGAAATTAAACCTTCATGCATATAATCACCTCTCTATAATTCTACTATTTTTACAAGACTAACTTGTAAGAAAAAGGTTGGAGTGGGGTAACTACACTTGATACATTTCAACCCTTTAGAGCACTTATTTTAAACCAAATAATGTTTCAATACATGATTCATCCATGACTCTATCTGTCACAGGCATATCTGCATGTTTTAATAAAGAGTCTACATGGTCTTTAATTGTCACATCTACAAGTTTATTGACATCAATACCTCTTAGTTCAAAAAACAAGAATGGATTCTCATCTAATTTAGCACCTATACCATAAAGTACTGCAGCAACATGCTTACACATAATAGCCCAGTCAGGACAGCTGCAATTAAAACTTATTTCTCTTTGAGAAGGAAACAAGCCATGCTTTGATAAGAATATATCTTTTAAGTCTTCAGGAAATTCTCCATTGAGAAGCTGCTGGAGATTTTGAATCTGTGAACTGCATTTATCTATAATCTCTTCACATACATCTTCTTTAAGCGGGCTGATATTAATTTCTACCTTATAAGGTGTTCTTCGTGTACCTTGAACACGTGCTTTTACTTTACCTTTCACAATCTGTAAATCAATAACAGCACCTGTTTTTACATATCTTTTTCCACGTGCGAGGCGACTGGAATAATCTGCATATTGTTCGATATTCTGACACCAGGCAATACCCCACCAGCTCTTTGCGATTTGTCTACCTTCAATCACTATTGGGTGCATTTCTTTTCCTTTACTTTTCGCATTATTCACACTTTGTTGGGCTTTTCTCTGTAGTTCTCCCACACTGATCTGTGAATATTGCATACTTGTTTTTCAATATCTTCCCATATGTTACACATCCAATCTGAATAAATCCAATAGTTCTTTTGTATCCATTTCAGTAATCCATTTTTCTTGTCCAGTCGCAAGAATAGATTCTGCTAGTTCCTGTTTTGATTCAATAATCTGGTCAATCTTTTCTTCAATTGTCCCATTTGAAACAAGCTTATGCACAAAGACTTCTTTTGTCTGTCCAATACGATATGCTCTATCACTGGCTTGATTTTCTACAGCTGGATTCCACCAGCGGTCAAAATGAATCACATGATTTGCGGCAGTTAAATTAAGTCCTGTACCTGCAGCTTTAAGTGATAATACAATATAAGGCACATACTCATCTTCATTATTGAATTTTTCTACAATCTCTGTACGTTTCTTTGCAGGAATACCACCATGAATAATATATCCCTTCTTATGAAATATAGATTCTAAGTAATCTGATAATGGTTCACACATTTCCTTATATTGCGTAAATACCAATACTCTTTCTCTCTTCTCATAGATTGTTTCACATAATTTCTTCAACATCGCATACTTACCACTATCTTTTGGATTGAAGTTTGTATCATGAATAAACTGATCAGGGTGATTACAAATCTGTTTAAGTTTTGTAAGTAAACCTAATACAATACCTCTACGTTCTATTCCTTCTGATTCTAGTATTAAATCTTCTGCCTTTTCTACTTCCTTACGATATAAGACAATCTGTCTCTTAGAGAGATCTACATGTTCTGTAATTTCCATCTTATCAGGTAAATCAGAAATAATCGATTTATCTGTTTTTAAACGTCTCAAAATAAAAGGTGAAACCATCATTTTCAGTTTAGTCATATATTCAGGATAGGCTTGTACTTTCTTTGTATAGTTCTTAAAATCCGCAGCACTTCCTAATAATCCTTTATTTAAGAAATCAAATAAAGACCATAAATTAGATAAATCATTTTCAATCGGAGTTCCTGTCATCGCAATACGCATCTGACTAGGAATCTTCTTAATAGCTCTTGTCTGTTTTGTACCCGGATTCTTTATAGCCTGTGCTTCATCTAAAATCAAACAATCCCATACACGTTCCTGGAGACATTCCATACGCAAAGCCATTCCATATGTAGTAATAGTCGCAAAACAATCTTCATCTAAAATATTAGTCTTACTATGAAGTATATGATATGTCATACGAGGTGCAAACTTATCTATTTCCTTTGACCAGTTACCAAGTAAAGATGCAGGGACAATCAATAATACACGACTCTCTTTATGACTCTCATACATCTTCTCTAAGAAAGAAATAACCTGTATTGTCTTACCTAATCCCATATCATCTGCAAGACAGGCACCAAAACCTAAATCATTCATTTGATTCAGCCAGTTATAACCATTCTTCTGATAAGGACGAAGTGTTGCCTTTAAATATTTAGGCTTTGCCTTATTTCTAATCTTTGATGGGTTCTTTAACTGCCCTAGAGTCTCTCTTAACCACTTACCATTAGATATCTGTACACCTAAATCAACATCTACATTATCTTCATCAGATATATATGTCTTTGTGAGAGCTTCTTTTAAAGTAATTGCACCATCATATTTTTCCATCTGTTCAAGAAGCTGTTGGAGCTTATTGTGATTAATTTCTACCCATTGACCCTTTAACCAGCCAAGACCTTCTTCCATCTTTAATAATTCGCTGATTTCTTTTTTAGTCAATGCATGTCCATTCACAATGAGTGAAGGCTGTGCTGATAAAATAGATTCAAAACCTAATAGAGAAGGCTTCTTTTCTCCAATATTCACATTAATCTTAACTGAAGAATATTTTTTCTTCCACCAGTTTGGTACTCTACACTTAATACCGGACGCTTCAATATCCGGAACACTTTTAAGTAAAGTATAAGCTTCCTGACTTGTTAATCTGATAGGATGAAACAAATCACCTGTTTCCATGAATTTCGCAATTAAACCTATTTTCTGTGCAACATCATTGAGACATGATAATAGATCTAATAACTGTTTCTGATCATTCTTATATTCAATCAGTGCATGTTTTAAAGGCATATGTACTATTCTATTTTCTATATCCTTTGTCGCATATGTGGCAAGAAATGCGAAAGGAAAATCAGTATCTTCTTCATTCTCTACTAAATGAAAATAAATTCTTTTTGCAGCCTTTAGATCCTGAGACTTTTCCTGAAGATACATTTGTACTGTACCTTTATAGGATGTCATATCCTTTTTAAATTGTTCATTTAAATGTTTAATAATATTTTTAATCCATCTTTCATTGATATATTCTGTACCAATCGCAAATGGAATCATAGACATAAGGTAATCTAAATCATCATCAGATAATTCTATTATTGTCTCTTCTCTTGCAACTTCTAATTCAGGACTACGACTTAATATTTCAATAAACCTCTGTGATAATTGATATAAATAAAAAGCACTTGGTGTTAGTCCTTTCAAATTATTTTTAAAGCCCAACTCATAAAGGGTTGTATATTTATTCTCTTTAAACAACTCAGCCCATGCTGAATCTTTCACTTCATCAATATAAAAATCATTTTTAGTAAATATGAAATTGAGATGATCCATATAATGTACCTCCTATATCTATTCTAACATATAAAAAAAGGTTACAACAATCACTGTTGCAACCTATATGTTTTATAATCCTGTATAACCCATTAAATCAAAGTCTACCTGCTTAGCAACATCACGGCCTTCTCTAATAGCCCATACGACTAAAGATTGACCTCTACGAACATCACCAGCACTATATAATTTACTAATATTAGTATGATGATCATTTTCATCACATTTTACAGTATTTCTTGCATCTAAATCTACACCAAATGCATGAATAACTGGCTTCTGGGCCCCGATAAATCCTGCTGCAATAAGCACTAGATCACAAGGAACAGTCTTTTCGCTGCCAGGTACCTGTTCAAATGAACGACGACCATCTTTCACTACAGGCTGTAACTTTACAATTACAGCCTGTTTTACATTACCCTTACTATCAAGAATGAATTCTTTTACTGTACTATTATAGACACGAGGATCTTCACCAAATACCGCAATGTTTTCTTCCTGTCCATAATCAGTCTTCTTGATTAAAGGCCATTCTGGCCATGGATTAGAATCCGCTCTTACAAGAGGTGGTTCTGACATCATTTCTAACTGTAATACTGACTTAGCACCATGTCTGATTGCTGTACCAACACAGTCATTTCCTGTATCACCACCACCGATGACTAATACATTCTTACCTTTCGCATTAGGATACTGACCATCCTTGAAATTACTATTTAATAATGACTTAGTCACCTGAGTTAAATAGTCTACTGCGAAAAGAATATTATTACCTTCTCTACCAGGTACATGAATATCTCTAGGTTCCTTAGCACCAACTGCAAGAATAACAGCATCATACTTACTTAATAACTCTTTTGCCTGTTTCTTGGTAGTAATATCCTTATTTGTAAAGAACTTAACCCCTTCGGCTGTCATTTTATAAATACGACGATCAATGATATTCTTCTCAATCTTCATATTAGGAATACCATACATTAATAGTCCACCTAAACGATCTTCTCTTTCATAGACATCACAATCATAACCACGTTGGTTAAGAGTATCTGCAGCGGCTAATCCAGCAGGACCAGAACCAATAACTGCAATTCTTTTACCTACACGCTTTACTGGTGGTTTTGGTTCTTCTAATAGATGTTCATAGGCATATTCAATAATCGCATGTTCATTTTCTTTAACTGATACTGCTTCACCATCTAAAGAACATGTACAAGCTTTTTCACATAATGCAGGACATACTCTAGAAGTGAATTCTGGGAAGTTATTTGTTTTCTTTAAACGTTTATGAGCCTGTTCATACTTACCCTTAAATACTAAATCATTCCATTCAGGAATTAAATTATTTAAAGGACAGCCAGAAAACATACCTTTAATCTTCTGGCCGTACTGACAAAATGGAATACCACAGTCCATACATCTTGCACCCTGTTTCTGCTGTTCTTTAGTAGACAAAGGGATATGGAATTCATCAAAATTCTTAATACGTTCAGTAGGAGGAACCTCATAAGATGTCTCACGTGCATAATCTAAAAATCCAGTTTTCTTACCCATGACTATTTTCCTCCTTTCATAGAGGCATTAAATGCTTCTACCTTAGCCTGATCTTCATCTAGACCCTGTGACTGATAATAAGCAATCAGATCCATCATCTTCTTATAATCATGTGGAATGATCTTCTTAAACTTACCAATATATGTCTTGAAATCATCTAAGAACATCTTGGCTTTCTCTGAACCAGTATACTTATAATGATTTTCAATTAATTCTCTTACTGTCTTAATATCATATGGCTTGTTCACTTCAGAATATTCTACAAGTGCACCATTTAATTTTTCATATAAATCATTATTTGGATCATAGATATATGCAATACCACCACTCATACCAGCAGCAACATTTCTACCTGTTTCACCTAAAATAACAACTAAACCGCCTGTCATATATTCTAACGCATGGTCACCAACACCTTCTACAACAGCCTTGGCGCCAGAGTTTCTTACACAGAAACGTTCTCCAGCAACACCATTGATATAAGCTTCACCACTTGTTGCACCATATAAGGCAACATTACCAATAATAATATTGTCTTCTGCTTTGAATGTGGCTTCATGAGGTGTCTTCACAATAATCTTACCACCAGATAATCCTTTACCTAAGTAGTCATTAGAATCACCTGTTAATTCAAGAGTGAGTCCTTTAGGAATAAAGGCACCAAAACTCTGCCCACCTGCACCAAATGCACGCACTGTAATGAAGTCATCTTCCACAAAATTACCTAAAGTCTTAGTAATATGAGAACCAAGGATTGTACCAAATGAACGGTCTGTATTAGAGACTTCTACAGAAACTTCTGTCTTCTTATGAGATTTTGAAGCCTGTTCTAGAGTCTTTAATAATACCTTTGTATCAAGTACTTCATTTAATTTAAAGTCATATACATGAGCTGGATTAAAGCAGTTATGTGCATCATTCGCATATGTGCTATCTAAGATTTTAGATAAGTCCATATGATACTGATCTGCGATATCCTTCTTCTTTAATAAGTCTGTATGACCAACCATTTCATCAATAGTTCTAAATCCTAGCTGTGCCATATATTCACGCATTTCTTCTGCGACAAACTGCATGAAGTTCACTACATATTCAGGTTTACCTGTAAATCTCTTACGTAAGATAGGGTTCTGAGTCGCAACACCTACAGGACATGTATCTAAGTTACATACACGCATCATAACGCATCCCATAGTAATAAGTGGTGCTGTCGCAAAACCATATTCTTCTGCACCTAGTAAGCATGCAATCGCAAGATCTCTACCAGTTAATAATTTACCATCTGTTTCAATCACAACACGGTCTCTTAAATCGTTCATGATTAATGTCTGATGTGCTTCCGCAAGACCTAATTCCCAAGGAAGACCTGCACTATAAACTGAGTTTCTAGGTGCTGCACCCGTACCACCATCATAACCAGAAATAAGAATAACCTGAGCACCTGCTTTGGCTACACCTGATGCAACAGTACCAACACCTGCTTCAGATACTAACTTAACACTAATACGCGCTGCTTCATTCGCATTCTTTAAGTCATAAATCAACTGTGCTAAGTCTTCAATAGAATAAATATCATGATGTGGTGGTGGAGAGATTAATGATACACCTGGAGTACTATGACGAGTCTTCGCAATCCAAGGATAAACCTTACCAGCAGGTAAGTGTCCACCTTCACCAGGTTTTGCACCCTGAGCCATCTTGATCTGAATTTCATTGGCAGAACATAAGTATTCACTTGTTACACCAAAACGACCACTGGCTACCTGTTTAATAGCTGAACATGTAGAGTCTCCATTAGGACGAGTCACAAAACGTTCTGCATCTTCTCCACCTTCACCTGAGTTACTCTTACCATGTAATCTATTCATCGCAATAGCCATTGTTTCATGAGCTTCTTTAGAAATAGAACCATAACTCATAGCACCTGTCTTAAAACGTTTCACAATGTTTTCTACAGGTTCTACCTCTTCTAGAGGAATAGGTTTTCTCTTACTGAAGTCGAAATCTAATAAACCACGTAAGTTAATACCTTCTTCTTCCTGAGTAATAGTTTCAGAGAATTCTTTAAATAACTTATAATCACCTAAACGGCTTGCCTGCTGTAATAAGTGGATTGTCTTAGGGTTATAAAGATGTTTTTCTTTATGGCTTCTTTCTTTATGGAATCCTCCAGAATCAAGTGTAGGATTTACATCATATCCAAGAGGATCAAAAGCCTGATTATTTAAAGCATTTGTATCAGCTTCAATATCTTTTAAAGTAATACCTTCTACTCTACTTACTGTATGAGGGAAGTATGTATCAATCACTTCTTTAGAAATACCAATGGCTTCAAAGTTCTGAGAACCACGATAAGATTGTAAAGTAGAAATACCCATCTTAGAGGCAATCTTGACAATACCAGAAAGTACGGCATGATTATAATCTTCTACTGCGGCATAGTAATCTTTTTCTAATAAACCATCTTCTACAGCCTGATGAATTGTATCCTGAACAAGATAAGCATTAATAGCACTTGCACCATAACCAAGTAGAGTTGCGAAATGATGTACTTCTCTTGTTTCACCAGATTCAATAATTAAAGCCATCTTCATTCTCTTTTTAGTACGTACTAAATAAGAGTTAACACTTGCGACTGCAAGTAATGCAGGAATAGCACAATGGTTATCATCTACACCACGGTCTGAAAGAATAATAATATTTGCGCCACGATGATATGCTTTATCTACTTCAATAAAGAGGTGATCTAAAGCCTTTTTAAGTGATGTATTCTTATAATAAAGTGTAGAAATAGTTTCACTTTCAAAATCATCTGTATGGAGATGCTTTAACTTAAGAATATCTGTATTAGTAAGAATAGGGTTATGAATATGTAATAAACGACAGTTATCAGGTGAATCATTTAAGATATTTCCTTCAGTACCAATGTCTAATGAAGTAGATGTTACAATCTCTTCACGAATAGAATCGATAGGAGGGTTAGTTACCTGAGCAAATAACTGTTTAAAGTAATTAAAGAGTGGCTGATGCATAGTACTCATTGCGGCAAGAGGGGCATCATTACCCATTGCGATAATTGGTTCATTACCATTCATTGCCATTGGGATAATATAGTCTTTAATGTCTTCGTATTTATAACCAAATGCAGTCTGCAAAGTTTCTAGTTTTTCATCACTAATTACTTCAACACGTTCATTAGGAATCTTTAAATCCTTTAAATATGCTAAATGGGAATCAAGCCATTCACCATAAGGTTCCTTTTGTGCATAATAGTTCTTTAACTCTTCATCATTAATAAGAACACCCTTCTTAGTATCTACAAGAAGCATCTTACCAGGACGTAAACGATCCTTAACCACAATATCTTCTGTAGGAATTTCTAAAGAACCGACTTCAGAAGATAAGATGAGATAAGAGTCTTTAGTAATATAGTAACGAGAAGGTCTTAAACCATTTCTATCTAGGACAGCACCCATTAATTCACCATCAGAGAATAAAATAGAAGCAGGACCATCCCAAGGTTCCATGACTGTTGCATTATAAGCATAGAAATCCTTCTTCTTTTTAGACATAGAAGGATTGTTTTCCCATGGTTCTGGAATACACATCATGACAGCACGAGGAAGTTCCATACCACTCATGACTAAGAATTCTAATGTGTTATCCAACATCGCAGAGTCTGAACCATTTACATCTACAACAGGGAATACTTTTTCTGTATCTAATACATCACATTTCATGTTTTCTTCACGAGAAAGCATGTTGTTCGCATTACCTCTAATTGTATTAATTTCACCATTGTGGACAATAAAGCGGTTTGGATGTGCTCTTTGCCATGATGGATTAGTATTTGTAGAGAAACGAGAATGCACTAATGCGATTGCACTCTTATAATCATCATCCTGTAAGTCCTGGAAGAAGCTTCTAAGCTGTCCTACAAGAAACATACCTTTATATACAATAGTACGGCTAGATAATGAACATACATAAGTATTTTCATTACTCTGTTCAAAAATTCTTCTTGCTTGATAAAGAAGACGATCAAAAGAAAGACCTACTTCACAATCATCAGGTTTCTTTACGAATCCCTGCATAATATAAGGCATCGCTTCAATCGCTTTAGTACCTAATACCTCTTTATGAGTTTCTACCTTTCTCCATCCAAGGAAAGTCATACCTTCCTTAGTAATAATCTTTTCAAACATAGTCATTGCCTGATGTCTTTCTAGTTCATTCATAGGGAAGAAGAACTGACCAACACCATAATGACCTTCCTTAGGTAACTGGAAATCCTTAATACTCTTTTTAAAGAATGTATAAGGAATCTGTGTGAGGATACCAACACCATCACCTGTTTCTCCCTTTGCATCTTTACCAGCTCTATGCTCTAACTGTTCTACAATCTTTAACGCATTTGATACTGTCATATGCGTTTTTACACCTTTGATATTAACAACTGCACCAATACCACAGTTATCATGTTCAAAAGATGAATCATATAAACCTTTGTTCATGCACACACCTCCTATATAAGTGAACCTATAGTACAAAATATTTTTATCATTGTAAAGAAAAATTGTTATAAAAGTGATAAAACTTTCATAATTTTATGATTCAACGAAAATATATACCATATAACTTCTTTTAAACGAAATATAGGATAAAAAAAGAAAGCCTTTACGGCTTTCGGTTTCTCATTTCTTCTTGTATATGCTTAATACGATGATACATACCTGGATGATCATAAGAGGTATATTCAATGAAGTCTGCTGGATAGATATCTATCAGTTCATCACTGGAAATACGCTTAAATGTAGTGATTAATTCTTCTCCGTAACCATTATGTACTGCCTGATCATCTGCCTCATACTCTTCTCTTCTTGATACATAATTCATATAGAGAGAACATATATACATAATAGGGGAGATGATTATACTTAAACATAGAAAGATCAAATCATAGTTCATATGAATAAGACCAAAGCTCTTTAATGCTCTTTCTGATAAGACTATACATAACTCTCCATGAGGAATCATGTAAACTACAAATATAAATAGAATACATAATACAATATATTTCATATAGTTAAAGATATTCTTTTTATGTTTGAGATGTCCTATTTCATGAGAGAGGACTGCAAGAAGTTCTCCTTCAGAATTCTCATCAAGAAAGTTATCTGCAATTCCAAACTCCTTATACCACAACATCTTTAATAAGAAGGCATTCTTACCAGTGGATTTCTTGGATTCATTGTATACCTTAATATGTTTCACTTTCTTAGGACAATCTTTCATCAGTTCTTCTATTTTATGTCTTAGTTCATTGTCTTCTAATTCAGTAAACGTATACTGGACTCTTAAATACATATAACTGATTCCTAATACAATTAAATAGAGGATAAAACTAATACCTAACAGACCTAAACATAACACCAAAGATTGTATATAAGTAATAGAAAAGTGATGTGTCCATCTTTCAATATGTTCAAGAATATAAAGACAAGGTAGATAAAGGATGAAAGAAAGAACTAAGTCTAGTACTGTTTCTACAATTTCATCTTTTATAAACACGCTTATTGTCTTTTTATTCTTGCCATACTTCTCTTCTATTTTAAATGTGGCATAATAATCAAAGCATATACTGACAACTCTATTAATCAATGAAATACTAAGTAATGTCACAAAGAAACGTGTATACACATTTAAAGGAAGTCTATCTATATAAGATAAGAAAGGGGAGAACAAATAGAATGCATACACTAATAATATGAATAATCTATTACATAACTTCATATGACCATAATCCTTCTCATAACTTAAGAAAGATTCATAACGCTTTTGATCATATATATCACTCACTTCAACAGGTAGTGGTTTCTTTCTCTGTTTATTCTTTATACTGTCTAATATAAATCGATATCCTGTCTGTATCAAAATAATGATAAATATCAACCATTTCATACTAAAAAACTCCTTACTCCATTATCAAGATTAAAAAATATGCAAAAATCATTGGTATTAATATTGAAATGCAAGCGCATACGTACTATAATACCCATAGAATCTAGAACGCAAATAAATGACTGCTTGAAATTGCAGAAGGACAAAATATTATAAAACCATTTCTCAATTAATGCCTATCAACTTATTGTCATTCCTAAATACTGCGAATATATAATCCGGATTGTTCCTCACTGCATATTGCCTCTAGATAAGAAAAAGAACCCTGCGAGGTTCTTTTTTTTTCTTAATCTACATTAGATGCATAGAAATGAGTTGTCTTGTAGTTATACACAATACGAGACACATTAAATAACTGTCCATTAGAAAGATGCACATAGTCTTCTACTTCTAATGCAGGACTACCTTCTTCTAATCCCAAAATAGCTGCTTCCTGTGCACTTAACTTTTTAACATGGAAATATTTATCCGCAAAACCAATACTTAATTTCAAATCATTCTTAATATAAGTATAGATTGACTGACTCGCAATACGACGATCAAGTGAAGGAACAAGATCCTTATTGTAGTATGTATACTCAATAGCCATTGGTACACCATCCATCTTTCTAATTCTTTCTATATAATAGATAGGGGTAGTGAGTTCACATTGCATACGTTTTGAAAGTTCTTCTCCAGCCATCATAATATGGAATCCCTTCACTTCAGTTGTAATATCATGGCGAGGGGCATTCTCTGTAATACCACGAGATCCATTCATCCATAAAGAATCATCATCTCTTGTATGACGTACAAAAACACCACTTCCCTGAATAGAGAATAAAGTACCTTGTTTCTTTAATGTACGAATCGCATTTCTAATTGTATTTCTACTTACCTGATATTGTTCAATTAACTGATCTTCTGTTGGCAGCTTATCAGTATACTCATTTGTTTCTATTTTGTGGATAATATCTTCCACTACTTCTTGATATTTTGACATTTTTTCATCACCGCCCACATATTAACACAACCTAACTTTTTGGTCTAGTATGAAAATAGTGATATAATGCATTTTGAGGTGAAAAGTATGAAATTTACACAAATTAAGATGATTATTTGTGATATGGACGGTACTTTGTTGGATAATCAGAAGAAACTGCCTCCACATTTCAATCAAATATATAAGGAATTATATGATAGAAATATCATTTTTGCGATTTCGTCTGGAAGACAGATGGGAGAAGTGAAGAAATACTTTAAAGATAATAAAACTATATATCTTATGGCTGAAAATGGTGGCTATATACAACATAACGGAGAGACATTGCTTGCAGACTATATGAATAAAGAAGATGTGTATAAGCTAGTTGACTATGTGAATACTCTTATTGGAATGGCTCCTATGTTAAGTGGTAAGAAAGCCATGTATGCATTTAATAAGGATAAAGAACTTATAAGTAAACATACAAGTCACTTTAGTATTTCTTATGTAGAAGAAATAGAAGATATAGATGATGATATATTCAAGATTACAGTTTGTGATCCTATTGATCCAGTGAAGAACTGTTTGGAAGGACCTTTATCTTGTATTAAAGGTTTTGAAGTTAAACCATCAGGAGACTGCTGGATTGATATCAATAAGAAAGGACAATCTAAAGCAGATAGTGTAGTCTTCTTGCAGAATAAGCTAGGTATATCAGAAGAAGAAACAATGGTCTTTGGAGATTCTGATAATGATCTACCGATGTTTAAACATGCTTATTATAGTTATGCAATGAAGAATGCAGATCACTTTATACAAAGTAAAGCAGGTTTTGTGACTCAAGAAGATAATGATCATGATGGAGTTATGAAGACAATACAGAAAATGATGGAGGACGAAGATGGATTACTTATACAAATTTAAAGATGGACTTACTATTGTGAAGGATGATATGCCAATAGGTGAGCATTGTATGCATTATAGTGATGATTGGGAATCATTACTCCCTTTTAAAGTGCCAGGGAAGATGAGAAAAACAAAACAGCTATTAAACTATAATGAATCAATGAATATACTTCATAAGATTTCTTATGGTGTTCTCTCATTCTTTAATGAAGTACCCTATAGTATTCCTCTGGATCATGTCTATATGAATGGAAAACTCTATTTCCATACATCTAAGACAGGTTATAAGATCAATGGAATAGGAAAACAGGTGAGTTATACTGTCGTAGAAGATTGTGGAATCAATGAAGAAAAGAGAACACACAATCATCGTTCGGTCTATATATTAGGTGTATTAGAAGAAGTAATGAATAAGGAAACAAAGAAAGAGGTATTAGACACATTAATTCGTACACTTTGTCCTACACAGAAGGTAGATATTACAGATCAAATGATAGATAATGTGAATATCTTAGAAATAGATATGCAGTATATGATAGGAAAGGAACATATAAGATGAAAAAGATTGGATTTATAGGTTTAGGGATCATGGGGTTACCTATGGCAGGTCATTTAATGGGTGCTGGTTATGAAATGCATATTTATGCAAGACATCCAGAAAAGGTGACATCTTTAGTAGAGAAGGGTGCTATACTTCATTCTACAATTCATGATTGTGTAAAGGATGTAGATGCAGTGATGACTATTGTAGGTTTTCCACAGGATGTGGAAGAAGTTTATTTTAATGACAACAACATTCTTGATTCAGTAAAGGAAGGTACATATCTTATTGATATGACAACTACATCACCTACACTTGATCAAAGAATATATGAAGAAGGTAAAAAGAGAAATCTACACGTATTAGATGCACCAGTGACTGGTGGAGATACAGGTGCTCAGAATGCGACTCTTTCTATTCTTGTAGGAGGAGACAAAGAGGATTATGAAGCATGTCTTCCTTTATTTAAGGCAATGGGAACAAATATTAATTATCAGGGACCTAGTGGAAGTGGACAGCATGCGAAGATGGCTAATCAAATTATGATTGCAGGTGCACTATCTGGTGTATGTGAAGCACTCACTTATGCTTCTAGTAAAGGATTAGATCTAGATGTTCTATTAAAGTCTGTTTCTACAGGTGCTGCAGGAAGTCATCAGTTAGATGCTTTCGGACCTAAGATCTTAAAGGATGATTATCAGCCAGGATTCTTTATGAAACACTTTATTAAAGATATGAAGTTAGCAGATGAAGAAGCTAAAGAATCAGATATTACACTTAATGTATTAGAAACAGTATTAAGAAACTATCAGGAATTAGAAAAAGAAGGCTATGGTGACTTAGGTACACAAGCCTTAATCAAGTATTATAAAAAGCCCTAAGAGAGGGCTTTAAGCAACTCAGTCTTAGAAGCGGGTGTAAATCCCTGGATCATATCCTTTGATCCTCCACCTTTGCTTCTAAGGCTTTTTAATTGTGCTAATATATCCAATGCATTTGATGTAGAACCTATGACATAACGATAGCCTTTTTCGTCATTTCCTACAAATACACCACCTGTGCCGTGAACATTAACAAGATGATTTGTGACTTCCCTTTGGTTTAGAGGTAAACAGTCTTCTACAAATAAATAAGCATGATCACATAAAGAAAGCATATGTTCTTTCTCTAACTGTGCATATTTGACTTCTAAAGCTGTTTTTTCTTCATACATCTTATTCACTTGTTTTACAAGTGTTTGATTGTTGGAAGAGAAAAGATGGTAAAGTGATTCAAGATGATCAAAATCATCTTTGAAACGATGATAAGCACGTTCACCAAATAAGAATATAAAACGTGTCCCTCTGGTTGTATGTATCACTTTGATGATCTTGAATACGCCTAACTCACCCGTTCTTTTTACATGAGGTGCACAACATGCACATATATCATAATCTTTGATCTCTACAATACGTACTTTACCTTCAATCTCTTTCTTAGAACGATAAGAGATACTCTTTAAATCATCAGGATAGAAACAATGAATTTCTTTATTCTCATAGATAGCCTGATTCACTTTTTCTTCTAGTAAATCAATATCCTTGATATCACCATCATGTTCTACTTGTCCTTCTTCACTATTGAGATGGAAACTCACATTATCACAACCATATAAGCTATGTATAATGCCAGAAAGAAGATGTTCTCCTGTATGATTCTGCATAAAAGAATAACGTCTCTTCCAGTAAATATGACCTTCTATTATATCTCCTATCTGTAAGTTATGCTTCTTTACATAATGGATAATCACATCATTCTTGATCTGTACATCCTTAACAGGAATATCATTAATAGTTCCTAAATCACATTCCTGACCACCTTCATCAGGAAAGAAAAGAGTCTGGTCAAGAATGATTTCATTCTTATTTACGTCTACTACTGTTGCCTTGAAATCTGTACTATAAGGCATTTCATCATATAATTTTATTGTTTTCATATCTATCACCTTCATTATTCTACCATAAACACTTGACCGAGAGGTACTACCGAGTGTTAAAGTGTTTTCATAATTTGTGAGTTATAAACTATAAACATTGATTTATGTTAGAATAACACAGGAAAAGAAGGGAGAAATTATTGTGGATAAGAAGAAAACATCAGTCAATATGCTTGAAGGTTCAATATTTAAGAGTTTAGTTATCTTTATGATTCCAATTCTTATATCAAACATCTTCCAGCAATTCTATAACACAATGGATACTGCCATTGTAGGAAATACTTTAGGAATGACATCACTTTCTGCGATTGGTTCATGTACAGCAGTTTATGATTTATTAATAGGTTTTGCGTTAGGTATTGGGAATGGTTTATCCATTGTCACTGCAAGAAGCTATGGTTCAGGAGATGAAGAACTATTAAAGAAATCAGTGGCAGCCAGCTTTGTGATTGGTATTATATCTTCTATTGTGATTACTATTATTGCCTCTATTGGAATTAAACCATTACTTATTGCGATTAATGTATCACCGGACTTACTTAATGAAGCCTATAGCTATATTATTGTGATTGTTCAATTCTTAGTCGTTATGTTTGCCTATAACTTATGTGCAGGCTTATTACGTGCTATAGGGAATAGTTTAATGCCTTTAGTATTCTTAATCATATCATCAGTGTTAAATATCGGTTTAGACTTATTCTTTATCACAAAGCTTCATATGGGTGTTAGAGGAGCAGCAGTTGCGACAGTCATTGCCCAGGGGGTATCAGTCGTATTCTGTTTGATTTATATCTTTAAGAATGTCCCATTACTCGTACCAGAAAAGAAACATTTCAAATTTGATGCAGCTCTCTATAAAGAACTATTAGGTCAGGGATATTCTATGGCTATTATGAGTGCAATCGTCAATGCAGGTTCAGTTATTTTACAATCAGGCATCAATGGCTTAGGAAGCAAGCAGATTATTGCGGGACATACTTCTGCAAGAAAACTATATATGTTCTTCAATATGCCTTTCACAGCTATGGGTCAGGCAGCCAGCACATTTGTATCTCAAAATAGAGGAGCAGGAAATCCATTACGTATACGTAATGGCATGAAACAGATGTATATCTATGATGTCATTGTAGCTGCAATAGTCACAGTGATACTATTATTCACTGCACCTACACTTGTAAAATGGATATCAGGTACAACAGACCATACAGTCTTATACAATGGTTCACTTTACTTACGTATTGTAGCACCTAACTATGCAGTATTAGGTGTTCTTATGCAGACAAGATTCGCATTACAGGGTATTGGACAGAAGATGTTACCACTCGTATCAAGCGTTATTGAATTAGTTGGTAAGATCATCTTCGTATTCGCATTTATTCCAGTCTTTAAATATATGGCTGTTATCTTCTGTGAACCAGTCATCTGGGTTGTTATGACAATCTATCTATTAATCGTATTCTGGAGAGATCCATTCATTAAAGAGGCTTAGTCCTCTTTTTTCTTACAATATCTATTTAGAAATATTTCTAAATAGATATTGTATTTCATGATATTTATTGTATAATCTATTTAGAAAGTTATCTAAATAGGTGGTGAACATATGTTTGAGAAAACATTTAAAGCACTCAGTGCACCAGTAAGAAGAGATATTCTTAACTTATTAAAGAAAGGAAGGATGTCTGCAGGAGATATAGCCGCACAATTTGATATGACACAGGCAACTGTCTCATATCACTTATCAATATTAAAATCTGCAGACTTAATAAGAGAAGAAAAAGATAAGAATTATATTTTTTATGAAATTAATGCGACTGTGTTTGAAGAAATGTTGTTGTATTTTAAGTCTTTCTTAGGAGGAAAAGATGATGTTGAAGAATGAATGGTTTAAGTTTAGTTTGGTATTATTTCTGTTGCCACTTGTATGTATATTAGTGACTTATAATAAGTTACCTGCACAAGTCGCAACACACTTTGATTTTCATGGTACACCTGATCGGTATATGAATAAGTTCTTTGGCTTATATGGTGTGTGGGCATTTATGTTATTGCTTCATATATTCTGTACCTTCATGACATTTAAGGATCCTAAAAAGAGTAATATACCAGAAGTAGGATTAAGAATTGTATTAATGATTTGTCCAATTATATGTTTGATGGTTACTCTACTTATTATTACATATAGTCTAGGTTATCGTTTTGATATGACATTTATTATGAATATAGTAATAGGCTTCATCTTTATTATTTTAGGTAATTACTTACCTAAAATAAAAAGAAACTATACTATAGGTATTCGTACTTCATGGACATTAAATAGTGATGAGAACTGGTCACGTACACATAGATTTTCTGGTTATGTGTTTGTATTAACTGGAATGTTGTATATTATCTTTAGTATGTTAGGTTATATGTTTATTGGCTTAGGTATTATACTTATATCTTGTTTACTATGTTTTGGATATAGCTATAGCTTATATAAGAAGGGGATTTAGTGCTAGTACCACTAAATCTTTTTTTAATAGTTTTTCTAAAATTGTAAAATAGTGCATAAAATACAAAACTAGTGTATAGTAATGAATGGGTAGGGAAATAGCTCATACCAAAATCCGATTTCCTTACCGTGATCACCATAGGTGATCTTTTTTTTATATTTTTACCAGAAATAATGAGAAATTCATCAAAAAAAAGAGAAAAATTTAGTAAGTGCCTCTAAAAAGGCGCTGTCGGAGGGTTACGTGAGAAAATAATGTTTTAATAGGAGTATAATAATAGTAAGAAGTACAAATGTTGTGATTGTAAAATATAATATGTACTGATTGTGGTGGTAGTTTTAATTTGATAGAATTATATTAATGATTACAGAAAGAAGGTAAAAATATGGGACGATTAGTTTTGGGATTAGACATAGGGATAACTAGTGTCGGATATGGTGTAATCGATATTGATAAGTATGAATTTGTAGATTATGGGGTAAGACTGTTTAAAGAAGGTACTGCTGCAGAGAATGAAACACGTCGTACTACAAGAGGGCATAGAAGACTTATATCACGTAAAGCAACTAGACTTAATGATATGAAACATTTATTGAAGTCTTTAGGAATTATTAATGATGATTTCCATTCGTTGGATAATGTATATGAAATACGTGTTAAAGGGTTGAAAGAGAAGTTAACTAATGAAGAACTTGCGACTGCAATATTGCATATTACAAAAAGAAGAGGTAGTACAATTGAGACAGTAGATGATACAGAAGAAGCAAGCAAGGAAACTGGTGAACTAAAAGAAATATTACAGGCTAACTCTAAAAAACTTGCAGATGGTAAATATATCTGTGAACTACAGTTAGAATTGCTTAATAGCGGAGAATCTATTAGAGGGCATCATAATAACTTTAAAACAAAAGACTATATCAAAGAGTTAAATGAAATATTAAGTCATCAGGAATTATCAGAAGAAGCATGTGAAGCAATTGTACAGATTGTATCTAGAAAACGTGCTTACTATGAAGGCCCAGGTAGCCAGAAGTCACCAACACCATATGGTCGTTATATTGAAGCATATTAGAAAGAACCAATTGATTTGATTGAAAAAATGAGAGGTAAATGTAGTGTTTATCCTGATGAACCACGTGCACCTAAATTAGCTGTGACTAGTGATATCTTTAACTTATTAAATGATTTAAATAATCTTACTTATAATGGCGATAAGAAGATTACAATGGATCAGAAGGATAAGGTATTTAAGATTATCACTAAGAAAGCGAAGGTTGAACCAAAAGATGTTGCGAAGATTTTAGGAACTGATTTAACTAATATTTCTGGCTTTAGAATCGATAAGAACAAAAAGCCTTTAAAGAGTGAATTTAAAGGATATGCAAAGTTAAAGAAATGTTTTAAAGATTGTGGAGAAACTATTTCTCTTGAAGACTATGAAGTATTAGATCAAATCATAGAAATTCTAACAAATAGAAAAGGTATTGAAGAAAGAAAACAATTATTGAATCTTATTAACTCATCATTAATTACTGATGAAACAGTAGATAAACTTGCAAACCTAGACGGTATTGCGAACTATCATAGTTTATCTCTAAAGGCTATGAGAGAACTAAATGAAGAAATGTATGTTTCTAATTACAACCAGATGCAGTTGATTCAGCAGATTCATAAAGGTAAAGATGTATCTGCATTAAAGGGGAAAAAGTCTATTGAAGCAGATGATACAGCTATTCTTTCTCCAGTAACAAAAAGAGCACAAAGAGAAACGTTTAAGGTAATTAATGCATTACGTAGAAAATATGGTGAATTCGATACGATTGTAGTGGAAATGACAAGAGAAAAGAATTCAGCTGATCAGAAAAAGAGCATTAATAACAGACAGAAGTTCTATGAAGAGAAGAATAAAGAAGTAGATACTTTATTAAAGGAAAATGGTTATAATCCTGATAAGATTAATGGTAAGACTAAAATGAAGGTCAGACTTTATTTGGAACAGGATGGAAAGAGTGCGTATACATTAGAACCTCTTATTCTAGGTGAAGTTATTACTAATCCACGTTATACAGAAATAGACCATATTATTCCAATTTCTATTTCATTGGATGATTCTTACAACAACAAAATTCTAGCAACTGCCAACGAAAACAAAGCAAAGGGTAATAGAACACCAATTGATGCTTATAATAAGCATTTGTTTGATAATCCAACGCTAGGATTAAGTGGTGATTTACAGACTTATATTTCTGTTGTGCAGTCTTCTAAGAGATTTTCTAGAAGAAAGAAAAACTACTTATTGTATAAAGATGATATTACTAAGATGGATGTTGTGCAGAAGTTTATTGCACGTAACTTGATTGATACAAGTTATGCAAACAGAGTAGTATTGAATACCTTGACAGACTACTTTAAAGCAAATGAAATTCCTACTAAAGTATTTACACTAAATGGTAATATTACTCATAAGTTTAGAACACAGATTAACTTACCAAAAGAACGTGAAGAAGACTTTTTACACCATGCAGTAGATGGACTTATCATTGCATCAGTTAAGACAATGGGACTTCTCAATGGTTGTCTTGCAAAGTATGAATTAAAAGATTTATATAATCAGGATACAGGAGAAGTAAAGAAGGTACCTGGTAAAGAAGAATTCTTTGATCCTAAATACATTGAATTTATTTCTACACTAAAGAATATCTATGATGAAAGTAATAAATACTATCGTGGTATTATGACTAGAAACCAATTGGCATATGCGCCAATTAAGATATCTCATAAAGTAGATACTAAACCAAATAGACAGGTTGCAGATGAAACAATCTATTCTACAAGAGTAATAAATGGAGAAGAAATCTTAGTTCAGAAATACAAAGATATCTATGATCCAAAGTTTAAGAATCTGGTAGAAGATATTGTGAACGGTAAAGCAGAAGATAAATATATTATGGCTAAGAAGGATCCTGCAACATTTGAGGAGATTACAAGAATTGTATTAGATCATTATGAAACATTCAAAGATGATCCTAAACAGTATACAAAGGATAAGAAAGGTGTTAAGTTGAAGGGAGAAAACCCATTAACTGCCTATAAAGAAGAATTTGGTAAGATCCGCAAGTTTTCTAAGAAGGGTAATGGCTCTGAAATTACTTGTATAAAGTATTATGCTGAAAAGCTAGGTAATCACATTGATATCAGCAAGAATTATAATACTAAACATGGTAAGAAAGTTATCTTAAAACAGATTAGCCCGTATAGAACGGATTTCTATCGTGATACTGATGGTAAGATAAAGATGGTCACTATTAGATATAAAGATGTTTCTTTTAAGGAATTATTAGGATTATACTGTATTGATAGAGATTGGTATCAGTCAGAAAAGGCTAAGAAAAAGATTAGTGATGAAGCCATATTTCTCTGTTCTTTACATCATGATGAATTAGTTGGAATAGTGAAGGAAGAAGGCCAGAAGTATATTTATGATGATTCTACAGAATCCGATGGTAATACTAAGTATCATGATGGTGTTACCCCAGAAGTAGTTAAATTTACTGCGACAAATAGTGATGCTGCAAATAAAATAGAGGTAAAACCTTTATATACAAAGTCTAAGAAACAACTCATGGTTGCAGTTAATCCACTATTAGATGTTCGTAAATATGCTACGGATGTTTTAGGAAATCTGTATGAAGTAAAAGATAATAACTTGAAATTAGAATTCAAATAGGGTACAATAGTAGCAGGTTATAATCTAGCAAAATAATATATGACCTAGCAAAACAAGGGTTTATCCCGGATTCGGCTCCTATAAGGAGCCTTTTCTTTTTATATTGTTTATGGGTTACAAGGTCATATACATATCACAAGCTGAGCATCTGCATCTATATCTTGATAATTTAAAGGTAGAAAAAGAGAATACTGATATTCTTATTCCAATTGCAGATATTCAGATTTTAGTTATTGATAATTATAAAGCTTATTTAACAGTTCCTTTAATGAACAAACTATCTGAAAAGAATGTTTGTACCATTCTTTGTGGTGTTGATCATCTTCCAAAGACATATATATTACCAATGAATGGGAATTACGCAACAAGTGGTAATATAGCTAAACAAATAGAATGGACAGATGAAACAAAAAAGATTTTACATAGAGAAATCGTAAAACATAAAATAATAAACCAATATATCATATTAAGAAAAAATCATAAGAGTGAAGACGTAGTAGGTAAACTAAAAGAATACAGTGAAACTGTATTAAATGGAGATATCACTAATAGAGAAGGTTTAGCTTCTAAGATGTATTTTCGAGAAATGTATGGAGAAAATTTCGTAAGAATGGACGAAGATGTTGTGAATGCTGGATTAAACTACGGATATAGTATATTCCGAGCACTTATTACATCCATTATTGTGGGTAAAGGTTATTTGCCTAATCTTGCTTTTTTCCATAGAGGTAAACAGAATAGCTTTAATCTAAGTGATGACATAATAGAAGTGTTTAGACCAATAGTAGATGATTATGTTTATAATAATCTGTTAGATGAGATATTGTTTAAAACAGCACATAAGAAAGAATTGATAGACCTCACAAACAAGAAAATAAATATAGATAATAGAAAACAGACAATAGGAAATGCGATTAATCTGTATCTTGATTCAGTTTTTAGATTTATTGATGATCAATCAAATGAAATTCTATTTCCGTTTCCAATTGCATATGACAATGAAATATGAGTTTATGCGTTTAATACTATTTTTTGATCTTCCAGTGATGACACCTAAACAAAGACATACATATAATGTGTTCAGAAGGTATTTGATAAAGAATGGATATATGATGATGCAGTTTTCTGTCTATTGTAAGATATTCGCAAATAGAGAAGCTGCAGTCAAACATATAAATATCCTCAGAAAGAATGTCCCTAAAGAGGGACAAATAAGAATACTTGTAGTGACAGAAAAACAGTATGCAAAAATAGAAATTATTGTAGGTGGCAAATCATTACAGGAAGAAACTGTAAATGTAGAAAGTTTTATAGAACTATGAAACAATTGTTGATTAGTAACGGAAATATTAATAGAACTATTATTATTGATCATACAAAGTATGTATTAGGGTCTAATGCAGTGAATAAGTTCTATATAAAACAAGCTGTAAGACAATATTTTAATAAAACAATAAGTGGATACAGAGAAGAGATTGGTAGTGAATGTTATTTTAAGATTGATGATAATCCAGTAGATAAGAAAAACACGTTCTTTTATGAAGTGACTGAAAACTATTCTATTAATGAGGATGCAAAACTCAGTACGAAGTCTCTTATGCTTAAATATCTAGAGACTTTATATTCTAGTATCGATTATATGGATACATTAAACACATTCAATATACTTGTTGAATCACTATCAGATGAAGTAAGTGAAAATGCATTTGTACAAAGTGAGTTTTCTACATACTCTCCTAAGCTACTTACTAAGTTGGTAACAGCACACTATTATGAAGATGAATCTTATAAGGATGAATATGATTTATCATATGAGGATTTGGTGATATTACAGCTCAATATGATTAATTATATTGCGGTGAATTCTAAGAAATACGCTTATATTATTCTATTTATTGATATTCCTCTTCTTACCGATGAAATAAGAAGTAAAATAGATGAAATATCTAATGATAGGGTATATTGCATAGTATTTTCTAAGACAATTAGAGATGTAGAAATAGAAAATATATGTGTTGAAGAGGATTATTTCTTAGATTTTGCGAATGAAGAAATGGTTTATTATATTTTGAATGAGAAATCAACCAACTTATATACATTGGAGGACATAAAAAATATGATTAATGAATATTTAAAGGATTTAAATAGTAGGGAACATATAAGCTTGATCAATAACTTGATGTCATATTATAAAAAGTAGTTAAAATCTCAATTATGTGATAAAATCAGTTTGAGGTTTTGCTACCATCTATTATTTTGCTAGAAGATGACTTTAACTATATTTTTAAACTCCTCACTATAGTTTTGCTACCATCTATTATTTTGCTAGAAGATGACGCAGGAACAATTGCGGACACAAACTCTAATGTTTTGCTACCATCTATTATTTTGCTAGAAGATGACGCTAAGATTGGGTTAAATAACTTCCGATATGTTTTGCTACCATCTATTATTTTGCTAGAAGATGACTCTCAGCTTCTGTGATCAATATAATGAATCGTTTTGCTACCATCTATTATTTTGCTAGAAGATGACCCGAGTCCGTCATGGTTCTGAATAACGGCAGTTTTGCTACCATCTATTATTTTGCTAGAAGATGACCAAAAGAGTTATCGGCAAATATGACTTCTGTTTTGCTACCATCTATTATTTTGCTAGAAGATGACTTCTCGTCAACTCCAATCGGCTGTAGCAATGTTTTGCTACCATCTATTATTTTGCTAGAAGATGACAATGCACAGTGTGAATCTGTTGTGAGGTGAGTTTTGCTACCATCTATTATTTTGCTAGAAGATGACTATATGCTTTACTATTTTTTATACTCAAACGTTTTGCTACCATCTATTATTTTGCTAGAAGATGACTCATCGCCAGAAAATACGTTCTGTGTGCTGTTTTGCTACCATCTATTATTTTGCTAGAAGATGACAATCAGCAGGAAGTGCTGACCAAATAGCAAGTTTTGCTACCATCTATTATTTTGCTAGAAGATGACGTGAGAATAAGGTATACATATCATCTGCTGGTTTTGCTACCATCTATTATTTTGCTAGAAGATGACTACAGTTGGCTCATAGCCCGATGGCAGTAGTTTTGCTACCATCTATTATTTTGCTAGAAGATGACTATGTAAGATGTGACTGTCAACTGAAGAGTGTTTTGCTACCATCTATTATTTTGCTAGAAGATGACTAAAAAAGACATACATGAATATATATGCCCGTTTTGCTACCATCTATTATTTTGCAAGAAGATGACCTGGTGCAGCATGGGTGCCTTACACCGGTGGTTTTGCAGCTACCATCTATTATTTTGCTAGAAGATGACTCTTGATTCCTAAGGCTTCACTGTCTATAAGTTTTGCTACCATCTATTATTTTGCTAGATTAAGACTATTTGCATGCAGTTCAAAATAACACAACTAATTTGCTACCATATATTTATTTGCTAGATATAACATATGTATTATCGCAAATGATGTTATTCAGTATTTTAACTGATCAAATGATAGTCTAACCAAACACTTAAAAGACCAATTTTAAACGATTGGTCTTTTAAACTTAATCTGTATCCTTACTCCATATCTATCCACTTTTTGATTTCTTGAAATACATAAATCAATCAGTATAATAATTATTGGAAAGGGGTAAACAACTATGAAACTATCAGACTTTCATTCATTTAAACGCAAACTTAACGAACTTTATATTAATGTAAAAGACAGTAGTATGTACAAACAACTCTTCAACAACATCAATGCTTTAGACTGCTTCAATACCTACTGCTTAGGAATAAGTTATCAAATCGTTTCTCACAGTACCCTCTCTAGGGATCATCAAATAGAATTATTAGATGAATTTTACGAAGAAGCACATATACCCTTTGACCCGGAAGAAGTATATACTATGATGGAAAACGGGTCCTATACTATAGAGGAGAATCCTGTATGGTATGGTATAGATGCTATGACATCTAATCGTTCTGGTTCTGTTAATTTCTGCTTATACTACTCTTTAATGACAGGTATGATAGAAGAACAATCAGGCATTAATTACTACAATGATCTTACTAAGCTATTAAGTAGTTTCTTACATTCCTTCGGATATCATACAGATGTATATGTAGATGAGTACATCGCTGAAACAAAACGCTATACAACCACAATGGCTGCCAAATTCATCGAGAACTTCCAGGCAGAATATATGCAGGCATCAAAAAAAGTAAATTAAACGCAAAAAAAAGACTCGAATGGGGGAATATTCAAGTCTTTTTTCTGCTTTTCTTTTCATTTATAAGTATAGCACAAACTGTAATCGCTATCAATAATTATTTTACATATACCCAATCTCACTATATAATGATACAGTATTGATATGGAGGATTAATCATATGTTGGAAAATAAAAAAAATGTATTATTTGATATGGACGGATTACTCATTGATAGTGAAGCCTTAGGAATCAAGATGTGGGAAAAAGTATTCGCTAAACACAATGAACCATTTAACCCAGAAGCTGCCTATAAAACAATAGGTTCAAACGGTCTAGCAGCACAAGAAATGTTAGAGAAAATTACTGGAAATAGATACTACTTTACTCGTTTCAGAGATGATAAAATTAAAGAAACAAGAAAATATTTAGAAACAAACCCTATGCCAGTAAAAAAAGGTGCTCATGAACTATTAACTTATCTAAAAGATAATGGTTATACATTAGTTCTTACTAGTTCAACTTTTGAACCAGACGTACTATTCTCTCTCAAGTCTGCTGGTTTAGATAAGTACTTTGATAAGTTTGTATGTGGTGATCATGTTACTCGTGCTAAACCAAATCCTGAAATATTTAATAAAGCTATTGAAATCTATGGACTAAACAAAGAAGAAACATTCATTTTAGAAGATTCTAGAAATGGTATTATTGCGGCAGATGCTGCAGGTGTTGATGTTATTGGTGTACCTGATTTAGTAGATATTAGTGATATGACACAATCACACTTGTTGTGCATCAAAGAAAATCTTCTAAAAGTACTCGATTTAATAAAATAATTAAAGATTAAAAACCTCTTATTACCTCTATCATGTTACAATAGAGTAGAAAGGAGGTTTTTTATGGATTACAATGGTTTAAGTATTGTATCACCACAATATTATCCTGATGATGAAGAATGGAATGATTTTTTTAGCCTTTGGTATCAGGACTATAATTTAAATACAGATATCACAGAACATTTTCATTATTTAATATCTCATTCCGACTATCTTGTAATGGTTCAAAGACCACTGAATTATGATACTCAAGATTATGAAATCATTTCTGTATCTGGTGAAGATCAACAATCCTATTTACCTGCTTTCACAAGTATAAAGGAGATTACAGACTATATAGACCTTCCTGAACCACAAGTGGGTTATCAGGTAGAAGTAATGGTAGCTTCTTATAAACGTCTCTTAGAAGAGATATATACACGTACAGAAGGTCTGAATGGTTTAGTGATTAATCCTTTCTCACAAAAGCTCATAGCTGATGAGAAACTATTAAATAGTATAGGACATAATACAACAACAGGTATTAATCATCAAGAAGATTTACCAAGTCTTGTACCAGCTAATTTAAAGTTTAGAAAGAATATGAAGATCTATCATTCTAATGGTAAAGATCCTCATATAAAAGAGTTATTAAAAGAAAGTGTAGAAGACCTTATGGAGGATGGGGTCTTTGCCTGTCCAGTACTTGTAAATAAGAAAGACTTATATACAAATAAGACAGGAGAACTTGCTTTGCACACAGGTGCTGATATTTATATCAAACCACTTATGTGTTCTCATGCTGATCCTAATAAACTCTATATTAGTTTATTTACAGGATTAAATGATATTAAAAGAGTGAATCTTGATCATAATGAACCAGATATGGAAATGATTATTACATGTCAATCATTTGAGTTTTACAAGGATATACTCTTTTCTAGTAATGCATTTTGTGGTATTCTCATTAATCCTTTTACAGATCATCTAGGCTTTTCTAAAGACATGCTAGATGAAATGTTTTATAATAAAGAAACTATCAACTAAGGAGGAAAAGAAGTTGAATTACAAACATTTAAAAGATGCTCAAGCATTCACTACATCAAGATGGACTGAATCCCTTGATGCATGGAAAAAAGCTCAGGATGACAAAGAAGTAGCCTACAAAGCATTCCTTAAGAATCTAACAGAATCACATTATTATGGTTATATGAACTTACCAGAAAATGGTGAAAATATTGAATATGATCATTCATTCTTTACTATTTCACTACAGGATGGAAGTAAGAACTTTATTTCTGTTTATACTTCAATGAAAGAACTAGAAAGTAGTATTGCGAAACCTGAAACATCTATGGAAGGAAGAAAAGTAGAAGCAGTAGAAGTCAACTATGCTTTCCTAGCAAAAGAATTAACACTTGCGGATGTTGAACAGATTGATGGTATTGTGATTAACCCATTTAGTGATGACTATATTCTTACAAGAGAAGAATTAGTACAGATTTCTAAACGTTTATGTATTGGTTTAAACAATACAGAAGATTTAGGAAACATCACTCCTGCAAACATCTTTATTAAAGAAGTATGGAAGATCTTCGAAAATTCTAAAGATGATGATAAGAGAGCAGAAATCTTTAGTCATATGATGGAAGCATTTGAGGATGCTTTATTCGCATTACCTATTATAGTGAGAAAAGAAGATTTAGAAGAAGAAGATGGTAATACATATATTATTAGAACAGATGCAGATCTTGCAATCAGAATGTTAACAAGTGAAGCTAATGGTGATCAAGCAAACATTGTCCCAATCTTTACATCACAGGAAGATATTGAAACATTAGATGGCTGGAATGCTGAAGATGAAGAAAGAAAAGCATTACTAATGACTGCTGATCTTGAGACTCATCTAGGAGGACTTAATAATGGTGAAAACTTTGATGCACTCGTTATTAATCCATTCACAGATAATATTGTACTTACAAAAGAAATCCTAGCTGCAATGGGATTAGTAGAAGGGGAGGAGTAAAAGAATGAGTAAACCATTATTAAACACAACACTAGTAGAAACAACTGCTGATAAAGATTGGAAAGAAAGCTGTGGTAAATATGGAGAAGCTTCTTTTACTGCCACTAAACTAGAAGATGATTTAATGCATACATTAAAGGCTTCTACATTCTTAACATATATTTCTGTAGACGATGATGATGAAGATGAAGATTTATACTTCTTACAGACAGTATGTGATGATGATGGAGATGAATGGTATGCTATTTATACTAGTGTAGAAAATGCACAGAACTCTTCTATTCTAGAAGATGCTGATTTCCCAGATCGCCATAATGTATTAGTAGAAGCAGACTATGAATTCTTATTAAATGAATTATTTAATACAGGTGATGATGAAGTCTATGGTATGGTCATTGATCCAGAAACAGAAGCATTTACTCTAACTAGAGATACATTAAGCCATATGGGTATTGAAGAAAATGAAGGTGTAGACCATCATGAAACAATTGGTCATAGAGTACCAGGTAATATGGAATTCTCTTGGTTATATGATGAATATATGGAAGCACAAGGTGAAGAAGAAAAAGAAAAATTCGGATTACTTATGGATGATATTGTATCACGTTCATGTCTTGCATTAATGGCTATTGTAAATGAATCTGATTTAATGACTTTACCAGATGGTACATATGAACTAAAAAAAGAATCGTCTATGATTATTCCTTCATTATCTGCAGAAGATGAAGAAGGTAACGAAATGAGTTATTTACCACTCTTTACATCTAATGAACAGATTGATAAATGGGGCATCAAAGACAATGTTAAATTACAGGAAGGTCAGGTATTAATCAGCGACTGTCGTCCATTTGATGAGCACATTGCCACATTCTTAGGTACTGGTGACTATGATGCTTTATTAATCAATCCATTTGATCAGGCATTTATTATCAGCAAGGATTTCATCAACACCATAAGTGGAAATACAGAAGAAGACGAAATACCTGCTGCATAAACTAAATATAGGGGTACAACATGAAAAAACTTTGGAAGGAATTCAAAGAATTCGCATTCAAAGGCAATGTCATTGATATGGCTGTCGGTGTTATTTTAGGTACTGCCATCACTGCTGTTGTTACATCTCTTGTACAGGACATTATCATGCCTGTATTATCTGCAATCATCAAGATTCCATCTGATATTACAGAACTTACACTTAAAGTAAATAATATTAATATCAAGTATGGATCATTCCTTTCTAACCTCATTAACTTCTTATTAATGGCTTTCTGTATCTTTATCTGCATTAAAGCGATTAATAAGGTCATAAGTTTCCGTAAGAAGGAAGAAGAAGCAGTCCCTGCACCAAAACCAGAAGACATTGCATTATTAGAAGAAATCAGAGATCTTTTAAAAGAAAAAAAATAAGCACATAAGTGCTTATAATGTAGGATCTTCTAGATCATCATTAAGATAAGTCGTTCTCTTAGACTTATCTTTTTTTATTTGGTCTGTACTAAAAGTGACGGTTTCTTTTGTATGAGTAGGTGCTGTATTGACAAGATTCACACCTAATGACCATTCTTCTAGTTCTTCCTCTAGAGTATCTGCATCCTTTGCTTTTACTTTAATAGCCATACACTTCACCTCTTTCGAATTAATTATATACATAATGTACTCTTTTTAAAAGCGAATAATAATGTTAAAATATGGGAAAGGAGTGAAATCATTATGATAATAGACTTAAACCAGATTCTATCTATTTTTAATATAGATTATGAAATAGTAAAAGAAAATAATAAACTAGGTGGAGCTTCTTTACCTAAACAGTTTAATCAAGGAGGAGAAATAAGAGCTCAATTCCTCTCACGTAAGTTCTCATTAATTTATGACCCGGATAAAATCAAACCTGAATGGGATCAAGTAGGACATAAGAAGTATGCCATGTTGTTTATGGAAGATAATCCAGGTATCATCTATCAGAAAACAGGATTCACATCTCAATCAGGTTATTTTGTACTAAAGTATGACAATGTAAAATACAAGATGTATAAAGTAGGATTAGAAACAGGCTATGTTTATCCTATCTATGATGGATCTACATTAGTAGCCTGTATTGTGGCTGATAAATCCATCTTCAATGAATTAAATCTCTATCATATTTATGCATCAAGTAAATCATATGCTTATATCGCAACTGTATTTGGCTTATATCTAGATGCCTGCATCCAGTTAAAGCATGGTCCTCTTATTACTTCACCAAGCTTTATTTCTGGAAAGAGCCTAAGAAAGAAATATGATCCTGCTTTTATTGAAAAAATAAAGGATATGGAAAACAAAGCGTAACAAAAATATTGTTGTTATAGAAAAAGTATGCTAATATGACTTTGGGAGTCGTATTACGATTAGAATAGCTCTTGGAAAGGTCTGAAATAGGGAGTCAGATCTTTTTTTATATATGTTCATACTTAGTTCATATACTAAGACTATAGTAATACCTGTAAAGAGGGCCACTCCCTAATAATAAAAGCGTCCTGTTTACGATTCATAAATAAAACTCCCTTCTAATTGTATTAAAATGTTTTTTAGAACCACTGGCTCTCCTCCAGTGGTTTTTACTTGTTTTAAAATAGTAGAAGACTATAATATACTTAGATGCCGACTTAGCTCAGTAGGTAGAGCAACATACTCGTAACATGTAGGTCACAGGTTCGATTCCTGCAGTCGGCACCATTTGTTTTGTACAAGTCATATATTTTGTCTATCTATTCGTTACAGCCCTTTCTCTTGCATAAAAGAAGAATATCACATATAATAAAAACGCAATAATATTCGTCTAGTCGCGGAAATATATTGCGTTTAGACCAGGTGGCAGTGCACTTGGTTTTTTATTTGTCTCAATTGACAACGCTTACACTATAGAGTAAACTATATATAGAAAGAAGTGATCCTGGCGGTATGATCTTATTATATATTGTATATATATGATAAGTATGATAACCAGGATCATTTTTATTTGGGAGGATTTGTTATGAAGATTATGGTACGTGCTGATGATTTAGGTTACAGCAAAGGTGTGAATTATGGTATTTATGATACCGTTAAAAATGGTGTGATTAAGAATATTGGCTTTATGGTGAATATGCCTGATTCTGTAGAAGGATATGAACTTGTAAAGGATTTAGATATCTGTTTAGGACAGCATACTAATGTATGTGTTGGTACTCCTATCAGTGATCCAAAACTCATTCCTAGTCTTGTAGATAAAAACGGACAATTTAAATCAAGTAGAACATATAGACAAAGTAAAGAAGACTTTGTAGTACTAGAGGAAGCCATTATAGAAATAGAAGCACAGTATGAAAGATTTAAAGAGATAACACATCTTGAGCCTTCTTATTTTGAAGCACATGCAGTGGCAAGTGAGAATCTATTAAAAGGAATAGAAATAGTAGCAAATAGACATCATTTGAAATTCAATGATATTTCTTTTGATGGAACACCCGTTGATCTTGCGGGAGAAAAACTCTATATGCATATGGAAAGTATGAAGGAAGGGTATGATCCTTTTAAATCATTTAAAGAAATGGTAGAAAATGCGCATGATGATGGATGTGATTTATTAGTTTGTCATCCAGGTTATCTAGATGCACAAATACTACGTACTTCTTCTCTCACTCTTGATCGTACAAAAGAAGCAGAGATGTTATGTTCAGAAGAACTCAAAGATTATCTAAAAGAACATGATATACACTTATATACATACGATGAAATAGGACGATAAAAGCTGCCATGATCGGCAGCTTTCTTTTTATTTACACATAATTTTAATAATTTCCTGGTCAGTAGAAGCCATACCTTGACTTCCTAATACACCGATGTTATGGATTGTATTTTCTATACCCTTAGAAATAATACCATCTCCACCATAGAACTGCTGACCATTCATATACATATCATAACCTAGAATACCAGCTTCTACACTCACTGCAATCTTTGCAGCACAACTTGCTTTAGCACCATCACAGATAATACCAGAAGTAATAGCTAAGGCATTCACAATTGTATGATTCATTACTTCTTCACTTGCACCCTTTAAATAAGCTAGTCCGGCACCACATGCAGCACCCGCACTCACTGCACCACAGAAAGCAGATAAACGACCAATCTCGGTCTTTAAATGAATGGCTGTTAAGTTAGAAATCACAAGAGCACGGTATAATGCTTCTTTATCTAAATGATCTCTTTCTGCATAAATAATAAGCGGTACAGATACAGTTAATCCCTGGTTACCACTACCAGAATTAATAACGACAGGTAGTTCACAACCATTCATTCTTGCATCACTACCAGCTGCTGCATAGGCCTTTAATAGACTTGGTAAATCTTTTCTAATCGCAATCACCTTACCAATATTAGCTCCATAATCACCATGCATTCCTTCTTGTGCAATGGCAGTATTACATTCAATCATCTGATCTAATAACTCTTTTACATCATCAATCTCTACTTCCTTCGCAAAAGTATAAATATCATGCATAGTAAGAGTTAAGTAATCTTCATCAATAGTCTGCTTTAATGCTTCTCCACATACAATAGTTTTATTATCTTTTGTCATTTCTACAATATGTGTATGTGTTCCCGCAATATGTACCATTGCTTCATGATCATCATTAGATACAGTTAAACGAATATCTAAAGTATAAGGGGATTCTAAAGGCTTAACCTTAATAGAAGCACTTTTCATGAGTTCAGTCATCGCAATAATATCTTCTTCCTTCACATGACTGATAACCTCTAATTCCGCTTCTGCATCTCCACCTGTAATCCCAATACAGGCAGCTGTTTCAATACCTTTGTTTCCATGAGTATGAGGCACAATAACACTCTTGACATTCTTGATGATATTGCCACTGACTTCAATCAATATCTTATTTGGCATATCTCCTAATGTCTTTCTTGCAAGACTTCCTGCATATGCAATTGCGATAGGTTCTGTACATCCCATGGCAGTTACGAGTTCCTTATTTAAGATTCTTACATAAGTCTCATATAGTTCTTTATCCATTTTTTTCTCCTTTTAAAAAGGCAATGCATACATTGCCTTATTGATCAATTTCTTTTCTATAAATGTCAAAACTGCTTACTATCATCGCAAATAAGAATCCAGTTGATACAAAGAAGATTGTGTAATCTAATAATCCATGAATATAGATCATCACAATATAGCCTACAATTAAAGCAACTAGAGTAGGGTTGCACTTTTTTCTTGATAAGCGATATAAACGTTTAATATTTTCAATGAAGAACGGTGCAATCACTAATAACCCAATAATCCCAAAACATAAAACAGGATCAATAAAGATATTATGTGAATGCTGTGTAGGATGCCCATTATATTGTGCATAAATATGCCAATATGTCATAGGTCCTTCACCAAATAAGAAATGTGTCTTAATGTTCTGAATAGCAACTTCCCAGATATGTTTTCTTACACCTAAGTATTTCACAATATTGCTCATACGTGGAATATATTGAGGTTTTGCGATAAAGAAACCAACACCTGCTGCACCTACAGCACAAATACTACCAAAACTCTTATAATTACGATTAAACAACAACATAATCGCAAGACCACCAGCAAGAGCAGGCCATGCAGTACGACACCCTGTTAAATAAAGACAGAATAAGTTAAGTAATGTGATTAAACCAATAATCACAATCTCTTTAATATGATCCATGAATCCATGATTATGTGTATACTTCAAGAACTTATAGAAGAGAATAGCCACAAAGAACTCAATCATCATTGCATAGTAGTTCGCATTAAAGAACATCGCATTCGTACGATACTGTGGCGCATTAAATACAACCAGATACCATCCCTCAAGATCAAACTGTCTTAAGATGAATACATATTCAATAATAGCCCATACACTCGCAAATACACTTAAACCAATCACTAGGTTCAACATTGTATCAAATAGTTCTTCACTTGCATGACGTCTATACACAAGTGTCATACTATATAACATTAAATATCCTAATGATACACCAGCTCCTGGCCAGTTCTGATAGAAGATACTAGTTAAGAAAATAAGTGCTGAAAAGAAAATAATATATTTACTGCGTTTTGTTTCTTCATAACCTTTCTTTACTTCACCCTGTTTGATCCATTTAAAGAATATAATTGCATGAATCACTACAGTAATATAGAAAGGAAGGAATATTGCGGCAATCGCAATCAGAAAATCACATTGTACAGAATCAAAACGTGACTTTAAGTTTT
>NZ_UQGV01000009.1 GCF_900540665.1 uncultured Catenibacterium sp. | reverse complement strand
GTTTTCCAACATTCTTATATTGGCTTTTACCTACATTTTTATTTTATCCTTTGCATCAAGTTTCTTTTTATTTTCTTCTAAAACATTTTGAAAATCATTTTTATAACTTTGATACCATCTTTCTAATTCATTCATATTACCTAAGCTCCTAAATAAGAAATACCTTCTAATACAATTTTATAATTTAATAATCTGCTTCTAACAATACCTTTATTTATATCATTTTTTTTGCATATACCTTAGAAAAATTCAACCAAATAGATTGATAATACAATTTTGTGTGTATTCTTCTGTGTAAAGTATTATTTATAAAAGCGTAATTATAATAATTCTCAACAGTACCAAGAAGTCTACTTTCCTGGCACTCCTTAATCCTTTCAATTCATTGTTTGGTCTTGATATCATCATTAATGCTTTGAATATCCATGATCTCACCATCCTCTTTATAGTAAATTTAGTACTAAAATCACTACATAGAGTGAATTCAGTCAGTCAGTCACATTTGCACATATTGACTTTAAATTAAGCGTGAACTATAATAATTGTGAACGATGGAACAACCAGTAAGCGGTTGTCCTTGGGTTTTATATGATTGAAATGACTATCTCAAACTTTTCCCGAGGCTGAGGTAGTTATTTTTTTGCACTTTTATCTATAATGATAAGAAGTAACTTTACAATGATTCCTATAATAGACACAATAAATGCTAACGATGTTAACACCACCATGACTGTTTCATATGTTGTCATTGTGCATCACCTCCGTTTTTCAGATTTTCCCAAAACTTCTAGGAATGTGAATTTCGAAGGATTGCGTACCTTCGTCATGACGACCAAGGATAACCACCTACCGTATACGGTTGTTCCACATAAGAATTATAGCATATAAGCATATAACTGTAGGAGGTTATTAAGTATTAGAAGAAATAAAAAACCTATGAGAGAGCTACTCTCGTAGGTTTTCATATATAAACGAACTTTATGTTCGATTTATTCCTGAAAAAGCTTCTATTAAGTTCTTTTCTGTTTGTGTTCCTGCATATTTATTAGCCAAATGTATTCTCTCCTTTCATTCTTTGATAGGAATAATTCCTATTTATGTTCTAACTTTCGTTCTTTCTTTTGTCAATTAAAAAAGGAGAAAGAGAATTTCTCCTCTTATCACTAACATGATTGCAATAGAAAATGAACTCATATATGGAGAGGACTTAGTGACAGACACATTTCTATGTGCATTTTAATCATACTCTTTTTTTAGAATCAGCTTTTTATTTTGGAACAAATTGATCTTATTTGTATCTTCTTATTATACTATCTCTTGGATTATCTAAATGATATTCTTTAGCCCACTTTCTAAAATGTCGATTAATATATTGATTAAGTTGAACCATATCTCGTTTATTAAGATAGATGTCAACTAATCCAAGAGGATCTTCTAATGGATAATCTTTAATTCTTTCCATCATTTGATAAACAACTTCATTGTTCATAATTTGAAAAGAATAAGTATCATATTGTGTAATAACATCTAAATCTACATAATAATTCATAAATACTTCCATGAATCTCATAAGTCCAATTGAACTGGACATTGATAGTTTAAAGCATTTGACATCACTGTATTTTATTTCTGTCTGAACATATTGAAGAAAATCTTTATAAAAATATAAACGATCATAAATCGTTCCATAATCTAAAACATTATCTACTGTTATTTTAACTTTTTTTCTTTTAATATAATTATTAATTTTTTCATCTATATGATCTAAATCAAGTCGTCGTTGTTTTATCAAATCTTTTTTATTTTCCAAAACATCTCTAATTGATTTCTGTTTATTAATAATCTGTTTGATTTCTTCTATAGTGACGTCCATCTCTCTTAATAGGAGAATAAACTTAATTTTTGAAATATCATCTTGATTATAACATCGATAATTATTGTTATCTCTTGATGGTTTCACTAAACCTTCATTTTCATAATAAATTAACGTTTTCTTTGTAATATCTAACATTTCTTCTACTTCATGTGTTGTCATAACTATCACCTCTACTCATATTAAACAGTATGACCTTAGGATATAGTCAAGTATTTCTTACAATAAAGATAAATATAAGACAATATACATATTTGAATAACTTCCATCTTTTAATCTAACCCCTTGTGGGATCATACCAACTTCTTTAAACCCTAACGATTTATAAGTGTGTAAAGCTGACTTATTACTTTCAGCAATAGCATTAAATTGCATACCTCTAAAATCTGATTCCTTGGCTGTTTTAATAGAATGGTCCCCTAAATATTTTTCTAAATGTTTTTCTCTCATTGTTATAACTACTAAATTCAATATTTGATTATTTCGCTTTGGTTGATTACGCATTCTGATTAGGTTGACCAAGTGTTCCGATACTTTTGACCGACTAACCAATTTAATAAAATTCCAGCGGGGTTGACCAACCATTCCGATGAACCTGACCACCCAAAAATCTTGACTGTAAAAAGTACATCCAGGATTGTTTTTGTTTATCTGCTTTTCATTGACTTATAAGAGAGATGGAAGCAGAAAGGAAGTATTCGAAGAGGTAGAGAAGAAAACATTAAGACCGCTCCCTGAATTTCCTTTTGAGGTATGTCACTGGTTTTATTCAAGAAAGGTACAGCTTAACTGTCATATCGCTTATAAAAAAGAACTGGTATTCAGTTCCATATGAATATGTAGGCAAGATGGTAGATATTAAGGTAACTGAGACCACATTGACTACCTATTATCAGAATAAGCGTATTAATGTACATAAGGTGTTTCCAGATTACGTTATAAATAAATTCCACAAATAATCATGATATGCCAGAGTCTGTCAAAGTAACAGAATAGGATGATGAGCGCATAAAGAAAATAGTAGATATACTCTACTATTCTAATAATTCTAAAACTCTTTTTTGAATAATTTCTTCCAAATATTTGAGTCTTTTTCTAGGTAATCGATATTTATAATGACTTTCAAACTTGAAACCTATTAATTTTCTTAGTTTTTCCTTTTGTCTTTTTGTCATACGTGGTTTTACAAAAGCAATAAAATCTTGATATGTTGCAGGAAGTCTTGTTTGGATGTATTGATTAATATTTTTAAAATCATCATCCATAGCATAACAAAGAAGTGATAATCCATTATCAAAAATAGGCGCACATCCCACAATTTTATTTGATTTATTATCAATTAAAAAACCAAAGTTACCAAAATGACGATCTTCATTTAAAATAACTGCATCAAAAACAAGCATATCTAATAATTCTTGATAATAGCTTTCACCTAGCTTTTTATAATAATCAATAACTGACTCTATTCCACCTGTTTTAATAATTCTTCCAACTGGAATATAAGATACATTTTCATTTGTGAAAAGTAAACATGTTGAACAAAGCTTCCCTTTCCATTTAGAAAGTCCATAATCTACATAATGTAAATCCATTGTTTTGGCAATTTGTGAAGCATAATATTCACTATAAGGTTCTAAGCCACTATTCGCAAATCCTTCTGTTCCTGATTTATAAAGAAGAATATTATTTTTTCTTCTTCTCCATGATTTTGCTAGCATCCCATTTGTTGTAAATTCAGGCGAGGATCTAAATGAAGTTCTTGTATAACTTCCATATCCTGTAAAAGCAATGGAAGCAATATTTGTATTAAAAGAATTATGATAAAGATTTGTATCTTTAAATAAGTCTTTACAATCTTCTTGCACAACCCAATAACTATCATTCAATGATAAGCCTTGACATATATCAATAATACCTTTTGTATCTTTTTCATTTAATCCTAATCGAGATAAAAAATTAGAAACATAGGCTCTATTTCTAGGAATCGTCCTTTTTTGAAGCCATTTTTTTAATCCTTCATTACTTAATTCTAAGTCTAACGGTAAAAGATATTGTAAATTTTGATTAACAGTATTAATCAAAACTTCTAATCCATCATTTGTATTTTTCATAGAAAAATACAATAAATCATTATCATACTGTTTTAAAATATAATTCATGAAAAACACATCCTTTCGAAAAATAATTATCTAACAATTTCCATCAAACATAAATAATCTGCAATCTTTACTTTCATTACATCAATTTTACCTCATCTTTAAAGTAAAAAATAGCGATTTCTAGGTAGTGACACCCACATAAATCGCTATTTCTTGATTTTTTAAAATATCTTAAAAAATGTTGATTTCATCAGTTCTTTTTTGATGACATCCATTTTAACTCTTAATTTTGGTGGAGGCGGGGGGAATCGAACCCCCGTCCAAAAGCCGTTCCATATCAGGTGTCTACAGTTTATCTTATTGAATCAATTTAAGTATGTTACGATCAATAAGCAATCTTTCGCATACCGATTTCTAATTGGTTTTCATGAATATAGTCAGAACATCCTATATCCCTTATCTTACAGGTTATGTTACAGACTCTAAAGGTGTAAGCGCAGATAGGTCTGCATTCGCAAGTCTATGTCGACTATTAAGCGAAAGCGTAATTTGTTCTGTTTCCAGATATTTGTTTGTGCATGTAACGTTTGCCAACGACTGCTGCCTGATTCAAACTGACCCCTGTCGAATCCAAGACGCCCCCATTAGTAAGCGCGTTTGAGAGCTTTCTCAATATCGCGCTTAGCATCTTTTTCTTTTGAATCATTACGCTTGTCATAAAGCTTCTTACCTTTTGCAAGAGCTATTTCTAGCTTTGCTTTTGAGGTATTGAAGTAAAGCTTTGTAGGAACGATTGTTAAACCATCCTCACGAACCTTCTTCTCTAGTTTACTAATTTCTTTCTTATGAAGCAATAGTTTTCTAATACGTCTAGGTTCATGATTAAAGATATTTCCATTTTCATAAGGGGCAATATACATATTCTCAATAAAAGCTTCATGATCCTTGATTCTTACAAAGCAGTCTTTTAGGTTAGCACTGCCTTTGCGAATAGACTTGATTTCAGTACCTTTTAATTCAATACCTGCTTCAAAAGTTTCTAGGATAAAATAATCATGATATGCTTTTTTGTTATTTGAGACTATTTTCATATATATTACCTTCTTGTACGGAATTTTCTTTTCTTCTTTCTATGACTTCCAGCTTTTACAAGTTCGAAGTCAATTGTCTTTTCTAGCTTATTTGCTTCAGTTACTCTTACTTTTACTGGATCACTCATCTTGAACATACGTCCTGTATGTTCACCGATAAGAATAAGATTCTTTTCATCATAAGCATAATAATCATCTGTTAAGGAAGTCATATGAACAAGACCTTCGATGGTATTAGGAAGTGATACAAAGAATCCAAAACTTGTAATAGAAGAAATATAACCATCAAATACCTCACCAACATGATGAGACATAAATTCAGCTTTCTTCATATCTTCGACTTCACGTTCAATATCAATCGCAATTCTTTCACGATTAGAAGACTGTTCAGCAAGTACTGGAATCATTTCTTCAAACTCATTCATTCTAGAATAATCATTCTTAAATAAGTAAGTTCTAATTAAACGATGTACCAATAAGTCTGGATAACGTCTAATAGGTGATGTGAAGTGTGTATAGAATTCATCTGCAAGACCAAAGTGTCCAAGACATTGTGCATCATAACGTGCTTTCTGCATTGATCTTAATAATAATGTAGAAATAATATCATGCTCAGGTGTTCCCTTAGACTCTTCTATCATACGTGCTAATTCATGAGGGTTAATCTTTTCAAGAGACCCATGAATAGTATAACCCAAAGGCTTCGCAATGGAAACAAATTGTTGCAACTTCTCTTTCTTAGGATACTCATGGATACGATAGATGAAAGGAACATCCATCCATTTAAAGTGTTCAGCTACTGTTTCATTGGCACATAACATGAACTCTTCAATAATATGATCACTTTCACCACGATTTCTTAAGACAACATCTACAGCACGTCCTTTATCATCTACAAGAACCTTTGCTTCATCTACATCAAAGTCAATCGCACCACGACGATCTCTCTTCTTTCTTAAGATAGCAGCTAATTCTTTCATATTAAAGAATAACTCAACAGCATCACTGTATTTCTTCTTTAATCCTTTATGACCAGCAAGAATCGCATTCACATTATTGTATGTCATACGATGAGAACTTCTAATAACAGTAGGGTAGATGTTATGATCTACAACCTGACCCTTATCATTGATTTCCATAATACAACTGATTGCATAACGGTCTACACCTTCATTAAGTGAACAGATACCATTAGATAACTTATGAGGCAGCATAGGAATCACTCTATCTACAAGATAAATAGAAGTCCCTCTTCTAATCGCTTCCTTATTTAATTCAGTTCCTTCTTCTACATAGAATGAAACATCGGCAATATGAACACCTAACTGATAATTCCCATTATCTAATTTCTTTAAAGAAATCGCATCATCCAAATCCTTGGCATCATCACCATCAATAGTCACAATCTGCCAATCTCTAATATCTAAACGATTAGGAATATCACTTGGATCAATAGATTGAGGAATAGACTCAATCTCATCATAGACTGCCTGTGGAAAATCAATATCTACATCATACTTATTTACAACAGATAAGATATCAACACCAGGATCATTCTTATGACCAATAATCTTAACAATATCACCCTTTAAATAAGGCTCGTACTTCTTAATCTCTACAACAACCTTATGTCCAGGCATAGCTCCATGTGCATGGGCTTCATCTACATAAATCCAATCAGTAAACTTAGGATCATCAGGCATGATGATGAGTTCTCTTCTACCTTTTCTAACTAATCCAACAAGTCGAGTCATACCACGTTTAATGATCTTTACAACACGTCCTTCAGGTTTTCCTCTATAGACAGTTGTTTCAATCATAACCTCATCCTGATCAAAAGCACCATTGAGGTTCTTACTATTAATATAGTATTCAGTCTCTTCATCAACCTTTACAAAACCAAATCCCTTTTTATTTAAACTCAAAACACCTTTTAAATAATGGAAATCATCTATTAAATGATAGTTATTCTGATTATCTCTAATCACTTCACCATCTTCTTCTAATCTATTCATAAGCTTTACAAATGCGATATATTCTTCAGTAGAATCATAATGTAGTGCACTTGCAAGAGCATCTATTCTTCTATCCTTTAAGTCTTTATTCTTTAATAATTCTAAAACATCTTCTCTCATATATTCACCTCCAACAAAAGAAAAGAGGCACTCATAAGTGCCCCTTTATTATTATCCTGCCATTTTAATAAGAATTGCGATAACAAAGAATGCAATACCTAGTCCTACAGTAATACGTGTAAGAACTAAGTCTACCCCTCTTTCTTTTTGCTGTGCAAAAAGATTAGAGCTCTGACCAGTTAATGCATTAACAATACCATCAGTTTTTCCCGTTTGTAAAAGACACACAATAATTAGGGCTATAGAAACAATGATCAAAAGTACTTCTAACATTTTTCCTGCCTCCTTCTCTTTTAGACTTTTTCTACATTAGCGAATAAATAATATCATAAAAATATATTGATTACAACACCTTTATTCGTTCACACCATTGTTGTAATCGAGGGATACTACACTATAACGATTATTCTTTTCTATAAGTGTTACTTTTACGTTAATAGTTTGATAATTGTAATAGAAATTCTTTTTGTTAAAGGTGATTTCTAATCCAACATCCGTATACTCATAATCCTCCAAACCACTTAATGTAACATCGGATGCTCTTGTATAGTTCACTTCATATGTTGTGACTTCATCAAGATTTGTTTTATTCGCTATCATATCATTCACATCTGCATAATAGCTAGACTTCGCAAATTCTTCAAAGTTATCTAAACGATCACTATAGAAATATTGAGTACCACCAATTTCATTTTTCTTCTTATTAGAAATAGTAAAGAAATCAATCGCAAATAATGCAGCAACATTCTGACATGTATTTCTTTTCGTATGAGATGCTTTAATATCTTCATGCACCGACTTCATTAAAGAAGTAGGATGATTAGGCATATCATAAGTAATGATTGGAGTATTGACGATACGTTTCTTATCATTATGACTATGATAAACAAGAACGCCACTTACTGTAATTACAGCACATAAGAATCCAATTAGAATATATTTCACGTGATGTCTTTGGGCTATCATTAAATATGTCTTAGATTCTTTAATCTTTGGTAAATCATCTCTTTTTAAGAATATATTGAGGATTGTAAGAACTGGTTTATATTTACGTGAAATCATATTGGTATATTCCACGAATATCTCAAATACAAAGAGTAGTAATGCGAATAATAGAATAGATGCAGTTACACTATATATATGGATAAATGAGCAGATAGAGAATAATGCAGTCGCAATATATAGAATAAGAACACTCTTAGTCTGTCCTAGTTCTAGTGAAAACATCAATTTATGATGTAAATGTCCTTTATCTGCTTCATCAAAGCGTTGATGGTGGACTTTACGTCTAATAATCGCAATGAGTGTATCCATGATAGGTACTGCCAATACAACAATAGGTGCCCCTAAAGTAAAGAATGTAGAGGTCTTAAATCCAAATCCTAATAAAGAAATCACAGATAACATGAAACCAATAAATAAAGCTCCACAGTCACCCATGAATATTTTTGCAGGATGGAAGTTAAATACTAAGAAACCTCCAATGGATCCTGCAAGTAAGAGTGTTAATGAAGTGATATCTGTACGTCCATAATGTATAGAGATGAGTCCTGTAGTGATCAATACAATCATGGATATCCCACCACATAAACCATCTAATCCATCAATAAGGTTTACTGCATTGGTAATACCTACAATCCATCCTAGAGTTACTATTAAGGCAATAGAATAAGAAAGAACAGTAGGAATATAAGGAATAGTAAATCCCTTTAAAGATATTCCACCATAAAATATTACAATAAGTGCTGCGGCGACCTGTCCAAGAACCTTCATCTTTGGAGGAAGGTCATGAATATCATCATATAAACCAAATAAGAAAACAATCAAACCACCTATTAATATAGAGTTGATCTGATTATCTGTCTTAAGGAATACCATAGCCCCTATAAGGAATGCTACATAAATGGCATATCCACCTGTACGAGGAATAATACCATGATGTACAGTTCTATTATTTGTATGGGCGATTATACCCATTTCTTTTGTGATTTTACCGATAAAAGGGGTTAGGATGACAGATATAATGAATGTCACACAGAACGCTAATATACTATTGAGTGTCATAAATGCCTCCTTATTATGCTCATTATATATCAAATAGAAAGTATGTGCAAAACAAGGAAATTCACCGCAAACCAAATCAATTATTGTATAATATAGGCAGAGCGGATTTATACTAACTAAAATACATGTTGTTTTCATTGGTATAAATGATATAATCCCGTTTTTGACAGTTAGGTATGTAAAAAAGGGAGAAAAGTGCCTGTTTAAGGGCATTTTTCTCCCTTTTAAAATTGTTGTATGGGAAGCTTCTTATGAAATTTTTTTGATTTTTTTATTGAGATCCTTGGGCTGATAGTATTCTTTGTCGAGATCCAACCTGAATGTCTCATTTAATGCATCACATATCGCACTGCTTGTATATGTTGCCTGATAGTACAGATCATGGTTGTTCACCACATTCATATTCTTCAGGTTCTCTATTATCTCATCTGTGGTGAAGTGTCTGCCATTTCTATTGAGCTTGACCTCAATTATCCTTTGGATAAGAAGTGCAGTGTAGCATGTCATGAAGTGAGCGATTATTCTGTCGTCCCTTCTGTGATTTACTGGTCTTGCCTTGAAATTTGTCTTGAGGACTCTGAAGCAGTCTTCTATTTTATACCTCTGTGAGTTGATTCTAATGATTTCTTTAGCGTTATCTTCTGCATCAAGATTGGTAGCTACTGCATAGAATCCATCAAACATCTCTTCATTTTTTATCTTCTCCTCATCGATATAGTATCTGTCCTTATCATTTTTGTCTCTTTTTATAAATCTCTTCGGATCGTTTGGATTCTTCTTCAGATCATCAACCTTGTTGGCGCTTATCAGTCTTCTTGCACGCTCTATCTGTCTGTTTCTTACATATCTCTGATACTCCATGGCTTTTCTTGAGAATGTGACGATCACATACTGCTTCAGCTTTCCTTTGGACTTCTTCTCTTTTGTATTTCCGCAGGATGTTTCATATTCCTCGGTAAATCCAAGATCTATGGCCTTATCGGCAGGAATGACTTTATATACTACATCATCATAAAGCAATCTGTTTGATTCATCCATTCTGTCAAATTCACGCATCTCTTTCAGAGTCTTCGGCATATTATTTGATAATAATCTATAGCCGTCATCATTGAACACTGCTTCCTGAAGTGGCTTTGACAGCTTCTTTATGGACTGGGTGACGATGAAGGCTCTGCTTCCGAAGGAGTTGAATCTTCTAATATCCATCGATCCAAGACCGGCATCCGCACAGTATATAAGCCTTTTGTCTCTAAAGGATCTTATCATCTTTTTCTCAGTGGATGTGGCGCATAGCTGCTCGTTCTGATTTCCGGGATTGATGCACATGGAAAGAGGGATTCCCTGAGCATCGATGAATAATCCCATCTGCACGATAGGACTGGGCTGATGCTGCTTGGATATTCCATATTTTCTTAATGCGGAAGATACCTCTCCGGTGACCTCATCCACATAATCATCATCGGCTGTTTCTATCTCGAAATAGTAGTTGGTACAGTCAAAGTAGCACACAGAGGTATCTCTTCTGATGATACTGTTGCTTGCCTCATAGAGGTGGGTGATATAGTCATCAAAATGTCCTGCGAGGAGGCTCATGAATCTGAGTGATGATTCATAAAGGTAATGTGGCTGTTCATAGTATGTATGAAGGTGATCATAAATGCCCAGCTTTGATCGTGGATCGAGAATTCTTGATATCGTGAGAAATCTGTTTATAAGATTCGCGTCATATTCTGCTTTTGTATTCTCCATGATCCCATCAAGAAACTTCTTTATTTTCAGGTCATTATAGATGGACTGGATAAAGAAGTAGCCGATATTGAGATTCCTTGAATGTGCGACATGATCATCTGAAGAGGCAAGCTTCTTGGAAAAATCAATATTTACATCTAGTGATACTTTTCCGGCTTTATATTCCTCATTATATTTTGCGACCTCCTGTTTTGCATATTCGAGAGGATCATCAGTGATTCTGAGCAGATCATTATGCCTGCCGATTTTCTTTATATTTCTAGTCGTGGTCTTTTTGCCGTTCCTTATTCCCTGCTGAATGAAATATGTAGGGTTTTTGGAACGTCTGTCATAGTAAAGTTTCATAGAAATCAGCTCCTATGACAATTATATCATATTATACAACATCATACAACATTAAAAACCGAAAAATTTGACAAAAAAATAACGTTGTAATCAACGTTTTTTGAAATCTGGGGTTCTACAACTGTCAAAGTCCCGCTCCACTTTACAAAATAAATCTACTTTTCTATAGTGTCCATTCAACAGTGTCCATTTTAAAAAATACTGGTTAATAAAATAGTCTGTTAATTCATCACTTTTTCTAGAAAGCGTATACATAATTATTCATAACATGATAAAATATATTAAGTAATAGGTATGAATTATCTATGTTTCCGAAGATGAGGTGAATAAATGTGATAGAAGTAATAGAAAAAATTGGAAATATTGAAAATTTATTATTAAAGAATGAAAAGATGGAAGTTGTTGTCTCAACATTTGGTTGTACTATTATTAAGATGATTGTTGAAGATAAGAATGGAGTAAAAGGTGATGTTGTATTAGGTTATGATGACTTTAATCAATATCAGACTCTGGATGCTTATCTAGGTGCATTAGTAGGTAGAGTTGCGAATAGAATTGGAAAAGGAACATTTGAATTAAATGGTGAAACATATCATTTACCTATTAATAATGGCCCTAATAGTTTACACGGTGGTATTAAAGGATTTAGTTATCAGATCTTTGATTATGAAATCTTAGATGACTATACTATTAAGTTTACTTATCATGCAAAGGATGGAGAAGAAGGTTATCCAGGTAATATGGATTTTAGTGCTACTTATCATTTAGAGGGTACTACATTGACTATTTCTTATCATGCTACGAGTGATAAGGATACTTTAATTAATATTACTAACCATTCATATTTCAACTTATCAGGACATAAACATAATATCTATAATCACACTTTAAAGATTGATGCTGATTATTATGAACATGTAGATGCAGATGGTCTTGCTACAGGTGAAAAGGAAGCTGTAGAAGGTACTCCATTTGACTTTAGAAAACCTGCAAAGATTGGTGAACGTGTAGAAGTAGATCATCCACAATTAAAACTTGGTAATGGTTTTGACCATCATTTCTTCTTTACTACAGATAAGAACCAGGTTGTATTAGAAGATGAAGAAAGTGGTAGAAGATTAACAGTATCCACTACTTTGCCAGGAGCACAGATCTATACCGCAAACTATCTAGATGGTCGTATTGGTAAGAATGGTGAACCTTATAATGCGAGAGATGCAGTATGTATTGAAACACAGAACTTACCAGACGCTATTCATATTGAAAAGAATCCAAGCACTATTTTAAGAAAGGGAGAAACATTTGATGCACAGACATCTTATTGTTTAGAGGTAATTAAATAATGAAACTTGCAACACAGATTATTGAAGATATTAGAAATGGTCAGGCAGATGCTTTATTAACTGATATTTATGTAGATGAATCTTTATTAGATACTCAGAAAGAAAGATATATTGCAGCTATTGAAAAGTTCATCTCACTTTATGGTGATAAGGAAGTAGAAGTATTCTCAGCACCAGGTAGAAGTGAAGTATCTGGTAACCATACAGACCACCAGCATGGTGAAGTATTAGCTGCTGCAATTAACTTAGATATTATTGCGATTACAGCACCTAGAGATGGTGAAATTAAGGTATTATCTGATGATTATGACTTAAAGGCTGTAGCTTTAGATGACTTAGAAAAGAAAGCTGAAGAAGAAGGTACTTCAGAAGGATTAATTAGAGGGACTCTTGCACGCTTTAAGGAATTAGGTCTTCATATTGGTGGTTTTGAAGCTTATATGACAAGTGAAGTATTACAGGGTTCTGGTCTTTCTTCATCAGCAGCATTTGAAGTCATGATTGGTACTGTATTATCAGGTTTATATAATGATATGACAGTGAGTCCAGTATTGATTGCACAGATTGGTCAGTATACAGAAAACGTCTATTTTGGTAAACCATGTGGATTAATGGACCAGTGTGCAAGTTCAGTAGGTGCTCTTATTCATATTGACTTTAAAGACAATGATCATCCTGTTGTGGAAAAAGTAGATGTTGATTTCTCTTCATTCCATCATAGTTTATGTATTGTAGATGTTCATGCATCTCATGCAGACTTAACTGATGATTATGCAGCCATTCCTACAGAAATGAAGGAAGTAGCACACTTCTTTGGGAAAGAATTCTTAAGAGAAGTATCAGAAGAAGAATTTAAAGCACATATTCCTGAATTACGTGAAAAGATGAGTGACCGCTGTGTCATCCGTGCATTACACTTCTTTAAGGAAGATGCAAGAGTAGAAAAAGCAGTATCAGCCTTAAAGAACAATGACTTTGATACATTCAAGTCAGTCATCAAATCATCAGGAGACAGTTCTTATAAATACCTACAGAATATCTATTCTAATCATGATGAAACAAACCAGGCTGTTTCTATTGCCTTAGGCTTATCTGAAGATATCCTAGGTGATAAAGGTGTATGTAGAGTACATGGTGGTGGATTTGCAGGTACGATCCAGGCCTTTGTAGAAGATGATTATGTAGAAACATATAAGACTGAAATTGAAAAGTATTTTGGTGAAGGTTCTTGTCATATTCTTAAAGTAAGAAAGTATGGCGGTAAGAAAGTAGAATTATAAGCATTAGAAAACCTCTTTGATATGAGAATCAAAGAGGTTTTCTTTACTATAGAATTGATTTTTTCCATTTGATATTCTGCTTATCAAAAATGTTTGCAATCTCTCAATATCTTCAATGCTGGCATTTTTCTTTTCAAAATTGATAATATATAATTATTATTTATTATGTTAGAATATCTATGGTTGTAAATATTCTTGGTTTGTGAGGTTAGACAGAATGGAACTATTAACTGTTAAAAATAACATAATAAATTATTCGAATTTAAAAAAAGTAAGATTCTTCTTTTTTCATTTTATATACAAATTCTTTGTTCTATGCGGAGCAGTCTTAGCATTATTAGCCGCATTGATTAGGGTATTTAATGGTGGTATGTTTGATTTTATTAAATCTTCTCTAGTATTAGTTATTGTGTGTATATTACCTTTTGTTCAATCAGAAGTTATGTTGAAAAGATTCATAAAACTTCAAAAAGAAAAATATGGATCAGATCAGGTAAGTATCGATTTAATATTTGATAATGATGGAATTATTTCAGTTGAACAATCTACTCAAAATAAGAGTAAAATCATGTATAAGGATATTAAACAAGTTATAGAAACAAAAGAAATTATATTATTTATAACTAAGGCTGGATATGCAACATTTTTTGAAAGAAAAAATGTGGAATCAAATGATCTCGAAAAATTAAAACAATTCTTTGATAAACAGAATATTTTATGGGAAAAATCAATATTAAATATATTTTAAACTTGATAATTTAACTTCTGAAATAACTATAAGTAGGACAGTAAATGATGCAAGATGGGCTGTTCATTACGACAGCCCTTTACTAATAGGGGGTTTATTCCCCTGTTTTTTTTATGTATACTTGATTAAAAGCGAGGTAATAAGAAAAATGTTATTTAATACACATACACATTTAAATAGTGAACAATTATTTGAAAATCGTGATTTATATATTCAGAATGCAATAGATAGAGGTGTGAAGTACTTTACTGTTGTAGGTTATGATTTAGAGTCTTCACGTCTTGCAGTACAGATAGCGCATGAGTATGACTTTATTTATGCTGCAGTAGGTATTAGTCCTAATGATTGTAAAGAGACAACAGATGAGGATTTAGAGGCAATAGAAGCACTTGCGAAAGATCCTAAGGTTGTTGCTGTAGGTGAAATAGGATTAGATTACTATTGGGATGAAGCGTCTAAAGAAAAACAGATTGACTGTTTTAAGAAACAGTTAGAAATAGCCAAGAGATTATCTTTACCTGTCACTATTCATGCCAGAGATGCTTATGAAGATACATTTGATATTCTTTCTAAGTCAGGTGTAAAAGGTATTATGCATTGTTATAGTGGAAGTTATGAGATGGCTTTAAGATTCATTAAGATTGGTTATTATATTTCTTTGGCAGGTCCTGTTACTTTTAAGAATGCGAAGGTTCCTAAAAGAGTCGCTGAAGGCGTAGATTTAAACTATCTACTTGTAGAAACAGATGACCCTTATCTCACACCAGCACCTTATAGAGGAAAACAGAATGAACCAGGTAATGTCTATTTTGTTGCCCAGAAGATAGCTGAACTAAAAGGATTAAGCTATGAAGAGGTCGCAAAACAGACAACAGAGAATGCACTTAAAGTATTCCAGTTAAAGAAATAGTAATTAAAATAGGGTATAATGTAGTCTATCAGGAGGCTTTTTATGAACATTTATGATAAGCTCGAACAATTATCCCTTACAGAAAGTGAAAAAACACTTATAGATTATGTTATAGAACATTCAGAAGATATTATGAATATGTCTGCTGCAGATATTTCTAAGAATAGCTACGTATCTGTTTCTACTATTTATCGTATTATTGATAAACTAGAACTTTCAGGTTTACAGGCATTTAAATCCCATATTCATTTTGATCGTGAAAGATACCAGAAAGAACTTGTTTCAGTAGACTATAATTATCCTTTCAGGATCAATAACACAAACCATGAAATCATGACTAAAATGTTGAATCTCTATGATCAGACACTTCATTCTACATTAAACCTAGTGAATCTAGATGAATTTGGTAAAATTGTCCAGAAGATGTATGATGCAAATGTTATCGCATTATTTCCTTCTATAGGTAATTATTTTATGGCCGAATGTTTTAGACAGAATATGTTAGAAATAGGTAAGGATGTCATAGTAGAAAAACAGATCTTCTATCAAACAAAGGTGGCTGAAACATTAAAAAAAGGAGACCTCGCAATCGTGATCTCCTATGCCAATAGAACACCTCATGTAGAAGATTTCATTCGTGTGATGAATAAGAACCAGGTGACAACTGTTCTTATTTCTTCTACTAAAGAGAGTGAATTATCTAAACTTGTTGATTATCATCTCTATTTTGCATCGTATGAAGATTCAGAAGAAAAGATTGCATCTTTTTCTTCAAGAGCTTCATTACAGTTCTTATTAGACTGTTTATATGCATGTTATTTTAATAGAGACTATGAAAAGAATATAGACTATCGTATTGAACACTATATAGAACTTTCTTAGTTCTGTGTTGTACTTAATATCATAGTCCCAAGAAGAATATATTCCTGCATGTTATCTACTTTGGTAATAGGCGGAATATATTTTTTTGGTATAAGAGTAGCCATTTCTTCATATAGAGGAAGTATATGAGGAATAAAGTCACAATAAAGAACAAGTTCCTCAGGACTTAATAAACTAATAATAGAAACAAGAGTACGTGATACAACCTCAATGCAACCTTCAGGAGACATACTCAATGTTTTCTTATCTGTTGATAAATCAAGTGGAAGGAATTGTACTTCTCCTACAAGATTATGCATACCATGTAAAAGACAATTATCTACAATAATACCAGCACCACTTAGAGCATAAACTGGCTGGAATAAGAAAGCCAGTGAACTTACTTGATCCTGTGAAGAATAATAGCCGACTGCCGCTGCATTCACATCATTACATATACATACAGGAAGATGATAACGCTGGGTTAATACATCCTCTAAACACTCAGGTGTTTCCCATCCTTCAAGACTTGTAGAAGAAACATAACCATCATCAATAATACCTGGTGTTGCGATACCAATATAACGTATACGAGGATAATGAAGACGAGCAATATCAATAACATCATAAATATCCTGGATATTGATAGTAGGCTTGATAATTTCATTATCCAATAATATTTCTTGATTCTTATCATAGACACGATAAGCAATATGTACGGACTGTTTATTACGGAATAAAGAAAGAGCTAATGTCTTATGCTTAATCTCTACATTTAACATAACAGGTAAGGGAATCTTATGATCAGATTGGTTCTTTTTCATCTCTAATGATTCTTTTACAAGTGTAAAGATTGCTTTTACATCATATTTTGCAAATACTTCAGGTGGTACATTTAAGACAATCTTATCTTTAAGAATATCACATGCTTTAGCATGTAAATAAGAAATCTGTGGTGCTAAGAGAACCACATCATAATCCTGTGCTACATAGTATAAATTATTATAACCACTTGCCTCTGTCACAAAAGGAAGACTCATTAACTTAGAAGCTTCATTCATCTTCATCGCAAAATAACTGGTTGTTAAACCACCACTACAACAAAGAAGAATCTTAATAGTTGGAGCCTCTCCCATATGTTTCATGTAATGTGTTAATTCTTTAAAAAGCTTGATGGCATGATTCAATGTTTTCATCTGGAAATGTAGATAATATTCAGTATCACCAGATTGTGTATTAGTTGCTTTAAACTCTATGATATTCATTGGATTAAAGACAATTTCAATGTCTGCATGCTTATTATAATAATGAATAACGCTATGATCCTCATTCTCATGAACTTCATAATCAGGAATCTCCTGTAGTAGAATCCATTTTTCAAATATAATTGTATAAATATCACTTAAGAAATCATCCATGAATATCACCTCCATGTTTATATTTTAACATACTCCTAATCTTTAAATACAGTAACTCTTCAAAGATGAAAAATATATATCATATAAACTAAATTAAAGGTGATAGAAATGAAAAGAACCTTGCGAATGCAAGGTTCTAGATATCCATCTCAAAGATGAATTTAGTATTTGTGATATTGTTTCCTGATAGACCACTATAATGGTCTTTTTCTTTTAACTTCTTAATTGTAGTCATATCAGTGATCTTTTGAATACCTTCTTGATCAAATAGACTCATTCCTTCAGATAAGCTTTTTGCGCCAGTTATAAGTGTCTGGTATTGTTGAGAAAGTTTATTTCCTGCCTGACTCAACTCTGACAAGCTAGAAGATAATGTCTCTAATTGTTTTGATACAGGACTTTGAGAAAGCAATTGTGAGAGTTGTTCTAGACTCTTCTTATTCTGCGCTAAGCTTTCTTGAACACCTTCACTGATTGCTTTATTCACTGCAATACGCTGTTCATCTGTAAGATTAATACTATTAATCTTAGATTGAATCAATTCTGTAGGATTCTTCATGGAAGATATTAAGTTTTTAATAAGTGCCTGTGTAGAAGCATCATATTGTTTAGAGCCTTTTAATAATGCATTGGCTCCATCACTTACACGAGATACACTAGACATATAAGTATTAAGGTATTGTCCATACGTTGTACATCCTGCCAATAATTGAGCTGAACCTTCTACTAACTTCTGTGATGATTGATTTAATTGATCCGTTGTCTTTGTGAGTTCACTTAAGTCTAAATCTTTAAAGATACCCTCAGTAAATACAGTACTCATATAGTCACATTGGAAATTCTTGATCTTCATAGTCACTTCCATGGAATCCTTAAATGGTGCATAACCTGGACATCCCAATCCAACAATTGCTTGATAATCATCCATCAATATACTCTTCCCATTCTTTACTTCAATATCACTCACTGTTTCTTGAGGAAGAAGCATAATAGTAGTCGCCACAAAAGGTGTTTCAGTACTATTCTTATACTTAAATACAGCTTTTAATGTCCCTGTTTTACCATTGATATCTGTCACTTTCTGTCCATCCAAATAATAAGTGACATCTACACCAACAGGAAGAGATGTATCTAAAGTACCTGTATATTGAATATTATTCTTGTTATTCTCTATCAACAATGAATGATTATTTAAAGTAATATTCTCATCACCCTTATTGCTGATATTTTTTAATACAGTTGTATCTTTAATAAGATCACCTTCACTTATAGAAGGAATAGTCACTTCCGCTTTTGTGCTTTTTATCTCTCCGAGTGTATTTGTCTTTACAGTAATTGTTTCACTCTTATTCACTGCTTCTTTTACATCATGTCCATTAGTTGTAAGTACAACAGGTGTTTCATCTACAATTGTCTTTGTTTCTTTTTTCTTTGTTTGTGTTGTACATCCTGCAAGCATGATACAACATAGTATCGCTATTAACTTCTTATTCATATTAGTGTCTCCTACTCTATATTCTTCAATGCATCCTGCATTGGGATCTTTTTAATCTTTCTATACTCAATCAACATCACTATAAAATAGCTGATAAAACCAATAATAATTGTTTTTAAGAAAGTAAGTGCACTCACATTTAAAGGCATCCATCCAGCCATCTCTTTCTTCATCATTGCCTCAAATATTGGCTTTAATATCGCATAATCTAATGGCACAGTGATAAGAATAAACAGAGATACAATAATAGATGTCGACACAATATAAATAGAACTTACTTCATGATTGGTATAACCAAGAATCTTAGTCATAGAAATAGACTGCGCATTCTTTTCAATGATTGTTTTTGTAAGAAGATAAATAAGCACAATAAACATGATGACAGCCATTCCACAAAGTAAATAAGCCATACCTCCCATTGATACATTCAATTGTCGAGATACTTTACTTAGTGAATCATAATCAATAGTTGTACCTATATACTTTTCATTCATATCGGTAATAGGATTCTTTGAGAAATAACCTGAAAAATAATCATCATCTAAATCAAATAACTGATTCATTTTTTTCTGATTCATGAATATCGCAATCGCACCTGGATAGTTATATTCACCACTGACCTTTAATGTATACTTCTTATTTGTATACTCTGTCTTTAAGTGAATGATATCACCTTTATGAATCTGATATTTATCTGCATAAGCACTTGATACATAAACACCATCATTAATAGAAATATAACGACTATTCTTCTTTACACCATATACAGTTACAGTATCTAAGGTATTGTCTTCCATCTTTAAGTTATAAGCACTAAATTTCTCAGCTGTCTTTTCTTCTGTTTCTATTCCCTTTGTGAAAGTATAAGCTTCTATCATATTAGAAAAGCTCTTTTCACTAGACTGCAAGCTTGCTGGTACTTTAAGAATATATTGATAATCCGCAAACATATTCTGTTTAATATTGGTTCCATATGAATTAATAATATCTGGCATTGCAAGTCCAAATAACAAAATCATATTCGCAAACATTAAACCGATAAACATCACAATATAATGAGCTTTATTTTGAAGAATAATACGTGTTCTAAAACGTGTAATAAAAGGAATACGTGTGGACAAAGGCATGACATGGGACTGTTTATGTCTCTTTAAATCTCTTCTTAAGAACTTAAGAGGAGATAAAGAAAACTGTCTATTTAATATAAAGAGATTAATAATAAACATGAGTATGACAGGTATAATTGTTGTCTGAATAAAAGCACTTGTACTCCATACTGTTTGATAAGTCGTTAAACTATAACTGGCATAATATAAATTCGCCATAGTTACTCTAAAATAGGTATAACCTAGAATATTACCTATCAAGGCACTCATAAGTGTCACAATAATAGGAAGTGTCATATAATGACTGATCAATTCTTTCTTTGTATAACCAGATGCCAGTAATGTCCCAATCACATTAGATTCTTTCTGGATTGTATTGGTCATAGTCACCGCAAATACAAATGCGATAATCACAATCATGATATATAAGAGAAGTCTGACCATCACGCCATCACTACCCATATCATCACCAGTAAAATGAATGGCCTGATTCTCATATTGAGGAATATATTCTTCTAGATGTACTTCTTTATTCAATAACTTTAAGAATGATTCAGATTTCTTTTCTTCATTCTTTGGTTTATTTGTATAAAGCCATGAATAGCTATAAGTCATATGTGCTGTATCCCATTGATTAAATAAAGAAGGTTGCACAACAGCCACACCAAATTTGATGGCATCAAACATCGTATCACTATTATTCTCAAATAATGCAGAATAATCAGGTAAAGCCACTAAACCACAGATCTTTAATGAATGATTTTTACTTTTAATCGTATCCCCGATAGATAACTTGTTATTGACGGCATACATGCGATCTATCGCAATTTCTTTATCATTTTGAGGAAGTCTTCCTTTCATCACACATACTTTATTTACACTTTGAGGTGTCGCAAAGATACGTAATTTATTTCCATTGATCAATGTTTCTTCTACATAAGAATGATCATAGAGATGTACACCGGCTTTAGAAATATTAATCAAAGACTGATTATTTAGTTTTTTGTCTACATTAAAGTGACCATCTTCAATCGTATACTTCTCAAAACTTTCATTATAAGCTTTGATCATACTCTCATCCGCCACAATAAAACCAGATACAAGACCAATCATACCTGTCATCAATAAGAAGATGACAAGATACTTACTCCAATCTTCTTTTAATTCACGTATAAAACGTTTATTTAATGGATTCTTCATATTACCAATCCACCTCATTGACTCGTTTGCGATCTGTATTGATATAGTCTTCTTTAATTCTTCCATCATGTAATACAAAGATATGATTCGCAATATATTTTATAGCTTCATTGTGTGTCACCATGATGATTGTATTTCCAAATTTCTCATTAATATCACAGATTAACTGTAATATATCCTGTGATGTACGATAATCTAGCGCACCAGTCGGTTCATCACAAAGAAGAATATCTGGATTCTTTATAACTGCACGTCCAATCGCAGTACGCTGTTGTTGTCCACCAGATAATTGATTAGGTAATTTGTTCTGATGTTCATATAAACCAAGTGTATGTAATAAATCATCAATATCCAAAGGCTTCTTACTTAAATAAGCACCTACTTCAATATTCTCTCTCACTGTTAAGTTAGGAATTAAATTATACATCTGGAATATATAACCTAAATGATCACGTCTATATTGACTTAATTCCTTCTCTTTCATTGTCTTTAAACGATGTTTATTAATAATAAGTTCTCCCTCATCTAAACTATCAATACCCCCAATAATATTAAGTAGTGTAGATTTACCAGAACCTGAAGGACCAAGTAATACGCAGAATTCCCTTTGATTAATAGTCATATCAATCCCTTTTAATACATCTATATGACTCTCTCCCTGTCCAAAAGATTTCTTTAAATTTTTGATCTCTAAAAAGTTCATAACATCTCCTCCTATGTTAGTGTTATCTAACCATATTATACTCTTAGGGTTAGTTCGTGCAAACTAAAAAATATGATATAATGAATAAAAAATGAGGTACATATATGAATTATACAGAAGAAGAATTATGCACATTAGTAGAAGAACTACCAGATATCTCATATAACTTACAGATGCCTGTGACTTCTATTAATCTATTAGGCTTAACACCAGATTTATTTGATGAAGAAGTCTATGAAATATTAAAGGATTACTTTACTGAACAGAAATACAATGTACTTACAACGTTCTTATATCATGATACATCCCTTGATATGGCCGGTTATGCAGATGTGAATATTGTAGTATCAGTGAAAGGATTAAAGATTGCAGAATTATTAAAAGAGAAGTATGGCACACCTTATGTTGTAGGATTCCCTTATGGGAAGTTCTCTTCTTATTTCTTTATGGCTGTTGAACAGGCATTGGAAACTGGCATAGATCAGATTCCTTATCAGAACTTCTTTAGATTACAGACAGACAAAATGATTCAATTACAGGGTGATCCTGTAATCATGAGTTCTATTGGTTTTTCTCTATCCCAACAATATGATCTTGGCTATCAAGTCATCTCAGATAGAAAGGAAACATTAGGTACAGTAGATCTTAAAGAGACTAAAAAAGATGATATCCAAGTCGATATCACCTTCCCATTACATGAATCTATATTTGATTTAACTATTCATGACCTGTAATACACAATTCTCGATTGTTTCTATTCCCTGATCATGAAAAGCATGAAGTAAATCTTCATCGTAAGTGCCTGGCTGCATCCAGGCATACTTAATACCAAGTTCTCTCATCTCTCTTATATAAGTCATACCAATTGTCTTATTAACGACAAAAACAACAACATCTACAGGATACTCTATATCCATCAGAGATGTATACATCTTGTCATTGTCTATTGTGTCATACTTAGGAGATATACCATACACATGTTTCCCTGCACTCTTTAAGCACTGATAAATTTGATAACTGTACTTTTTAGGATCAGGACTCATCCCAATGACACAATAATTATTATAGATCTTTAAAATATCTCTTTCTTTCATCGTTCATCACCGTTTTTATTATATCATACCACCAACATTTTTGATTGAATTTTACACCATAATAATGCATTTGTGGTATAATGACAAACGCGAATTGATGTGTTAATATAGACACGTATTAAATAAGAAAGGAAGGTCGTTTATAGTGTACGATATTATAGTTGTAGGTGCTGGCCATGCAGGTATTGAAGCATGTCTTGCTGGTGCAAGAACAGGAAATAAAACATTACTTATTACAAGCAACTTCTCTAATGCAGGAAGCATGCCTTGTAATACATCCATCGGAGGACCTGCAAAGGGCATTATTGTAAGAGAAATAGATGCACTTGGGGGACAGATGGGTAAAACTACAGATGCGACTTACCTTCAGATGAAGATGTTGAATACTGCGAAAGGTCCAGGTGTTCAGTCTCTTCGTGCACAGGCAGATAAGAAAGCTTATCCACGCTATATGCAGAAAGTATTAAAGGAACAGGAAAATCTTGATATTGTAGAAGCCATGGTAGAGGATTTGATTGTAGAAGGTGATGAGTGTAAGGGTGTTATTCTTGCAGATGGGACACGTTATGAATCTCATACGACAATTCTTACTACAGGAACTTATTTAAAGGCTGAAATCCTTGTTGGTCATTCTAAGACTCCTAGTGGACCAGACAAACAGAAGGAAAGCTTATATTTATCAAGTAAGTTAAAGGATTATGGATTTAGAATCCAGAGATTGAAGACAGGTACACCACCTCGTGTAGAAATTAATTCTATTGATTATTCAAAAACAACAGTACAGCCTGGTACAGATGCGAAACTTTCATTCTCATATGAAACAACCCATTTCACACCAGTAGAAGATCAGACTGTATGTTACTTAACATATACAACAGAAGAAACACATAAGCTGATTAGAGATAATCTAGATAAGTGTGCGATGTTCTCAGGGCTTATTAAAGGTATTGGACCACGTTACTGCCCTTCTATTGAAGATAAGGTTGTTAAGTTTGCAGATAAGGAAAGACATCAGATCTTCTTAGAACCAGAATCTAAGGAAATGAATACCATTTATGTACAGGGATTCTCTACATCTATGCCTCATGATATTCAGGAAAAAATGGTGCATTCATTACCAGGTCTTGAAAACTGTACTATTTTAAAATATGCCTATGCGATTGAATATGATGCGATTGATCCATTACAGTTATGGCCTAGTCTAGAAACAAAGGTCTTAAAGAATCTCTTTACTGCAGGTCAGATCAATGGGACTTCAGGTTATGAAGAAGCAGCAGGACAGGGACTTATTGCAGGTATTAATGCCTCTAAGAAAGTAAAAGGTGATAAACCTTTAATCTTGAAACGTGATGAAGCTTATATTGGTGTATTGATTGATGACTTAGTGACTAAAGGTACTAAAGAACCATATCGTATGTTAACAAGTCGTGCTGAATATAGATTATTATTAAGACATGATAATGCGGATGAAAGATTAAGAAAATATGGCCATGATGCAGGTCTTGTAAATGATGAAGTCTATTCACTTTATCTAGATAAAATGAATCGTATCCATGCTGAAATAGAACGTCTAGATACCATTCATTTCTCACCTAAGAGTGAAATCAATGACCTCTTAGAAGAGAAGGGTTCAACACGTTTAAAAGAAGGTGTAACTGCCCGTGCCATTCTTCAAAGACCAGAATTAGTCTATGAAGACTTATTACCTTATATTGAACATGTTGATTTAACTGAAGAAGAAATGAGAAGAGTTACTATTCTTATTAAATATAAGGGATATATTGAAAAAACATTAAGACAAGTAGAAAAAGTAAAGAATATGGAAGAAAAGCAGATTCCTGCTGACTTAGACTATGATGATGTATTAAACTTATCATTAGAAGCAAGACAGAAACTAAAGAAGGTCAGACCTGTAACTATTGGTCAGGCAACACGTATTTCTGGTATTAATCCTGCAGATATTTCTGTTTTACTTATTCACTTAAAAACACAATACGGAGATTAATATGACACAACAAGAATTTATTGTGAGCTTAGAAGAAAAAGGCATTGTGCTTTCAGAGAAACAGATTGAACAGTTTGAAAAGTATTATGAAATACTTGTAGAATGGAATGAGAAGATGAACTTAACCGCTATTACAGATCGTGAAGGTGTTTATTTAAAACACTTCTATGATTCTCTTACAATTGCGTTTGATTTCCCATTCTCTAATCAAACAATCTGTGATGTAGGTGCAGGTGCTGGATTCCCTTCAGTTCCACTTAAAATCGTTTATCCAGAATTAAATGTCACTATTGTAGATTCTTTGAATAAGAGAATTACATTCTTGAATCATTTATTTAAAGAATTAGAATTAGATCATATTCAAGCAGTTGCATCACGTGCTGAAGATTTCTGTAAAGATCATCGTGAATCATTTGATATTGTCATGGCACGTGCAGTTGCAAGATTAAATATCTTAGATGAACTTTGTCTCCCATTAGTGAAGAAAGATGGTTATTTCCTTTCATTAAAAGGACTCAAAGCCCCTGAAGAATTAAAAGAAGCGAAGGGAGGCATAAAGGTACTTGGAGGAGAAGTGATGGATGATTTTACTTTTACTTTAAGTGATCAGAATGATCATCGTCATAACATCGTGATCAAGAAAGTGAAATCAACACCTGCAAAGTACCCAAGAAACTATGGACAAATTAAGAAGAAGCCTTTATAGAAAGAAAAAGAACGTTATTAAAGATGCTTATTGTTTCTTAGATATCAATGATATTGTTGCGAATAAGGAACAGCCAAGAACTCATTTTGAAGATGAGAAGATCCAGGAACTCGCTGAATCTATTATGCAGAATGGTCTTTTACAGCCTATTGTAGTCAGAGAATATGAAGGTAAATATCAGATTGTTGTAGGAGAAAGAAGATACCGTGCTTGTAAACTAGCAGGTATTACAGAAGTGCCATGTATCATTCAGGAACTCGATGACAATCAGACAGCTAACGCGGCATTAGTAGAAAATATTCAAAGAGAAAATCTTTCAGCAATAGAAGAAGCCTTAGCTTACCAGCAGATTCTAGATACACAGGGTTTAACACAAGCTCAGTTAGCTGAAAAAGTAGGTAAAAAACAGTCTACAGTAGCCAATAAACTTAGACTCTTAAAACTTCCTATGACAGTACAGGAATCAGTTAAGAAAAAAGAAATCTCTGAAAGACATGCCCGTGCTTTATTAAAACTAGAAGATACAGCACAACAAAATAATATGTTGAAGGAGATTCTTGAACATAACTTGACTGTCGATGAAACAGAAAAAAGAATTGCGAAACTATTAGCACCTAAAAAAGAAAAACCACGTGTACGTACATTCTCTAAAAGTGTTAAAATCGCCCTCAATACAATCAATCAGGCAGTGAAGATGGTCACTGATGCTGGAACTGATGTAGAAGAAAATATCGATGAAACAGATGATGAAGTCATCATCACCATAAAAGTAAAGAAGTAGATCCTAATTAGTAGGACCTACTTCTTTTTTAAGCCTTTCTGGAATTCTATTATGGAATACAATGTCCATGACTTCATCATAAGTGAATTCATAACATTCATTTGTCTCAGTTACATGTATTCTTAATACATCACCTCTCTCTGCTTCTCTTAAGAATAAATATAAATTTCTCATCAATTCTTCCATAGGGAACCTCCTATATATTTATTCTCAAGAAACTTTTAAATTACTTAATATTGAATCAATTATGTATATCATATTGTTTTTTTGATGAGTTATATATAGTTAAAATGAAAGATATATTCAGGTATATTGAAAGTAGGAACTATGAAGAAAGCACTTATTATAATGTGAGAAGTTGTTGCATCATTTTTTGTTGCAATCTATGTAGGTTTACCATTAACTGGTTTTGTGACAAAATGGATATGCTGTTGTGACAAAGAAGTAGAAGTTTTCACTATTTTCCTGATCATCCTATTTGGAATCTTGATCTTGAATAAGATCGATAAAGAATTTTAAGTACAAAAAAAGATTGAGCTAAGCTCAATCTTCAACACATACGCATACAGGTGCAGGAATTTCCAATTCAGAATCTGTCATCAGTAGCTTTTCATTCTCTTCATCAAAAGTTAGAACTTGTAACTTATTATCTTCCTGAGCCCCTACAATAACATACTTATCATCAATAATATTGAAGTCTCTTGGTTCTTTACCTGTATGTACCATATAAAGTAAAGAAATCTTACCATTCTCTTTATTGACTCTATATAACGCAATAGAATTATGACCTCTATTAGATACAAGTAGATGTTCTCCACTTCTTGTAAGATGAATGGCTGCAGCTGCATTAAATCCCTTGAAATGACGTGGAATACAATGAATAGCCTGAACTAAACTCATACGACCCTCATTATACTTAAAGACCATGATCTTATTCGCAATCTCATTAATGAGATAACCATAACGCCCATCTTGTGAGAAAATCAAATGTCTAGGACCAGAACCAGGTACAACATTTACTGTATAATCTGTATTCTCTTTAAGAACACCATCTTTATAATTGTACATCACAATCTTATCAGCACCTAAATCTACAGCATATAAGAAACGTCTGTCAGGTGTAAAACCAACATTATGTACATGAGGTGCAGTCTGTCTCTTTAATAAATCAGGACCCATACCAGTATGTCTCACAGCCCCAATCTTATGATCAATACGATAATTTTCTAGCTTATAAGCAGCTGTTGCACCAACATGATAGTTTGCAGCAAAGATATACTTATTATCATCAGAAATACATAAATGTGTATAACTTCTACCAGAAGAAGAATAATTGTTATTAAGAATCAATTCATTCTTATGAATACTAAAACTTCCTAATCCTCCACCTTCATTATTAGATCTCGCATTCTTATAAGATACATAAAGTTCTTTATTCTTCGCAATCAGATATGATGGAAAATCCTGAGTTAATATCTGTTGTATTTTTTTTAATTCCAATGTTTCTTCATTAAAAGAAACGATATAGATTCCTTTATCGTCACCTTTACCGTAGCTTGCAACATAAAACGTTTTCATAGAACACCTCCATATGAAAATATTTTATCACAATTATTCTCTATTTACTAATGAGTTTCAATATTATAAAATAATTGTAAAATAGTCAAAGGAGGACAAAAGGTTGGATAATAAGGAACTTTTATCTATGAGTGATGGTCTTTTAATTCAATTATTACAGAAAAATGCAAGATATAAGGTTTCTGACCTAGCCGCCGCGCTAGCAGAATCTAAAGACAGCATTGTAGAAAGATTAAATAGACTAGAAAAAGAGAAGATTATTTGTGGTTACCATACTATTGTCAACTGGGACAAGACAAATACTGAACTTGTGACTGCGATGATTGAGATTAATGCTATTCCTGAAAGAGAATATGGTTATGATCGTATTGCATCACACATTTATAAGTACGAAGAAATTGAAACAATGTATTTATTATCTGGTGATTATGATTTTATGTGCATTGTAAAGGGTCGTACTATGCAGGAAGTCGCGCACTTTGTTGCATCTAAATTGGCATGTATTCCTGGTGTTACAGGAACAAAAACAACATTTGTGTTAAAGCCATATAAGACAGATGGACATGTCCTAGTAGATGATGAAGATGGTAAAAATACGCGACTGGTGGTGACTCCATAAAATGGATTATGAGAAGAAATTAAGTACTGCAGCACAAACTATTAAACCAAGTGGTATTCGTAAGTTCTTTGATCTTGCGAACCAGATGGAAGGTGTTATTTCATTAGGTGTAGGGGAACCTGATTTTGCGACACCTTGGAAGATTAGAGAAGCTGCAATCTATTCAATTGAAAAAGGACGTACTTTCTATACAGCCAATAGAGGTTTATTAGAATTACGTCAGGAAATTAGTAATTATTATTATCGTCGTTTTGGTGTACATTATGATCCTGAAAAGGAAATCATTGTGACTGTAGGTGGTTCAGAAGGTATCGATATCGCAGTAAGAGCCTTAATGAATCCAGGTGATGAAATGATTATCTTAGACCCAGGATATGTTGCTTATGAACCAAGTGTTATTCTTTCAGGAGGAGTACCTGTAAGAATTCATCTAGAAGAAAAAGATGAATTCAAGTTAACACCTGAAAAGCTTAAAGCAGCTATTACACCAAAGACAAAGGTTATGTTGATCAATTTCCCTTCAAACCCAACTGGTGGGGCAATGACAAGAGAAGACTATGAAAAACTAGTACCTATTATTAAAGAATCAGGTATTATCGTTATATCAGATGAAATCTATGCAGAATTAAGTTATGAAGAACCATTCTGCACATTAGCTTCATTCCCAGAAATCAGAGATCAGATTGTTGTCATCAATGGTTTCTCTAAGGCTTATGCTATGACTGGATGGAGACTTGGTTATGTCCTTGCAAACCCAGTACTCTCTAAGGCAATGTGTAAGATTCATCAGTATATTATCATGTCAGCACCTACTGGTGCACAATATGGTGCATTAGATGGACTTAGACATTGTGACAAAGAAGTAGAAGAAATGAGAGCTTCTTATCTCTCACGTAGAAACTTCCTTGTAAAAACATTTAATGATATGGGACTTCATACATTTAACCCAATGGGAGCTTTCTATGTATTCCCATGTATCCGTTCTACAGGACTTACATCTGAAGAATTCTGTGAACAATTATTAAATGATCAGAAGGTAGCCTGTGTACCAGGTAATGCCTTTGGTGATGCAGGAGAAGGATTTATCCGTGTCTCTTATGCATACTCATTAGAAGAATTAAAAATAGCGACCGAGAAGATTAAACTATTCTTAGATAACTTAAAAAACAGATCTCATTAGAGGTCTGTTTTTTCTCTTTCAAGCATCTCCTGATAGCTATAAACACAGCCACAGTAATTTTGTCTATACATATGATATTCATCACTCATACGTGTTGATTTTAAATAACCATTATCCTTCTTAAAATCACTATGAAGGAATTTTGGTGTTTCTAGATCTAAATCATCACCAATCTCATTGATCCATTGGCTATTCTTATGAGGAGAAACAGACAACACAGTTGTCCAATAATCAAAACCATGCATTCTAGCATAATCTCTTGCTTTCTCCATTCTTACTTTATAACACACATAACAGCGGTAGCCCTTTTCCCCAGTATCCTTATATGGCGCAATATGCGTCAAATATTCTTCAGGATCATAGGTATCTTCTACCACTTGTACATTCTGGTTCTCTAACTCATTGAACTCTTTCACAAATCTTTCTAATTCAGATTCACGACGATGATACTCATCAGCAGGGTAGATATTACTATTTGTATAATAAATAGTAATATCAAAGTACTGACATAACTCCTTAATTACATTAGAAGAACAAGGACCACAGCATGCATGAAGCAATAACTTTGGACGTCCTTCTAAATGTTTAAGAGTCTCCAACATCACTAAGCGATAATTCTGTTTCATTAGTGAATAAACATTGCATCACCAAATGAGAAGAAACGATACTTCTCATTTACTGCAATCTTATAGGCATTTAAGATATGTTCTCTACCTGCAAGAGCACTTACAAGCATCACTAATGTAGACTTAGGAAGATGGAAGTTTGTGATCAATGCATCAATACCAGTAAATGTATAACCAGGATAAATAAAGATATTGGTATTTTCATGAGTTGCTTTGAAACATCCATATTTAGAATGGTTGGCTTCTAGTGTACGACAAGAAGTAGTACCCACCGCAATAATACGTCTACCTTCTTTTTTAGCCTGATTTAATTTTTCAGCTACTTCTTCACTGATTTCATAATATTCACTATGCATATGATGTTCTAATACATTTTCTACCTTAACAGGTCTAAATGTACCTAAACCAACATGTAAAGTCACATCTAGGATTTCAACCCCTTTTTCTCTTACTTTCTGAAGTAATTCTTCAGTAAAATGTAAGCCTGCAGTAGGGGCAGCTGCACTACCTTCTACCTTTGCATAGACTGTCTGATAACGATCAGGGTCATTTAACTTTTCTTTAATATATGGTGGTAAAGGCATAATACCTAACTGATCAAGAATTTCATAGAAAATTCCATCATAAATCATCTTGAAGATACGAATACCTTCTTCTCTGATTTCAGTACATTGAGCCTTTAAACGCCCATCACCAAAAGTGATCACAGTACCAAGCTTTACAATCTTCGCATTACCTACTAAACATTCCCATAAATCATCATGAAGATCTTTTAATAAAAGAACTTCTACATGTCCACCAGTTTCTTCCTTAAGACCATAAAGACGTGCTGGAATAACCTTTGTATTATTTCTTACAAGCACATCACCAGGCTTTAGATAATCGAGAATATCATAGAAATGTTTATGTTCAACATCTCCTGTTTCTTTATCTAGAACCATTAAACGTGAAGTATCACGTTTCTTTAATGGTGTCTGTGCAATTAATTCTTCTGGAAGATCATAATCAAATAATTCAATATCCATAAAACTAAAACGCCCTTTCATAAACATCACGACCATACTGATCTAAGAATTCTTCCTTAAAATCAGCTAAACGGTCTTCTTGAATTGCTTTTCTAATATCTGCTGCAAGATCTAATAAGAATGCAACATTGTGAATAGATAATAAAGACTTACCAAAGATTTCATCACACTTGTGAAGATGTCTTAAATAAGCTCTTGTATAATTTCTACATGCATAACAATGACACTTATCATCAATAGGAGTAAAGTCACGTTTGTACTTTTCATTATTGATATTCATACGTCCGTGATGTGTCATAAGTGCACCATGTCTTGCGACACGTGTAGGAAGTACACAGTCAAACATATCAATACCTCTCATAGCACCTTCAATTAAATCAATAGGATTACCTACACCCATTAAATATCTAGGCTTATCTTCAGGTAACCACTTAACACTATCTTCAATCATTTTATACATGATTGGTTTAGGTTCGCCTACAGAAGTACCACCAATAGAATAACCAGGGAAATCCATATCAACTAAAGTCTTAGCACTTAGTTCACGTAAATCCGCAAACTCACCACCCTGGACAATACCAAATAAAGCCTGGTCTTCTCTCTTATGCGCGTCCTGACCTCTCTTAGCCCATCTTAATGTTCTTTCTACAGAGTTCTTCATATAATCATGAGTACATGGATAAGGTGCACATTCATCAAAACTCATAATAATATCAGCCCCTAGATCTTCCTGAATTGCGATAGACTTTTCAGGAGATAAGAATAACTTAGAACCATCCACAATACTCTTGAAGGTAACACCCTCTTCTTCAATCTTACGTGTCTTACCTAATGAGAATACCTGGAATCCTCCAGAGTCTGTAAGAATAGGCCCATCATAGTTCATGAACTGATGAAGCCCTCCTGCATCTCTTACAATATCACTTCCTGGTCTTAACCATAAATGATAAGTATTCGCAAGTACAACCTGAGAGCCCATTTCTTTAAGCTGTTCAGGAGAAATACCTTTTACTGTTGCCAGTGTTCCTACAGGCATGAACATAGGTGTTTCTACATCACCATGTGGTGTATGAAGAATCCCATATCTTGCGCCTGTCTGTTTACATACGTGTTTACATTCATACCAAAAATTTTTCATTTTATTACCTCGATAACCTTGGATATTATACGAAAAAATACGCATTAAATCAATAAAAAAGGGGAAAGCTCCCCTTTCTTAAGAATATTATTTGTGTTTTAGGTCATCCAGTTTTTTAAGGATTAGAAGACCAAAGATAATAATCAGTCCAATAATCACTAAGCCATAGGATCTAATGTTTGTATCATAAGGTGATATAATATACACTATTTGTTCGACACAAACTAAAGCAAAAAGTCGAGTTTGTCAACAATCTGAGACTGACAAAAAGTCAGTCTTAATATCTGTATATAATTAGATATAAGATCTTTGAGGATATACTTTTTTCCATTCAAAATCGCCATTTTTAGTAATATTAAAACTTATACCAATATTTGCGCCAGAACCACTTACACCAATACTTAAACCTGAAACATTAAATCTGTCATAAAAATGAACATAGGCTGCTCCATAATCCATTAGAGTATTTTTGCCATCAGCATCAGCGGTATATGTCATAGTGAATCTTTTAAAAATTCTTGCGTTCGCATCACATATTCCGAATTTGTAGGTTTGACCTGCTGATGAATTGTATTCTCCATAAGTATTACGCACTACAGAACCATCATACTGTGTAATCGCATTTGAAGAACTTTTTTTAACAAATCTGGATAAAGAACCTATCATACCAATTCCGATAGTATCTTGCTGTTTAAATAATGGTGTCCCTGTCCAACTGCCACTAAATGTTGCTGATGCATGTGTTCTATTATCTGAAGCAGTGTAATTAAATTTTTTTAATTTTAAGGTAGCAGATACAGTAGCTGATGCACGAGTAGCCATTTCATCACTTCCATCAAAATTTTTTATTGCATATATTTGTTCATCATTAAATGTCATTTCAGCTAACTCGTTAACAGAAAGTTATTCATAATTTATAAATATAATCATGATATTCTTTTCTTTTCTCTAGTATTTTAGTTACTTCCGGCGAATTGATTCTTGCACCTTTTGAATATGATTTTTCTAAAGAATTTACAATGGCACCATATTCACTTGTTTCATAATGTTGTTCCTTTACTGCTACAGTATTTAATAAATCTTCATCTTCTAATGCTGAAACTGGGGACATTGGAATTACAAACATGCACACAAATAATGATAATAAGATTTTAATAGATTTAGCTTTCATAAAATTCCCTCCATTCTTTTTAAATCTATTTTCTTACTTACATTTTACATTAATAACTATAGTATAAAAAGTCTATAATTTTCTATATTAATATATTATAATAAAATTATCGGTACTAAATATTTTTAACGGGAGGAAATAGTACAATGAAAAATAAAATGATTATCAAAATTATTGTCTCAATTCTTTTATCTTATCTAATGGTTTTTATTATTAATTCATTGCTTAGTAATACTTATTTGGCTCAACCAGAACTTAATCATGTTATTGTCCTTGATTATATTCTTGCTTGTTGCATTGTTATTATTGCGCTTATTATCATATTTGGTTTTTTAATCTTAAATAAGCATAAGTAATTCTAGAATTTAACTTATGTATTAAATGAAATCGCTCTTTTTAAGTAAAATGCTGCTTTAGATGATAATATTACGCAGTAAAAATATCACAATGATACTCATGATATGCTTCCTTAAGTAAAATAGGCAATGGTATTAAGATAAAGAAAACTAATACCTTCGTGTCATTAAGAAAGGGTGTTTGCTATAAAATGGCAGACACCTTTTCTATTACCGCTAAAAATCATTTGAAAACAACATGGTTTATGAGCTGCTCCTAAAGAACTATTACATAGTTCTAAAAAATACATTCCTAAAACAATAGTGCATAATAAATTATGTTAGGACGCTCTCTAATTTAGAGGCTTACGTGATTGATTTTTTATGACGCATTTAAATGATTTTTATGGTCTTTTGGGAATAGAATTAATGACTTTAGTTAAATACATGGAATGTGTGAAGTAGTACTATTTACTATACGTAATATCTAGTTTTATAATACGAAAAAAATCCAGGAAAATTATCCTGGATTAATCAAATGTGACATATTCGTTATCTAAAGGTTTAGCCCCTTCAATATGATCTACATCAAGAACACAGATATTCGCATTCATAGATGGATCATATTCAACATGTGTATGACCTTCTAATAGAAGCCATTCATTAGGTATGAATTTAGACGCATATTCACTTACACAAAGCATACCAATTAATGAAGTATCCTGTTCACAGCATACCATTGCATAACGACCAAGAATAAAACCATTAGGAATCACTTTATCACGACCTATGAATTTACCTTTGATCTTGATTGTCTTTTGATCATAACGTTCTGGATGTTCCATCGCATCATAACAGAAGATACCAAAATCATGATCAGCAACTTCTAAATGATCCTGTGTATAATCATATGGTAATTCATCATCCTGCATAGTATTTACAGAACCATCTTTATTTTCATAGATGATCTGACATACAGGATTCATTGCCTTGATGTTGTTTCTTAAAGTAGACTTCTTCATACCATCTTCAATACGGTTAAAGATGACTAAGTCACTCTTAGCACAATGTTGGAATAAGAGTGCACGCATGTTATTCACATAAAGCTGGAAAGTAGAGGCATTGATAGTAGTTAGAATCTGTACAACATCCCAGTTTTCAGGGAATGGTGATTCTACAAATTGATCTACATTCCACATACCATTAAATTCTACAAGAACCTGTGTAGGACGATATTTCTCCTTTAAATCCTTAAAGAAGTCGGCAGTCAAGTCTTCCTCATTCTCTACATAAACGATTTCACAGTTATGTTCCTTAATCGCTGCTTCATTATATTCTACTTCACCTTCTTCTGTCACAATAAGCACAGATGTCTCATAATCACAGAAGTCAGTATTAATAATAGTATCGTTGATAAATGTTGTTTTACCACTTTCTAAAAAGCCAGTAAATAGATAAATTCTTGTTTCTAAATTATCCATACATTAACCTTTCATTAAATCATAGATTTTATGTGCATCAAGCTTTTCACCAATCACACACATTCTTCCACCAACATCTGGTGTACATTCACGGATTTCATAATCACCACTTACAAAGTCAAACTCAAACCACTTACCATCAGTACCCTTCACAATACCCTTAGAACGAAGAATATGACCTAAAGATTCATCAGTACTTAAAGTCTTTAACTTATCATCAAGTTCTTCTTTAGTAAATGGATGGGCTGTTTCAATACCAATACTATTGAATACTTCATCTGCATCATGCATATCTTCTTCATCATAGTATAATGTGCTGTCTCCATCATGGTGATGATGTTCATGATCGTGATGATGACCACATTCACATTCATGGTCATGATCATGGTGATGATGATGTTCATGATGATGTCCATGAACACTTTCCTGATGTTCCTTTTCAGCCGCAATCAATGCCTTTTCTAAAGCATCCTTATGATTACTTGCTTCAAGAATCATTTCACCTGTAATCTGATCCCATGGAGTAGTAACAACTGGTGCATGAGGATTTAATTCTCTAATAATATCTAAACATTCCGCAATCTTTTCTTCAGACACATCCTGTGAACGGCTTAAGATTACACAGCTTGCTGCACCAATTTGGTTATTAAAGAACTCACCAAAGTTCTTATGATACATCTTACATTTCTTTGCATCTACTACAGTAAAGAAACGATCAAGTGTTAAATCAGCACCATGTACCTTCTGCACAGCCGCAATAATATCAGATAACTTACCAACACCTGTTGGTTCAATAATAATACGATCAGGATGATATGTATCTACAACTTCCTTTAAAGCTGTTTCAAAATCACCTGCAAGTGAACAACAAATACAACCCTGACTCAATTCATTGACAGTAATACCTGCATCACGCATAAAACCACCATCAATTCCAATTTCACCAAACTCATTTTCAATGAGTACTAACTTTTCATCTTTTAAAGATTCATTTAATAATTTTTTAATAAGTGTTGTTTTACCAGCACCTAAGAATCCAGAAATAATATCAACTTTTGCCATTTTATTGACTCCTTTCTTAACCATCTCACATTATATCATTTTTCTTAAAAAACGCTCAAAAAATGATAAAAAAGCTTATACAAACTTTTCAATAAACAATCCTATTCCATTAGAATCTCTATCTTTTGTGATATAGTCAGCTGCATCTTTCGCGTGAATAGAACCATTTTCCATCACAACACCAATACCTGCTTCTTTCAACATATCTATATCATTATCTTCATCACCAAAAGCCATACATTGAGATAAAGAAATATTATGAAGAGCTAAAGCTTCTTTTAAACCATTAGACTTAGACACATGAGGATCCATATATTCATATAAGAAACTAGTAGTCACTAAGGCAGACGCTTTATATTCTTTATTTTTAAATGATTTGGAACGTTCCACAATCTGTGGCATATAGCTTGGATCACAAATAATCATTAATTTACGATAAGGACGTGTTAAGAACGTATCAAAATCAACAACTCTATATTCAATCCCATCACCCTCAGCCATATCTCTAATATAGTCGTCATCCTTAGGTGCATATAGAATACCCTCATGACAGATTGTAAAGTTACAATCCATATCTTTGTAATGATTTATGATTTCTTTAATTAATTCAGGACTTAAAGTATGATTCTCTTGATATATATTAAGAATATAATCATCAATCTCAGAACCTCCAGAACCCACTACAAAATCAATACATCCTTCAATACCCCATGATTTTATATGATTTCTTACACTATCTGCATCTCTACCTGTACATATTCCAAATAATATTCCTTTACTTCTTGCTTTCTTAATAGATGAAACAGTTCTTTCATCTACAACCTGTTTACTAGTTAGTAATGTTCCATCGACATCACATACAATAGCACGTATATCCATATCTATTCCCCCGTCATTTTCTTATAGTACTCTGTCTTCTTTTCAATATTCTCTTCATAATGTCTCTTGAAATATGCTGTATAAAGAATATCTAATATAAATAATAGACTTAATCTTGTACTATAGGAAGATATTTTCTTATAGTGATTCTCCTTTGAACTTAAGAACAATTGATAATCACAATACTTGAATTCAGGATGATATTCAGTAGAAGAAATCAGTATAGTAGGGACATGATTCTTATGTAAAATAGAAGGAATCTTTTCTGATAACATCCCACGTCCATTAAAGGTAATGACTATTGCAAGGTGAGAAGAATCACTTGATGCAGCAAGTAATTGTGATTGATATTCTTCTGAAGGGACATTAACCTGTTTTCCTATCTCCAACATCTGAAAACTAAAATTCTTCGCAAAGAATAAATGACCTGCCGAAGTATAAATATCAATCTGTTGAGAAGAATCCATTAACTGCACAATACCCTGTAATGTATCTAAATCAAAGAGGTGACTTGTTTCTAGTATTGTTTGATTATAGTCTTCTTTTAATAATTCAATCATTTCATGATGTGTTTGATATTTCTTGATTGGATAATCAAAATCAAATGTCTCATCTATCTTTCTATATTCAGGTAATGAAGATGATAGTTTTACTTTTAAATCAGATAATCCTGATGTGTCGCATTTAGTTGCTAAGCGATATATAGAAGTCACAGAAACAAAACATGCTTCACTTATTTCCTGGGCAGACATATGAATTACTTTCTCAGGATTCTCTAGAATATATTCCGCAATAATCTTTTCACTTGATGTAAAGTCTGTCTTTGTTTGTAGTAGTGTATAGATGTTCATAGAAAACCTCCTAAAATATTTATAATATTTCTAT
>NZ_UQGV01000008.1 GCF_900540665.1 uncultured Catenibacterium sp. | reverse complement strand
TATTATATGGTACTGATGAATCACCAATGGATACTATGGCTGAATACTTACAGGGTTCATTCACTAAGTTAAAAGGCTTAAAGGTTAACATGGTAGCTACTGTTAAGAAAGACAGAATCTATAACAGAGAAGCAAATGGTAACTTCCAGGTTGTATGTACTCGTTGGGGACCAGACTACGCAGATCCAACTACTTACTTAAACTTAGCTTTAACAGGTAACCAGAACAACTATGGTAAATATACTAATGCGAAGTATGATGCATTAATGGAACAGATCCAGACTGAATCAGACTTAACTAAGCGTTGGGATTTAATGGTACAGGCTGAAAAAGTCATGATGGATGATTTAGCTTATATCCCTGTATTCGAAAAAGGTTCTGCAGCATTAAAGGCTAAGAACGTAAAAGGATTAGTAGTGGTACCAGTAGGAACTCCATATACTTTCAAATATGTTAAACTAAAATAACCTCTACTTTGTGTCATAACAGAGTGGCTTGGGAGATGATAGAAATATCATCTCCTTTTTTATTCTGATTATACGTTTATAATATTTGTGATAATACTAAAATATACATATATTTTAATACTTTCACAAAGAAATTGTACAAAAATATTGACTATAGTTATCGTTGAGGGTAAACTACAAAACTGTTAACATTACAAATATATTTTTTTGGAGGGAAAAATTAATGAAAACAGGTAAAACAGTAAAAGTATTGCTTGCATTAACAACTGCTGCAGGTATGCTTGCTGGCTGTGGTTCTAAGACAGATACTGATACATTCAGATTTGCGAATGATACAGATATCGTTGGAATGGACAGCACAGTTGTAGATGATGCAATGTCTTTCAATGCAATCACTGCCATCACAGATGGTCTAACAACAGTTGATGTAAAGGGAAATACTATTCCAGGAATCGCTAAGAGCTGGGATGTAAGCAACAATGGATTAACTTATACTTTCCATTTAAGAGATGCTAAATGGGCAAACGGTGATGATGTCACTGCACAGGACTTCGTTTATTCATGGCACAGAATCATCAAGAATGCAGGTAACTATGCTTATATGTTAGGTAGTGAAGGTGCTTCAATTAAGAACGCTGATTCTTTAATTAATTTAGGTACTGCTGCAACTGATGAACAGTTAAACACACTTGGTATTAAAGCAACAGATAACAAGACTGTTGTCGTTGATCTTGAAAAGAATGTTCCATATTTTGTAGGTTTAATGTCATTCCCATGTTACTTCCCACAGAACCAGAAGTTCGTTGAAAAATGTGGTAAGAACTATGCAACTAAGCCTGAATATATTTTAGGTAATGGCGCTTATAAGATGACTAAGTGGATCAAGGGTAACAAGGCTACATTCACTAAGAATGATAAGTACTATGATGCAAAGTCTGTTAAGACTAAGAACTTAGAAATGTACTTAGTACAGGATCCTAAGACTGCTGCACAGAGCTTTGAGAATGGCAAAGTAGACTATGCAACAATCAATTCTACATTAGTAGATAAATATAAGGGTAAAGATACTTTCAAGACTATCAGAGAAGGATATCTTGCTTACTTAATCTGTAACTTCAAAGCAGATACAACTGCAAATAAAAACTTAAGATATGCATTATCTTATGCAATCAATAGAAAAGATTTATGTGATAATATCTTAAAAGATGGTTCACAGCCAGCTACTGGTTTTGTACCAGCTCAGTTATGTAAGAGTCCTTCAGGTAAGGATTTTCGTGAAGAATCTGGTAAATATGTAGACTATGATGCAAAGAAAGCACAGGAATACTTAGATGCTGCTAAGAAAGAATTAGGTACTGATTCAATCACAGTTGATTTATTATATGGTACTGATGAATCTCCAATGGATACTTTCGCAGAATACTTACAGGGTTCATTCACTAAGTTAAAGGGCTTAAAAGTTAACATGGTAGCTACTGTTAAGAAAGACAGAATCTACAACAGAGAAGCAAGTGGTAACTTCCAGATTGCCTGCACTCGTTGGGCTCCAGACTATGCTGATCCAACAACTTTCTTAAACATTCTTGCAAGCAGTAACTCAAACAACTATGGTAAATGGCAAAATGCGCAGTACAACTCATTATTAAAACAGGCTCAGACTGAAACTGACGTAAATAAACGTTGGAATGAATTGCTTGAAGCTGAAAAAGTAATGATGGACGATATGCCAAATATCCCAGTTGTTCAAACTGGTACAGCTGCATTACAGGCTAAGAATGTTAAGGGATTAGTTCATAATACAGTAAGTACTCCATACGTATTCAAATATGTAACACTTAAATAACACACAATAGAGGCAGGCGACTGCCTCTTTTAAATTATTATGATTGATAATTAATGCAATACACTTTACTATTAATAATAAGGAAGTGATAGTATGAGAAACAAGAATATCTTCACAATACCTAATATATTATCTATGTTTAGATTATTACTATTACCGGTGATTGTGTATATGTATATAAACCAAAAGGATTATGTCTTAACAGGAATATTATTAGTTCTATCAGGTGTGACTGATCTATTAGATGGATATATAGCTCGAACATTTAATATGATGAGTGATTTAGGTAAAATACTTGATCCTGTAGCGGATAAAGCCACACAAGCAGTGGTACTATTATGCCTCATTACACGCTTTAGATGGCTTGTTATTCCTTTTATATGTATCCTTATTAAGGAACTGTTTATGGCTTGTATTGGCATGATTGTTATTAAGAAAACAGGGGAAGTACATGGGGCTTTGTGGCATGGTAAAGCCGCTACATTCATGTTAGATTTCATGATTATTGTGCATATTGTTTTCTACAATATTTCCTATACTCTTTCTGTTATTCTTACAATTATCTCTACATTTCTTATTCTTCTATCATTTTATCTATATGCAAAAGAGAATATCAATATACTAAAAAAAGTGGGTTAAATCCCACTTTTTAGCTTCTTACCTTGAAATATGTGACTGGAGTATCCTTTAAAGCATCTTCTAAATCTTTAAGTTCTACTTTATCAGTAATATAAATATGATCTTCTCCAAATGAATAGTATTCATCATAATTTAAATCAAGTGGTTGTTCACTTCTTACATAATACTTAGAAGATGTAATAGGATATACGTCTTCAGTATAATCATAATCATGTGTCCATACATCCTTCTTAGCTGTCTTAATAATATCAGCCACTACAGCACTTGCAGTGACATAACGTCCTGCACCCTTACCATAGAATAATACGTTTTCTAGATAATCACATGTAATTTCTACTACATTATAAGCATCCATGACATTACCTACAATCTCACTCATTGGAACGAGAGTAGGAGATACATCAATACCTAAACCATTTTCTAACTTCTTACTCATCGCAATTAACTTGATTCTATAACCAAGCTTCTTTGCATAATCCATATCTTTCTTAGTCACATTACGGATACCAGTACATTTGATCTTATCAAAATCAAAGAATGTACCAAAAGCATTCATAGTAAGAATATAGATTTTATGTGCTGCATCATAACCATCTAAATCTAGTGCAGCATTGGCTTCTACATAACCAAGATTCTGAGCAATCTTTAATGCTTCCTCAAAATCAAGATTATCTCTTTCCATTAAAGTAAGAATGAAGTTAGTTGTACCATTTAAGATGCCTTCAATCTTATTGATGTTGTTTGCGACTAGATCTTCCTTAGCAGGCACAACAACTGGAATACCTCCACCTACACTTGCTTCATAATAGAGGTTGACACCATTTTCTCTTGCAACAGTAAAGAGTTCTTTCGCATCATGGGCAATAAGAGCTTTATTTGCAGTTACTACATGTTTCTTCTTATTTAATGCGTCTAAGATGATTTTCTTTGCGATAGTAGTACCACCAATAAGTTCTACTACAACATCCACATCTTCATCATTGATGACTTCATGATAATCCTGTGTATAAATAATACCATCAGGAAGGTTTACATCCTCAAGTGCACAACCGTACTTAACGACTACTTCTTCCCCAATTGTTTTTTCTAGTCTTTCTTTTTCTTTTGTAAGAATATCAACAGTTCCGAAACCAACAGTTCCTAGACCAATAACACCAATAATCATTTAAAATTCCTCCCCGATAGTATTAGAATTGTATCAAATTTACCATATTCATATAATACTGTCAATTATCTATAAACTAAAATTTGTATAATATGCGATAAATATTGGATTATTTAGAAATTAAACAAAAAAAGAGGAATTAATCCTCTTTTAAAATATCCTGGATGGCTTCACTTAAACTTCCTACAACCTTTTCAGCTTTGTTTTTTACTTCACTAGGGGCATAAGTAAATGTATAACCGTGTTTAACACTATCTAATAAAGGAAGATCATTCCATGAATCTCCTATACCATATACATCACTTTTATTAATATTAAAATAATCTACAACGTGATTAATTCCTGTTCCCTTAGAACATCCTACACCACATACATCTACATGATTCTTGTTCTGGAATGCTGCACATGTATCACTATAATGAGCATTAACATAATCCATGGCGTTTTTCGCATCCTCTAGATCCCCTTCAGGAAAATGGAATGAGAATGCATCTACATCTTTAAATGTGAGTTCATCTAAAGAATCAACAGTAGTTCCCCATGTCTCACCTTCTGGACGATACATATAAATCTCATCCTTATATACAATAGACATATGAACAGGAACTGCTTCTGAGATTTCTCTTACTATATTCATAGGAATATCTTTCTCAAAAATGACTTCACAATTCTTATTAAAGATCACACCACCACTTAAAGTGATATAGAAATCAAAGTCTATATCAGTTAATGGATAATCTCTATTTCCTCCAAAAGGATATTTAATTCCTTCCAACTGTCTTCCTGTACATAATCCAAATAGATTTCCCTGTTTTTGGAATGTACGAATCGCTTCTACATCCTGCTTATGTACACCATCACTAAAAAATAACGTATTATCAAAATCACTTGCTAAAATTTTCATCTTTCTCTCTCCTATATATATAAGAATAAGAAAAATAGACGAAAAAAGCCATACCAAAATGAAGTGAAACGCTTACATTAAACAAAGAAGGTTATTTGTTTATTGTTGCATTTATATGATAGGTGTATAAATAATGCAGAAAATAGATTAAAATAAATGACTTACGGTCATATTGCCTATTTCCTAAAAATAAGATTCATTATGTTAGTTATTTCACAAAATTTATGTATACGCTTCATATAAATTAAGAGTATAATGAATCTAGCAACCAATATACATATATAAATGATATGTCTGAATATGTCGGTTTGATATAGATGAGGCTTTTTTATCATCATGAATTGATTTTGGTTGAATTTTAAAATCATTAGGAGTATTATCCTATAGAATCAAAAAGAAGGAGGTATGTGGATTGGATAAAATGATTCTTGATATCATAGCTGTAGACCACAGATGTGCTCAGGCTGTAAAAGATGCCAAAAAGAAGAGACAGGATACATCTGCAGATATGAACAGTAAGAAGAAGGAAATCTACGATTCTTTCGTTAAAGAGTATCAGGTGACACTTGATGCGAAGAAGAAAGAGTTACAGGAAAGAATTGACGCAACAAAGAAGAAGAATGAAGAGGATTATAATTCTTCTGTTGAGAAGATCACCAGCCTTTATGAAGCCCACAAGGAGGAGTGGGTTGCATCTATCGTAGACAGATGTAAAGAAGTATAGAGGTGAGATTATGAGTTTTTCATCTAATGCAGTTCTTGCGAAGGCAAGATCTATGTATGGTAAACATCTCACTCCTGAAAGCTATGATGAACTTCTAAAGAAAAGAACTGTCAATGATGTTGTCAGCTACTTAAAGAGTGAAACAGCGTATGGTCCTATTCTTGATGGCTTAAAAGAAACAAGCATTCATAGAGGACAGCTTGAATCACTTCTTGATGAAGAGGAGTTCTTACGTGCTATAAGATTGATTCATTATGCACCTAAGAGTGATCAGAAGTTTTATCAGCTAGGTATTATTAGACGTGAAATTGCTGTTCTATTGAGTAAAGTTCGTTTATTCAATAGTGATGAAACATTGAATTCTGAATTAGATATACCTTCATACCTACCTCGTTATTCAACGTTTGATCTTTATGGCTTATTAAGTATTGAGGATTACCCATCATTATTAAGATATATGGAGAAAACACGTTACTACCATATATTACAGAAATATATGCCTGTAGATGATGAGAAGATCGATACAAACATGATGGAACTTGATTTCAAACGTGCTTACTATAAGTTATTCGTTGAAACAGTGAAATCTACTTTTAAAGGTAAAAAACAGAAGGATCTACTTACTATGATCTATACTCAGATTGAGTTAGAGAATATTACGAAGATCTATAGATTTAAACGATTCTTTAATTCTAAGCCTGAACAAATCAAGAAACAGCTGATTCTGGATTACACACGTATTCCACAATCAGTAATGAATGAATTGATTGAAACAAAAGATGCAGAGGAGTTCTTAAAGAAGCTTGCTTCATCACCTTACAAGTTATATGTGGATGATCAGGAATTCGTTTATATTGAATACTACACAGATAAAATCAAATATAATCTTGCGAAAAGATATATGCGATTTACAACAGATGCAGCCATGGTTTATATGACTTATCTGATTGTATTCGAAAACGAAGTTGAAAATCTAAAGCATATCATTGAAGGTTTAAGATATGGTGAAGAGGCTGAAAAAATAGCCCAGCTGCTTATCTACTAGGGGGAATAACATGGCAATAGAAGAAATGGAATTGCTGGACATGACCTTTGATAAGAAATACTTAAAAGAGGTTTTATGTCAGTTAAGAAAAACAAAGTATTTTTATCCTCAGCCAGCAACAAAAGTTGTAAATAATGTGAAAGATGTATTTACAATGACACCGGATGAGGATTACAAGAACATGCTTGATGAATTAACACAGCTTGCTGAAAATGTTAAGCTTAATACTTCAAGTGTGAAAGAAGGATCCATCCATTTTTCAAAGGAAGATTATCGTAAGGCATTAGATACAATCCAGAAGGAAGTAAAGAACTATCTTGATATTAAGAATGAGTTTGTTACGGAACGTGGACAGAATCAGGATGCTTATGAAATCCTAGAAGGTCTTTCTAATACAGAATTAAATATGGATGAGGTTAAAGAATGCGAATATATGGAAGCAAGATTTGGCCGTATTCCTAGAAGAAACAGAGATAAACTGGATTACTATAAAGGACAGTCAATTATGTTCCTTGAACTTGGTGAAGATGCAAAGAATGTATATTGTCTTTATATGACAACCAAGGCAGCTATCTTAAAGGTAGATAACATTTTCCAGTCTGTTGGTTTTGAAGAAATTGAAGTTCCTGATTTCGTTCATGGTAGAATGGAAGATGCAAAGAAGGAACTATTAGCAGAAATTGAAACAATGAATGCTTCTATTCGTAAAGCAGACAGTCGTTTAGAGGGTATTAGAGATGCACATAAAGAAGAACTATTAAAGATGTTTGCGGATCTTACTCTTGCTGTTAGAATTGAAGAATTCAAAGTATTTGTTGTTGATTATCAGTCAAAATATGCGATCTATGGTTTCGTGCCAGTAAGAGTGGCAAAGGAAATCAAGAATACTTTTGCAAGATATAATGTAGAATATCAGGATCTACCTGCATATATTTATGATGATCAGCAGATTATTGCACCAACACTTACTAACAACTATCCATGGGCTAAGCCATTTGAAGTGATCTCTAAAGTAAAACAGAGTGATCATGTGGATACAACTTTAGCAACTGCAGTACTATTTATTCTAGTATTTGCACTTATGCTTGGTGATATTGGTTTAGGTGTTGTGCTTGTGTTACTTGGATTACTTATGAGAAAGAAAGAATCAGGCAAGATGTTATCAATTCTTGGTATTGCTTCTTTGGTTGGTGGTTTAATTTATGGTGATGCTTTCTACAGCATTCATCTTTATCCATCAGTAATCCCTGTTGCAGATGCATTTAGTTATCAGCGCTTCATTAATGCAATTCTCTTACTTATTGTAGGTCAGTTCTGCATTGGTAAAGTAAAGGCTATCTATAACGAACAATCAATGATTAATAAGGTATTCTCTATTGAGGGTGTCGTTGGCATCGTCATGGGACTTGCAGTAGCTGCTTATGTTGCAATTGCTGTAGATACAACTTGGCATGTCTCTTATTTACCATTAGTTGTTGTACTTGTATTAGGCATTGTATTGAACTTCATTAAGAAAGCGCTCGATAAGAAACAATAGAAGGGAGGATACTATGGCTATCTCAAAATTGCAGCTCGTAGAGATAGAATTTCCTGAAAGAATGAGTGATGAAGTCTTATCAAAAATCATCGATTCAGAAGAATTCCATCCAGAGCCAGCATCTAAGTTTGTGGATTCAGTCAGAGGTCTTAAAGTTATGAATAAGGATAATCCTTATGCAGACTTATTAGGACGTATGGACGAAGCTGCTGAAAAATATGGCATTAAAATTAATCCATCAGCAGAACCTCAGATCATTAATATTGTTGAAGCAGATGATTACTTCTGCGCATGTCTCGATGAAGCAAACAAGATTTCACGTGTTAAAAATGAATTACAGGTTATGATTGATGAAAACAATCAGGCCAAGAAGTACTTGAAATATATGAAGGATCTCGATATGGACTTCGATGATCTCTTCGCAAGTGAATATATCCAGGTAAGATTTGGTAAATTACCTACAATTAATCTCGATAAACTTGCCTATTATGATTCACAGAACTTCTTATTTAAATCAATCTATCAGGATGCAAGAACATGTTATTGTTTCTATATAACATCTCCTTCTAATGCACCTGAAATAGATAACATATTCTCTTCATTATTCTTTGAACGTATTCATATTCCAGAATTTATCCATGGAACACCTCATGAATCATTAGAAGTAATTGAAGAAGAGAATACTACTGCTGAAGCATCTATCAAGAAATGTGATTGTAAATTAAGAGATTTATTCAGTAAAAAAGAAAAAGAGTTATCAATCATTTATGCTTCATGTCAGGAACTTAATAAGACAAGTGAAGCACAGAGATATGTCGTAGTATTTGGAAACAATGCAGCGATCTATGGTTTCTGTGATAAACATTATGCACGCTCTTTAAAAGAAGAACTTGAACAGATGGACAAGGTGCATGTTGAAATCAAACCAGCAATGGGAGATTCAAGACTTTATCCACCTACAAGACTCAAGAACAACTGGTTCTCAAAACCATTCAAGATGTTCGTTGAGATGTACGGTGTTCCATCTTATACAGACTTTGACCCAACAAACTTTGTTGCGGTAACATATACATTCTTATTTGGTATGATGTTTGCCGATGTAGGTCAAGGTATCCTGCTTTCAATTATTGGTTTCCTTGCTTATAAATTAAAAGGCATGAAGCTTGGTGAAGTAGGTATGCGTATTGGTATTTCATCTGCAATATTTGGTGTAATCTTTGGCTCTGTATTTGGATCAGAAGAGATTCTTGTTCCATTCTTTGCACCAATGGCTTCTGAAAATACTATGACGCTATTAGGTGTTGCAATTGGTGTAGGTGTATGTTTAATCATCATCTCAATCCTATTCAATATCTATTTGAACATGAAGAAGAAACATTGGGGAGAATTATTATTCTCACAAAATGGTGTCGCTGGTTTAGTATTCTATGTTGCAGTTTTAGTACTTGCAATGAATATGTTATTAAACCTTGGCTTAAATATCCCTATGGGTATTTATGTCGCAATTCTTATCATTGCCCCACTTGTAATGATCTTCTTAAAAGAACCTTTAACATATAAACTTGAAGGTAAGAAGATGTTCCCACATGGATTTGGTAACTTCTTTACTGAATCATTCTTCGAAATGATCGAAGTATTGTTGACATTTGTTGCCAATACTATGTCATTCCTACGTGTCGGCGGTTTCGTCTTATCACACGCTGGTATGATGCTAGTTGTTTACACATTAGCTGAAATGGTTGGTGGATTCGGTTATATTATCGTTCTTATTATCGGTAACGCATTTGTAATGTGTCTAGAAGGATTAATTGTCGGTATCCAGGTATTAAGACTTGAATTCTATGAATTATTCAGTCGTTACTATGAAGGCAATGGTAAACCATTTGTATCTATTAAAGAAAGTTTAGAATAACGGAGGAAGAAAAAATGACTACTATCTTAACATTCATTATCCCTGCATTAATTGTTGTATTATTATCTTTACCACTAGTAAATGTATTCAAAGGTAAAGTTTCAGCTAAGAGCGCTAAAATGCGTCTTGGTACTCATATTTGTGGTTTCTTTGGTGCTGTAGCACTTGTATTATTCCTTACATATGCAAATAGCCCAGTATTAGCTGCTGGTGCTGACAAGATGACTGGTTCAATCGCTCAGGGTCTTGGTTTCATCGGTGCTGCTCTTGCAACTGGTTTATCTGCTCTTGGTGCTGGTATTGCCGTAGCTGCTGCTGCACCTGCTGCTATTGGTGCATTCTCTGAAAATGCTGAAAACTTTGGTAAATCATTAATCTTCGTTGCCTTAGGTGAAGGTGTTGCCATCTATGGTCTATTAATCTCAATCTTAATCATCAACACACTATAGGAGATTACTATGAAGTTCTTTCTGATCAGTGATAATATCGATACCCTCACTGGTCTAAGACTTGTGGGTATTGAAGGCAAAGTTGTTCATACCCGTCATGATTTCTTAAGCTTACTTGAAAGTAAGATGAGAGATCCAGAAATCGCAATTATCTTAGTTACTACTAAGTTAATTGAACTTTGTCCTGATATTATCTCAGAAATTAAATTAAAACAGCCAAAGCCTCTTATTACAGAGATTCCAGACCGTCATGGTCATTCTAAGATTGGTGAAGCCATCGATGGTTATGTCTCTGAAGCGATAGGCGTTAAGTTATAGGAGAGTATACAATGGAAGAAAATCAAGAAGTATTTCTCTCAATGAAGAATGAGATTGAAAAACAGTCTCAAAGAGAAGTCGATGCCATCATGGCCGAAGTAAAGAAGATGGAAGAAGAAGCTTATTCTTCTATGCGTGCTGAAGCTAAGAAAGATGCAGATTTAAGACTTAAACAGGAATTAGATGAAATGCAGTCAGAATCAGCTGCAGAAATTTCTGAATCCCATGTTGAGAGACAGAAAAAACTTATTAATAAACGTGATGAGTATGTGACTGCAATCTTCACAAAAGCAAGAGAAGAACTAGTTGCATTTACAAAAACACCTGAATACAAGGAATTCATGGTCAACAAGGCTAAGAAGCTTGCAGGTGATTATATGCCTCATTCAGTTATTTATGTAAAAGAAGAAGACTTAGGTCTTGCTGATGATTTAAAAGCTGCTTATGGTGATGCTGAAGTGAAAGCTGGAGATATTACTATTGGTGGTTTAATTGTTGAAAACACAGAAAGCTCTATTGTTCATAACGAAACATTAGAATTCGCATTAAAGAATCAGAAAGAATGGTTCAACCAGCATTCTGGTTTAATCATTACTAAATAAAAGAAGGGGGATAAACAAGTTGAAAGAAAATTTAATTTATTCAATCAACGGCCCGGTTGTTAAAGTAAAAGATACAGATGCCTTTTCAATGCTTGAAATGGTGTATGTAGGTAACAGTAAATTAATGGGTGAAGTTATCTCTATTACTAAAGAATTTACTACTATCCAGGTTTATGAAACAACTACAGGTCTTAAACCAGGTGAACCAGTATTCCCAACAGGTCAGCCTATTTCTGTAACACTTGGTCCTGGTATCTTAAGAAATATTTATGATGGTATTGAAAGGCCACTAGAAGAAATTGCTAAGGAAAGTGGTGCTTTCATTCCTACAGGTAGTGCTGTAGAACCACTAGATACAAAGAAGTTATGGGATGTCACTTTAACAGTTAAAGTGGGTGACCATGTTGAAGGTGGTACTGTTTATGCCAAGATTCCTGAAACAGACATGATCGAACATAGATGTATGGTTATGCCAGGAATGTCAGGTACAGTTACTGAAGTAAAAGAAAATGGTCAGTATACAATTAATGATGTTGTTATGGTCTTCACTGATGATGAAGGTGTAGCTCATGAATGTACATTAACTCAGAAATGGCCAATCAAGACACCTCGTCCAGTCAACAAGCGTTTACCTATCAGTATGCCACTTGTTACTGGTCAGCGTGTTATCGATACATTGTTCCCTATCGCAAAAGGTGGAACAGCCGCAATCCCAGGAGGATTCGGTACTGGTAAGACAATGACTCAGCATCAGCTTGCTAAATGGTGTGATGCCGATATTATCGTCTATGTAGGTTGTGGTGAACGTGGTAACGAAATGACTCAGGTTCTTGAAGAATTCCGTGAACTCGTTGACCCTAAGAGTGGTAAGCCATTAGTAGACAGAACTGTCCTCATTGCGAATACATCTAACATGCCAGTTGCTGCCCGTGAAGCATCTATTTATACAGGTGTAACACTTGCTGAATATTATCGTGATATGGGTTACCATGTTGCTATCATGGCTGACTCAACATCTCGTTGGGCTGAAGCCTTAAGAGAAATCTCTGGTCGTCTTGAAGAAATGCCAGCAGAAGAAGGTTTCCCAGCTTACTTACCTTCTAGATTATCTCAGTTCTACGAAAGAGCTGGTTATATGGAGAACTTAAATGACACAAATGGTTCAGTTACAATCATCGGTGCCGTATCTCCACAGGGTTCTGACTTCTCAGAACCAGTTACTCAGAATACAAAACGTTTCGTACGTACATTCTGGGCTCTTGATAAAGCGTTAGCTTATGCAAGACACTATTTCGCTATCAACTGGAACTTATCTTATTCAGAATATATTCCAGATCTTGAAAGATGGTATTCAAAGAATGTTGACCCTAAGTTCATGAGAGATAGACAGGAATTAGCTTCTATTCTTGCAGAAGAAACTAAATTAATGGAAATCGTACAGTTAATGGGTTCTGATGTCTTACCAGATGATCAGAAGCTCGTTATTGAAGTAGCCAGAGTTGTTCGTGTAGGTTACTTACAGCAGAACGCTTTCCACAAAGACGATACTTATGTACCACTTGAAAAACAGCTTAAGATGATGGAAGTAATCCTTTACTTAAATAACCGTTGTCAGCAGGTTGTTGCTCAGGGTAAACCTATTCGTACAATCATTGAAACAGGTATCTTCGATGAAGTTGTTAAGATGAAATATGATGTACCTAATAATGATTTAAGTAAATTTGATTACTATTATAAGAAGATTGATGCAATTTGTGCATCTATTGACTAAGGAGGGGTAACATGGCACTTCAATATGTAGGTTTAAGTGAAATTAATGGACCACTCGTCGTATTAGATCACGTTAAAGATGCATCTTATGATGAAATGGTTGAACTACAGTTAAAAGATGGTTCAACACGTTCTGGTCGTATTGTAGAAATTGAAGGTGAAAGAGTAGTTGTTCAGGTATTTGAAGGAACAAACGCTTTATCACTTGCAAATACTAAGACAAGACTATTAGGTCATCCAATGGAATTACCATTATCAATGGAAATGCTTGGCCGTGTCTTCTCTGGTGCAGGTAGACCAATTGATGGTCTAGGAGATATCTATGCAGAAAAGAGTGCTGATATCAATGGTCAGCCTCTTAACCCAGTATCTCGTGTATATCCAAGAAACTATATCAATACAGGTATTTCTTCTATTGACTGTCTAATGACTCTAATTAGAGGTCAGAAGTTACCAATCTTCTCAGGTTCTGGTTTACCTCATAACCAGTTAGCTGTACAGATTGTTAAACAGGCTAAGATTGCAGATGAAGCAGGACAAGGCTTCGCTGTTGTCTTTGCAGCAATGGGTGTTACAAATGACGTAGCCAACTACTTCAGAAGATCATTCGAAGAAGCAGGGGTTATGCAGAGAGTAGTTATGTTCATGAACTTATCTAATGACCCAATCATCGAACGTATCTTAACACCTCGTTGTGCATTAACTGCTGCTGAATATCTAGCATTTGAACATGATATGCATGTTCTTGTAATCTATACCGATGTTACTTCTTATTGTGAAGCATTACGTGAATTCTCTTCAAGTAAAGGTGAAATTCCAGGTCGTAAAGGTTATCCAGGTTATCTTTATTCTGACCTTGCTTCATTATATGAAAGAGCTGGTATTGCGAAGGGTGCTAAGGGTTCTGTTACACAGATTCCAATCCTTACAATGCCTAACAACGATATTACACACCCAGTTCCTGACTTAACTGGTTACATCACAGAAGGACAGATTACTCTTGATCCTGAATTAAATGCGACTGGTATTTATCCACCAGTTGGTGTTCTTCCATCACTTTCAAGACTTATGAAGGATGGTATCGGTGAAGGCTTTACAAGAGCAGACCACCAGGATGTTGCCAACCAGTTATTTGCATGTTATGCCCATGTACAAGATGTTAAGTCATTAACATCAGTTATCGGTGAAGATGAATTATCAGAAGCTGATAAGAAATATATGGAATTTGGTCGTCTTTTCGAGCAGCACTTCCTTAATCAGGGATTCGATACAAACAGATCTATCGAAGAAACCCTAGACCTTGGATGGTTACTATTATCAGTTCTTCCAAAGAATACATTGGACCGTATTGATAATGCTGTTGTAGATAAATTCTATGATCATGAAAAAGCAGTCAAAGAATTTGATTTACACGAAGATGTAGTCATCAAAGAATTGAAAGACGCTGTAACTAATGGCTAATCAGGTTGTCCCTACTAAAGGGAATTTGATGGCAACCAAGAAGTCTCTTGAACTTGCTAGACTTGGTTATGACCTGCTCGATAAGAAAAGAAATGTCTTAATTAAAGAAATGATGTCATTACTTGATGATGTAAAAGAAATCCGTGATGACATCACTGATTCTTATGATCGTGCTTATGCAGCATTACGTGAAGCAAATGAATCTTTAGGTATTATTTCTGATGTTGTAGAAGGTGTCCCTATTGATGATGGTATTAGTGTTAAGTATCGTTCAGTTATGGGTGTAGAATTACCTAAGATTGAATATGAGAAAACACCATTAAGAGTTGGTTATGGTTTTGAACGTGCAAACTCTAAGGTAGACTACGCTTATATCTGTTTCTATCATGTAAAAGAAATGACAGTAAAGCTTGCAGAAGTAGAAAACTCTGTATATCGTTTAGCGAATAATATTCGTAAGACACAGAAGCGTGCCAACGCTTTACAGAACATCTCTATTCCTCGTTTTGAAGCCACTGTAAAGATGATTACAGAAGCCTTGGATGAAAAGGACAGAGAAGAATTCTCAAGACAGAAAGTTATTAAAGCACAAAAGAATAGACAAGAAGCTGCAAAAAGAAAGGCATAACTGGTACCTCGTGTACCAGTTTTTTTATATATAGAATTAGAAAATAACCGCTTTATACAGTATAAATAAGTAGAGTATAAAGTAAGGTGTATGAAATCACGAGATTTGTGAAGAAAATGAAAAACAGGATATCAAGTTGGTTGAATTATAAAACTCGCACCAATGGTGCGAGAAATAGAGAAGTGCATGGGAAAGAATGAAATTGTGGGATATGAACCACTTGTGAGATCATATATAAAAATACTATGTCGATGAACTTAGACTGTCTTCTATGCTTATCAAGACCATATCTGATGGGGAAGTCAGAATTATCCTAAGGAATAGGAACAAAATAATCTGATAAATGATTGAGAAATCTATATAATGAATAAGAAAATAACCACTTTGTGCAGTATAAAAAAGTAGAACATAAAGTGAGGTGTATGAAATTATGAGATTTGTGAAGAAAGTGAAAAACATGAAAAACATGATATCAAGTTGGTTGAATCGTTTGTTGTACAAAGCTATAATGAGTTTGAAAATTATGGATCATTTATATTTTCAAATGGAGGGATGCAGCATGACAGCAAAGATAGCAATTGTGGATAAACCAATAAAAGCTGATATCACTGATGTGGCAGATTGGTTCTTATTAAAAGGGAATATGTCAAACAAAAAGATTCAGAAGCTTTGTTATTATGCACAGGCATGGAGTTTAACACTTTTGGATCAGGATATAGCTAGTCATTCTGAATTTGAAGCATGGGTACATGGTCCAGTAAATCGTACTTTATACCAAGTATATGATGGCTATGGCTGGCACGAATTAAAGATTACTAATCGTGAAGAAACTATGGCTAGAATGGAAAAACTGTTCACTTCAGAGCAGGTTGAAGTATTAGAAGCAGTCTGGGATACTTATGGAGAGTATGGGGCTGATCAATTAGAGGCTTTAACCCATACAGAACTCCCATGGTTAGAACAAAGAACAGGTTTAGGTAAATTTGAAAGTAGTCATAATGTGATTTCTTCTACTACTATGAAGGAATACTATAATTCTATTAAAGTTAACTAAATGAGCAAGAGAAAACTGATTGAAATTAAGAAAATTAAAAAGGAAAATTTTGTTCTTGCTAACCAATCGATTAACGCAAAGAATCATCCAGAAATTAATTTTAAATATTTATGGAAATGCAATGTGGGGTGTTTTAAAAGCTTAAGCAAATATAACTATAAGTATAAGGAAGAGAAAGTGTTTGATCAATTGCAACAGTTTCTATATGAAGTGGATCAGTGCTCCAACTTAGATGAAGTTATTACTCAATACACATCTTCCAAAGGAAGCAAAGTGGATCCATCTAATACTTATTTACGAAGATTGAAAGCAACTTTTGAAGATGCATATCCAGAAGAAAAAGAATTATTAAAGTCTGGTATAATTCATATACATTTAAAAAGAAATGGTAAAAATAAGTTTGTTATGTTTGGTATTCATTATGAGAGTGTATTTTTTGTGCTAGCTTTTGATCCAAATCATAGTTTCAATAAACGAGTCTAACTCATTGAGTTAGGCTTTTTCACAATTTCCTTACATTATATGAAAAATTGAAGATTTTTTGTTATATATAGTTATAATGAAACTCGTTGGAGGGAACCTTATGAAAAAGAACAGCTATTTGTATCATGCTGGTACATCATTTTTCTTTTATTTTGCATTTGCATGTTACAATGCAATGCTTGCTTTATATTTAAGTGATATTCACTTTAATGCACAGCAAATATCACTTATTACTTCATCAGCACCACTATTCTCAATCTTTGCTCAGCCTTATCTAGGAACATTGGCAGACCGCTTCCGTTCACCTAGAAAAGTATCTTTAGTGGCATTGTTTATTACAGTAGTAATGAATGTTATCTTTATATTCTCACATCAATTAATTATTCTATTAATCACAAGTGCTTCTATTCTTGCCTTATTCAATGCAGTCACACCTTTAACGGACAGAATTGGTGTTTCTTCACCCTATGACTTTGGTAAAATCAGATTATGGGGGTCTGTTGGTTATGCTATCAGTGCACAGCTATGTGGTTTAGTCTATGATGTGATTGCACCTGTTTCTATCTTCGTTATTTTCCTCTTTGGTACACTCACAGTTCTTATCTGTATCCTAAGAGTTAATGATCCAGAAGTAGTACAAACAGAAACAAAAGTAGAATATAGCTCTAAAGAAGCCTATAAGAGCCTTTTTAAGAATAAACAGTATATTATATTCCTATTGATCTCTTTCTTCTTCTGGGGCGCATGTACAGCCAATTTCACATATATCTCAGTATTCATTAAATCGGTTGGTGGCACAGCATCCATGGTAGGAACTTATCAATTATTTGCAACACTCTTTGAAGTACCTGCAATACTTGCTACAGACTTTATTATTAAGAAGTTCTCTTATAAACATATCATGCTTTTTGCATGTATTATGTCCATCGTGAACTTTGTCTGGTATGCGACACTACCTAATCCAAACCTCATTGTAGCAGTATTTGTATTCAAAGGCTTATCTACCATACTCTTTACTATGATTACCGTAAGATTAATCATGGAAATCGTAGAAGACAAGTATGTTTCTACAGCTTTTGGTTTACAGGCTACAGTTGGTAGAGGAATAGGTGCTGCAGTAGTACAGTTAATTGGTGGAAAACTTATTGATAGCTTCTCTACAATGACACCATTCTATTTGTTTTTATCCGTATTAATTGTAACCGCTTTAGTTTTATCCTTAACTTTCAAAGAAAAAAGCGCTTAGAATCATAATTCTTACAACATTATTAAATAATTCTTAATTCAAAAAGAGTCGATATAATCAACTCTTTTTTAAATTTCTTAATGATTTCTTAAGAAAGTTCTTTATTTTTTTGTACAGAGTGATATAATAAACATTGTCGAAAAGAAAGGGAGTGGATTACATGGATAAGAAGACTAAAGAAGTTGTAGATTTCATGGTAGATCGTATTAAAACTCAGAAGACAATGTTTATTCCAGTAGTCGCTATTTCAGCTTTCGCATTAGTAGGTTATGCAGCAGCTGATAGAACAGCGCCTGTTGTTCATTCAAATAAACTAGTAGTACCTTATGGTACAGAATTACAAGCAAGTGATTTCAATGTATCAGATAATAGAGATACAGTGAGTGTTATTAAAACAGAGATTAATGATCATGCTTATCAGAAAGATCAGATTGGTAAATATAAAGTAAATGTTACTGTAAAGGATGCATTCAATAACGAAACAACTAAGGAAATTGAAGTTGAAGTTGTTGATAATGAAGCACCTGCACTACAGTCAGTAAATAATGATGGTTATGTTATTGATGTTGAAGCAAACAGCAATAATGATTTAAAACAGTACATTAAAGCAACTGATAATGTGGATGGTGATGTATCTGACTTCATTACTTTTGATCATAATCTAGATACAACAGTTCTTGGTGAACAGGTCATCCATGCAACTGTTGAAGATAACGCAGGTAATAAAGCAGAAAAAGACTTTACATTCAATGTTGGTGATACAATTGCACCAGAAATGAATTTAAAGAATGGTAATATCACTGTTAACTATGGTGATGGTTTCGATATTCACAATTATGTTGATATTAAGGATAACTATGATGTGAACCCTACAGTGACTGTAGAAGGTAATGTAGATACTAGAAATATGACTGATGCACAGCCAATCAAGGTTACTGCAACAGATATTTCTGGAAACCAGACTTCAAATGATTATGAAGTAAGAGTCGCAGATATTGCTGGACCAGCAATTACATTAAAGAGTGATAATGTAGATGTGAAATATGGTACTTCATTTGATCCTAAATCAAACTTAGCATCAGCTATTGATAACTTAGATGGTGATGTAACAGGTAAGGTTGAAATTACTGGAACTGTTAATACAAATAAAGCTGGCGCTTATCGTGTTTACTACAGAGTAACTGATAATGCCGGTAATAGATCTGAAATAAGTGCAAAGATCAATGTATCTGCTGCACCAGTTGTAAAGATTAGAAATAACAGAGGCAACAGAGGTACAGGTTATAACTTCGGTGGTCTTGGTGGAGGCGCTGCACAGGGTGGTATCGTTGGTACTGCACGTTCAAGACTTGGCTGTGCATATCGTATGGGTGCTTCTGGACCAACAGTATTTGACTGCTCAGGATTTACATCTTGGGTTTACAGCAAGAATGGTAAGTCATTACCAAGAACTGCTGCAGGACAGTATAGTGGAACTTCAAGAGTATCTAAATCAGGCTTAACTGCTGGTGACTTAGTATTCTTCGCTGGAACTTATAAATCAGGTATCTCTCATGTAGGTATCTATATTGGTGGCGGACAGTTCATCCATGCTGCAAACTCTAAGACAGGTGTTGTTGTTTCTTCATTAAATAGTGGATATTATTCAGCTCATTATGCAGGAGCAGGTAGAAGATAAGAGGGTTCAAAAAGAACCTTCTTTTTTTGTTGTCGTAAAGTATGGATCATTTGATTGAGTTATTTTGAAGATAGTAGGTATTAAAAAACTCCGGCTTAATATAATTAAGTCGGAGTCAATCGTTAACCGTTTAACGTATATCCTTGAGAATAGTAAACGACTACTGGCATACCAGTTGTAATTGTATTGTACATAGTACCTGCAAAACCTACAGGTAAATTCACACATCCATGAGAACCACCATTCACATAGAGGTTACCACCGAATTTATTTCTCCAGTTTGCATCATGGAAACCAATACCTCTGTTGAAAGGCATCCAATAACTTACAGGAGACTCATAAGGATACTTACCTGTAACAGGATCCTTAGTACCTCTTAATACTCTATTACGTTCTTTAGAATAAATATAATATGTACCTGCTGGAGTATAACGATCACCTGTCATCTTACCTGATACACAATCTGACTGAAGAACACACTGACCATTCTTATAAATCCATAAATGCTGACGAGATAAGTCAACTTCAATATAGTTACCACCAAGACCATAATTCTCAGTAGATTGTTCCTTAGAACTATATGCAGGAGTTCTCTTAACAGCTTTTCCAGCATTTAATTCTTCTTTAATTTTTGCGATTTCTTCTGTCTGATTCATCTTATAACCATAAGTACCGCCATTTACAGTTCTTACACCTAAACCTGTTGCATTAAATGTATGTGTCTTACCAAAAGTATTGGCTTTAGCTGCAAGTGTATAAACAAAGTTCTTCATGCGTTTATTCCAGATTTCTTCGTTATAGCTATAAGTACCATCTTCATTTTTAACAAGCCATGTTAATATCTTTTCACTATTTAAAACTTCACTCTGGTTGTTAGGAAGTTCATAAGTAATAGAAGTCTTTAAATATTTCTTTAATGTTTCTGCTTCAGCTTTAACAGTTTCAGCTGTTTTTTCAGGAACCTTATATGCATCCTTAACTTCAGCAACATTTAAACTTGTCTTCTGAAGACCAACAGCTTTATTCGCTGCTTCATAAACAGTGTCTTTATTTAAACTATTTCCAGCTTTTTCCTTTACTACAGTAAAAGTACCATTTTTATACTTCATACGTGCATCTGTAGGAGCTGTCTGGTTTTCATCTTTTAACTGATTCTTTCCATAAAGAACAGTCTTTAACTTATTTTCATCATAAGAAGCTTTAGTCTGAATAGTTTTCTTATTTCCCTTATGATTAAATAAGTAGTTCTTGAACCATGTGAATGAATCCTGTTTCTTCAACAACGCTTCAACTTGTCCATCAGGAACATAACTCATATCGATTTCTTTTGCTGAAATAGTTTCGGTAGTCTTATTTCTAAACTTCATTTCTAAAGTGTAGTTTAACTGATTTTCAGCAATCTTCTTTTCCGCATCTGCAACACTTAATTTACCTACATTCACATTATTAATATAAGTAGAAGGTAGGAATCGATCACTATAAGCTGTACCCATATGATGAATATAGAGGAATACTGATAATCCAAGAATCACGAGTACAGATACAATAATCACAATAATCTTATTTTTTTTCTGCAAATTTGTCATGTTATCTTTCTCTCCCTTATACTACCCTTTCTAATTCAATGATTATAGCAAATATTTGTAAAAAGGTAAATCAAGATTTGTGAAATGACTTAAAATTACATAACTTGTACAAAAGAATTAGTTTTAACTTATTTATTTTGCGAATTAATTATATAAACGTTGTAATGTGGTTGTTAGTACATTGAATGCAGTGACAAAGAACTAACAAAAATATGAGTGAATAATTATGTTGATATAAACAAAGTATTAAATCAAAAGGAACTGAAAGAAGTTTAGAGATACTTAATAGTAGAGGAAAGTAAAAAATAATACATTACTACATTTTTAAAACTATATGATATTAAAAAAACAATGAATATATCAATGTAATTTGAAGTGTATGCTTCGATAACTGTCAAACATATTAATAAGCCGCTTTTTTCATAGTCATTCAATATGTGCTATAATGTGGTCAAAGTGAGGTAATGCTATGAAGATATATTATGAAGTACATGGAAATGGATATCCGATTATCTTATTACATGGTAATCAGGAAAATAGAAAAATATATGATCAATTAGTCAAAGATTTAGAAAACGATTATCAATTAATCGCAATGGATTCACGTTATCATGGTAAATCTATTAAGAGTGGTCCATTGACACTAGACCGTATGGCTCAGGATGTGATGGATGTCGCAAATGAGTTAGATTTAGAAGCATATGATGTCATTGGTTTTAGTGATGGTGCGAATATCGCACTTACACTTGCAGGTAAAGATGACCGTTTAAAACATATGGCACTTCTTTCACCTAATGCAACACCAAAGGGTATTAAATGGTATTATCGTCTCCATATGTATATGACATTACTCTTATTACCGATATTCTGTATTTATGATAAGAGATCTAGAATACGCTTTAAGCTCATTTCATTTATGACAAAAGAGCCACATTTTACTGCAGATTACTTATCAGAACTCAAGATTCCAGCTTTATTACTATCTGGTGAGCATGATGTAATCAAGGATTCTGATTTCGCATTTATTCAGTCATCATTACCTTATTGTGTACATAAGGTAATCAAGAATTCACCGCATTTCTTGTTAGGTGACCAATATGATAAAACATTAAAAGAAATAAGGGGGTTTTTATATGCCTGTCATCACGAAGCATAATGTATTAGATATAAAGAATGTTGTATTTGGAGAAGGTACACCTAAGATCTGCCTTCCTATTGTAGATACTACTAAAGAAGGTATTATTGATACTTTAGATTCTTATAAGGATTTAGATTATGATGTAGTAGAAATTAGACTTGATTTCTATGAAGGACTAAAAGAAGGACTTCTCACAGATGTATTAGAAGAAATTAAGAAACATACAGATAAACTTGTATTAGGTACAATCCGTACTGTGAGTGAAGGAGGAGAAGGAGAACTTACTTCTTTAGAATATATGCACTGTATTAAAGAAATATGTGATGCACATGTTGATCTAGTAGATATTGAACTATCACAGGGATATGAAGCAGTGATGGAGTTAGTTCAATATGCTCATAAGAAGGGTGTTCATGTAGTTATGAGTGAACATCATTTTGATGAAACACCATCAAGAGAAGATATGCAGGAAACATTAGAAAAGATGGAAATATTAGGGGCTGATTTACCTAAACTTGCAGTTATGCCTGGAAGTAAAGAAGATTTATTAACACTTTTAGAAGCCACTCTCTATTCTAGTCAGCATCTAAGAAGACCTATTATTACGATGTCCATGGGTAAACTTGGACGTCTGTCACGTATGATGGGTGAATACTTTGGCTCATGTATGACTTTTGCGACAGCGAAGGATGCCAGTGCACCTGGGCAGGTTCCTCTTGATGATCTTAAGAAGGTTCTAGAGGTTTTACATGATTAATTTAGATCATGCGAAAAATGCGTTTAATTGTTATGTCAATCGTTATGATCTCTCTATCCCGCATATTCATCTTAAATATGTTCATTCCTATAAAGTAATGGATGTCATGGGTGAATTATGTGATATGAAAGGGAAAAAAGAAGAAAAAGACTTATGTCTATTAATCGGCCTATTACATGATATAGGCCGTTTTGAACAGTTTCGTATTTATCATTCTTTCATAGATAGAGAAACAGTGGATCATGCAATGTATTCTTCTCATGTACTATTTGAAGAGGGACTGATTAGAGAATTCATAGAAGAAGATACATATGACACAATTATTAAGCATGCTATAGAACAGCATAATAAATACAAAATAGAAGACGGCTTTAATGAAGAAGAACTCTTCTATATACATATGATCCGAGATGCGGATAAATTAGATCATTTCCGTGTAAAGGATGTGGAAAAAGATACTGTCTTGTTAGGAGTTACCTATGAAGAGGCGGGAAAAGAATCTATAACTGATGAAGTCTATCAGCAGTTCTGCAAACATCAACTTATTTATGCTCCTACAAGAAAAACACATCTAGATATGTGGATTTCTTATATTGCTTTTATATTTGATCTCTATTTTGAAGAAAGTAAATCATATATAGAAAAAAATCACTATATTGAAAGAAGTTTTGATAAAATAAAAATAGAAAATCTAGAGATATTGAAGAAATATCAAGCGTTAGAGAAATGCGCACTAGAGTATATTGAAGGAGGACGAATATGAGTTTACCAAAAGATTTCCTATGGGGTGGAGCTTTAGCAGCTCATCAGTTTGAAGGTGGTGTATTAGACACTACTAAAGGTTTAAGTGTTGCGGATGTTATGACAGGTGGTAATGTTTCTACGCCACGTGTGATCACTGATGGTGTAAAAGAAGGATTATATTATCCAAATCATATCGGTATTGATTTCTACCATCATTATAAGGAAGATATCAAGTTATTCGCAGAAATGGGCTTTAAATGTTTTAGAACATCTATTGCCTGGACAAGAATCTTCCCATTAGGTGATGAAGAACAGCCTGATGAAGAAGGATTACAGTTCTATGATGATGTATTTGATGAATTATTAAAATATGGTATTGAACCAGTTATCACATTATCTCACTTTGAAATGCCTTATCATCTTGCAAAAGAATATGGCGGATTCATGAACAGAAAGACTATTGATTTCTTTGTGAAGTTTGCTGAAGTATGCTTCAAGAGATATAAAGATAAAGTCAAGTACTGGATGACTTTCAATGAAATTAATAACCAGATGAACTATAAGAATGATATTTTTGGATGGACTAACAGTGGTGCACATTTTGGAAACTATGATAATCCTGAAGAAGCTATGTATCAGTGTGGTCATTATGAATTAGTAGCGAGTGCAAAGGCGGTGAAGATTGGTCATGAAATCAATCCAAACTTTTTGATTGGTAATATGATTGCAATGGTTCCTATTTATCCATTCTCTTGTCGTCCAGCAGACATGGTATTATCTACTGAAATGATGCATCAGAGATGGTTCTTCTGTGATGTACAGTGCCGTGGTCATTATCCACGTTATGCGTTAAAGATGTTTGAAAACAAAGGCTTTAGACTAGATATCACTGAAGAAGATAAAGAAGCTTTAGCTCTAGGTACAGTAGATTATATCGGATTCTCTTATTACATGACTAATACTGTAGATTCTACAGCACATAAGGATGTTTCTAAATCATTAGATGGTTCTAGTGAACATTCTGTAGCTAACCCATTCATTAAAGTATCTGACTGGGGCTGGGCTATTGATCCAGAAGGTTTACGTTATGCATTAAATCAGATGTATGAAAGATATGAAAAACCATTATTTATTGTAGAAAATGGTTTTGGTGCTATTGATAAGAAGGAAGAAGATGGCAGCTGTCACGATCCATATCGTGTAGATTACTTAAGAGCACATATTGAACAGATGAAGAAAGCTGTAGAAATTGATGGTGTAGACTTAATGGGTTATACACCATGGGGCTGCATTGACTGTGTCTCTTTCACAACAGGTGAAATGAAGAAGCGTTACGGCTTTATCTATGTAGATCGTAACAATGATGGAAGCGGTACACTAGAAAGAAGCAAGAAAGATTCATTTGACTGGTATAAGAAAGTTGTTGCTAGTAACGGTGAAGATTTAGGTTAATTCGCTTTCAACATTGCGAAAAAAAGAAACCCATGAGAAATGCTTGACATTATGCTCGTGGGTTTTTATACTGTTTAAGGGTAGACATTCCAAGTGTTTATCGATAATTAAAAAAACGTTGATAAATTCAACATTTTTTCATGTTAATAAATTATTACAAGAAGATTTTATTATCTCAAGCATATTAGTTGCACATGCAACTAATATAGACTAATATAGAAGTACGAACAAATCTATTAGGTAGTTATTCCTAATAGATTTTCTTATGAGGAGGGTATATAACATGGAGGTAATCAAAAGAGATGGCTCTAAGGTAGCCTTTGATGGAAATAAGATTGAGAATGCGATTTTAAAAGCAATGCGCTATGGAAGTGGTATTGTAAAGCCAGAAATTGCATCTAAGATCTCACATGAAATTGAAGACTGGCATAGATCAGCAGGAGCTGCATCTATCAGTATTTATCGTATTGAAGGACAGGTTTTTGAAAAGTTGATTGAAAAGGGAGAAGTACTTACTGCCAAGGCATATGAAGGCTATCGTAAGGTAAGAGAATTCCAGAGAGAAACAAATACAATTGATAATGCGATTTATGGTATTGTCAATCAGACTAATAAAGAAGCAATGGATGAAAACTCTAATAAAGATGCGACTGTACTTGCAACTCAGAGAGACTTGATTGCAGGTGAATTCTCTAGAGACTATTGCCGCCGCTTGTTATTACCACCAAAGATTGTCCAGGCACATGATGATGGTATTATTCATTTCCATGATATGGATTACTATATCCAGAAGATGCATAACTGTGATCTAGTAAACTTAAAGGATATGTTTGCGAATGGTACAGTTATTAATGATAAGTTGATTGAAACACCTAAGTCTTTACAGACAGCATGTACTGTTGCAACTCAGATTGTTCAGCAGGTTGCTAATGGTCAGTATGGAGGACAGACAATCTCTATCTCTCATTTAGCACCTTATGTACGTGTATCATATAAGAAACATTTAAAGGCTGTAAGAAAAGAAGGCAAAGAAGTAGGTATTGATTATACTGAAGAACAGATTGAAAAGATTGCAAAATCTCGTCTTCATGAAGAAATCAAAGCTGGTGTACAGACTATCCAGTATCAGATCAATACATTCTCTACTACAAATGGTCAGGCTCCATTCTTATCTATTTTCATGTATTTAAGAGAAGAACCAGACTATATTGAAGAAACAGCTTTATTAATTGAAGAAATCTTAAAACAGAGATATATCGGTATGAAGAATCCTGTAGGTGCTTATGTCACTCCAGCATTCCCTAAATTACTTTATGTATTAGATGATAATAATGTCCCTGATGATTCACAGTATCGTTATTTAACAGATTTAGCTGTTAAGTGTGTATCTAAGCGTATGATGCCTGATTTCATCAGTGCAAAGATCATGAGAGAAAACTATGAAGGACAGGTATTCCCATGTATGGGATGTCGTTCATTCTTATCTCCATGGAAGAATGAAAAAGGTGAATATCAGTGGTATGGACGTTTCAATCAGGGTGTTGTAACTCTTAACTTAACTGATGTTGGTTTATCCGCAAATAAGAATATGGATTCATTCTGGAAGATTCTAGACGAACGTTTAGATTTATGTTATGAAGCATTAATGTTAAGACATGAAAGCTTAAAGGGTACTCCTTCAGATATTTCTCCAATTCATTGGCAGTATGGTGCAATTGCAAGACTAAAACCAGGAGAAAAGATTGATTCATTATTAGATACTTGTTATTCTACATTATCATTAGGCTATATTGGCTTATATGAATGTGTAGTCGCATTAATTGGTCAGTCTCATACTTCTGAAGAAGGCGATGCATTAGCTCTTGAAATCATGCAGAAATTAAGAAATGCATGTGATAAGTGGAAGAAGGATACAGGTTTAGGATTTGCCTTATATGGTACACCTGCAGAATCAACTACTTATACATTAGCACGTGCATTAAAGAAGAGATTTGGAGTCGTACCTGGTGTAACAGATAAAGACTATATTACTAACTCTTATCATGTCAATGTAAGAGAACAGATTGATGCATTCTCTAAATTAGGCTTTGAAGCGAAGTTCCAGAAGATCTCTTCTGGAGGGGCTATTAGTTATGTAGAAGTGACTAATATGACAAACAACTTTGATGCCATGAAAGAATTAATCAACTATATGTATGAAACAATCCAGTATGCTGAAATCAATACTAAGTCTGACTATTGTCAGGAATGTGGTTTCTCTGGAGAAATCTTATTAGACGAAAACAATGAATGGTATTGTCCTAACTGTGGTAATAGAAACCATAAGACTTTAAATGTATGTCGTAGAACATGTGGTTATCTTGGTGATAACTTCTGGAATAAGGGACGTACACAGGAAATCAAAGAACGTTTTGTACATTTAGACAATAGAGTATATCAGGAAAATAACTAAGGAAGGCCTTGAGAGATAACCGTGACTGGTTATCTCTTTTTATCTAAAAAATGCATCTAATTGAGAAATTCTGGAGTAAGAATGGTACTATACATATAGGAAACTTCTTTTTCTAAATCTAAGGGAGGGAAATTTTATGAAGAATAAGTCAGAGAAAATTTTTCGTTTTTTGTCTTTTGCATGTTTGGTAGTACTCGCAGCATATATAATTTTGTCTCTTCATCATTTAACAGAGAGTGCTTCTTATATGTCTGGTGCTACTTACAAATTTCTTTTCGGTGCAGAATTTGTTCTATTAATCATAGTATTTATAAGAATTTTCTGGAAATTCAGAAAATTGAGAGAAGTAGGAAAGGGGAAATAATGAAAATTTTATTTGAATACCCACACTCCACAGGCGATTATCAAAATATGAAATAACAGTTTTAATTTCCTTGGCATTTATATGTAAAAATGATTTCAATAATTGGATTTACCTGTAGATTAGGGGTAATTAAATAAGTTTCTATTTTGAAATTTGAGAATAAAATACACTTAAAACTAGCTAGAATTTTAAGCCTCTAGTTCACAAGTATTCACAGGAAAATAACTAAGGAAGACCTTGAGAGATAACCATGACTGGTTATCTCTTTTTAAGTGAAAAGACTGTGGACAAGCCACAGCCTTATTTAAGAACCTTACGTTTAGTAGACGAAGGAATATTCAATTGTTGTCTATACTTGACAATGACACGACGTGAACAATGTAATTCTAATTCTTCTAGTTTTTTGAGAATCTGATTATCTGAAAGTGGATGTTCTTTATCTTCACTATCAACTAATTCCACAATAGCCTTTTTAATGGAATCACTACTATCCCCTGAAGCAGTTTGAGAAACAAGAAGTTGTTTAAGAGGATAAACCTCACCATTATAGCTGTAGTACTTATTATTTAATGTACGTGAAATAGTAGATTCATGGAATCCTGTTTCACTTGCAAGTTGTGATAAAGTACATGGGTATAATTCATCATCATATAAGAAATAACCACTTTGGATATCAACTAAAGCATTTGCGACAAATAATACTGTTTGATTTCTCTTTGCAAGATTTTCAATTAAGAAATGTGCATCATTAAAATAAGCTTTCATATTCTCATCATTCTTTACCTTCTCATAAAGAAGATCATTTACTATGAGTTCAGGTTGATTGATAGGGGTAATCATGATATTAGAATCTTCTACCTCTATTAAAATATCTGGTGAGATATAATCATCCTGGGATGAACTATACATATTACATGGGAAAGGATTACAAGAACGTATTTCATAAAATAAATGGTCTATCTCTTCTTTTTTTAATCCTGTTTTCTGTTTAATGAGTGAATAGTTCTGAGTTAAGATCACATCTTGATAATCTCTAAATAGTGTATAGCTTTTTGTTTTATTATTATTTTTTAATTGAATGATAATTGAATCAATCGCATCAGCTGCACCAACACCATTTGGTTCAAAAGAACGTAATATATCTAAATGAGCATCAAGCATTTCTCTGTCTATATCTAAATCAGTGATATATTGTTCAATAGGGTAGGATAAGAACCCACTATCGTCTAATGATTCAATCAAATAATCCATTATAGCTTCATTATATGAATGAGTACATGCACTTAATTGTAAATAGAGATCATCTTTTAAAGAGCGTTTATTAGAAATACTTTCAATAAATTGCTGAGTATCATAGTTTTTAGGTGATTTTAGTTCTAAAAAAGGATTGGTTTCTAATACTTGTTGAACAACTTTATTGATATCATCAATGTTGTCAGTTAGGAAATCTAACGATTTTAAAAGTTTTTGATTTAATTTTAATGTTTGTTTTAATGTTTGAATATATTGCATTTTTTGTTTCATATTCATCACCCCTCACTATTATATAGCAAAATTCGTGCCAATTAATGTTTGGATATTTATCATAATAGTATAGCGAATAACTATTGTTGCGCACATGTTTTATTTGTTTTATCATGAATTATGAGGTGATTTCATTGAAAGAAAAAATAATGTTGTTGATCAATGGAAGAATGGATCAAAATTCATATGAAGAATGTCAATCTGTGCAATTATCAAAAGAATTAAAACTTAGTAGAAACCAAGTAACAAAACTGTTAAATGAACTATTTAATGACAAGAAGCTTATTAAAATCAAAACAAGCCCTGTTTTATATCTTTCAAGAGGGTCTCTTGAAAGTAAATATAAGAAGAAGCTCTTATCAGACGAATACAAATCATTAGATGAATTGGAAGCTGAACTAAACAATCAGACAGAATTAAAGAACTTTGAAAAGCTTATTGGATCTAATGAAAGCATGTATCAGATTGTAGAGAAGATTAAGGCAACAGTATCTTATCCACCAGTAGGATTGCCTATGTTGTTTTATGGACCAACTGGTACTGGTAAATCATTTATGGCTAAACTTACGTATGAATATTGTGTAGATACAGGTTTGATTGATGCGTCTAAGAATTTTGTACAGGTAAACTGTTCAGAATATGCAAATAACCCAGAATTACTTACAGCTAATCTATTTGGCTATAAAAAAGGTGCATTTACAGGTGCAGATAGTGATAACTTAGGTTTATTACATTTTGCGGATGGTGGTGTATTATTCTTAGATGAAGTGCATTGTTTAAATGCAGAATGTCAGGAAAAGTTATTCCTTTATATGGATCAGGGAATCTATCACTTAGTAGGTGACAACAATAAATGGTATAAATCAAAATGTAGAATTATATTTGCGACAACAGAAGTGCCACAAAAAGCATTATTAAAAACATTCCTTAGACGTATTCCAGTTATTCTTACAATTCCATCTCTTGCACAAAGAGGAGAAAATGAAAAGCTAGAACTCATGTATAGCTTTTTGAAGAACGAAGAGAAGCGTGTGAACAAAACAATTCTTATTTCATCTAACGTTTATGAGTTGTTACTGAATCATACATTTGTAGGTAATATTGGTGAACTGACTAATACTATTCAGGCAAGTTGTGTGAGTGCATTATATAAAAGTAATTCAGATACGTTAGAAATTCATGCTTATGATTTACCTGACAATATTAGAAATAGTATAGATGTTTCCTCTATGATTATGAAGAAGCATAAGCTTGTCTCTCTTAACACACTTCTTCCCGTATCAGATCAGGGTATTGTTAAAGATTTTTATCAATCATTAATTAATCTTAAAAGAGATCAGTCATTTGCAGTAAATGCACAGAATACTGTAGATAGATATTTTGAAAAGCTTATATTTAATGATAATCGTGCAGGTTCAATTGATTATCTTACAAACTATCTAGAAAAGATATTTAATAATATCACTGAACATTATGGCTTTAGGACTTCACATAATGAGTTGATTGCATTGGCTACATATGTCTCAGAATTCTGTAAGAATACATATCTCACAAATAACTGGATCAATGAGAATTATGATGAAGTAAAAAACTTAAAGAAATATCTAAAACTTGAATTTCATCGTGAATATGAAATAGGACAGGATGTTTCTCGTTACTTAAAGAATAATATGAATCAGGATATTGATGACTTTGTAGAATGTATTATCTGTATTTGTATGATTAAGTATTTTGTACATTCTGGTGAAGATCTCACAATTGCGATTATTATTGCGCATGGGTATTCAACTGCAAGTTCTATTGCAGAAGCAGCTAATAGAATGTTGAATAGTTATATATTTGATGCAATTGATATGCCGTTAGATGTGGATGTGCAAACTATTACAAGAAAGATCAATGATTACATTGCACATGTTGGTAATATCTCAAAGCTTTATTTGTTAGTTGATATGGGTTCTCTTGAAGAAATATATCAGGGATTAGATACAAGTAATGCGGATATTGCCTTAGTAAACAATATTAATACTAAATGTGCGTTAGAAATAGGACAAGGAATTAAACTCAATAGAACAGTGACTGAAGTAATTGATTCTATTCTTAAGGAAAACATCTATAAAACGCATGTAGAACTTAAGAAAAAGAAAGAACCTATTGTCATCTGTTCATGTGCATCAGGAGTTGGTACAGCGAATAAGATCAAAGAAATCTTATTCAATTCTTTACCTGAAGATTCTAATCTAAAGATTATTACTTATGATTATCCTGCTTTAATACGTAAACAGGTCTATGATCAGTTAATGAATGATTATGAAGTTGTATGTGTCATTGGAACACTTGATCCAAATATTGAATCTATGAAATATATAGGCATACAAGAATTGATTATTAACGAAAGTCAGAATGCCATAGAAGTATATTTTGGAAAGTATATGACTCAAGAACAGATGGAAATATTTGAGAAGAATATCTTGCGTAATTTCACATTATCCAATGTCATGAATAATTTAACTATATTAAATCCGGATAAACTACTTGAACATGTTGCGAAAGCAATTGATCATCTACAGAATATCCTACATAAGAGATTTAAGAATAAAACATGCTTTGGATTATATGTTCATATTTGTTGTCTTGTAGAAAGATTAGTGACAAGACAAGCTATTTCAAACTTTACTGATCATGACTTTAAAGAAAAGCATCAAGAGTTTATAGATCAAGTAAATATCTCAATGAAAGAAGTTAAGACATACTACAACGTTGAGATTCCAGATGAAGAAGTAGAATATATATACAACTATATTATTAATGATTAGTGTGCTATTAATTGGCACACTTTTTGCTTGTTTATAAGTGGAAGCTAGTTCTACAGATTAAGCGTAACTGATCTATAAACTGGCACGAAGCTTGCTTGAGTATAAGTGGAAGCTAGTTCTACAGATAAGTGTAACTAATCTATAAACTGGCACGAAGTTTGCTTGAGTATAAGTGGAAGTTAGTTCTACAGATAAGTGTAACTGATCTATAAACTGGCACGAAGTTTGCTTGAGTATAAGTGTAAGTTAGATGTACAGATAAGCGTAACTAATCTATAAGCTGGCACAAAGATTGCTTAAACTAAAATGAAAAGAAAGGAGTAAAGATTATGGCAAAAATCATACTTGCATCACATGGAGGATTATCTAAGGGAATGAAAGATTCAGTTTCTATGATTGTTGGAGATTTAGCTAAGGATGTAGAAACATATAGCTTGCTTCCTGGAGAAAATCCAGAAGACTTTTATCAAGAAGTTTTGAATGAAGCAAAAGAGAGTGAAGAACAATTCTTAATCTTATGTGATATCAAAGGTGGAAGTGTTCACACAGCATTATCTAAACTTGCAGTATTAGATAATGTAATGGTCTTCTCAGGAATGAACATGGGACTAGTATTAGATGTAGTAATGAAAAGCTTGAACGGAAAATTTGAATTAGCAGATGCGAACGATTTAATCGAAGCAGCTAAAGATGGAATGACTGTTATGAACGGAATATCAAGCGAAGATGATGAAGATTTCTAATAGGAGGAGAAAAAAATGATTAAATTATTAAGAGTGGATCACAGATTGTTACATGGACAAGTTGCTTTTTCTTGGAAAAATGCTGTTGAAGCAGATTGTATCTTAATTGCGTGCGATGCAGTTATGAAAGATGATTTAAGAAAAGCATCAATTAAATTAGCAAAACCAAGTGGTGTTAAATTAGTTATTAAAAGCATGGATGATGCAGTAAAGGCAATCAACAGTGGTGTTACAGACAAATATAAATTATTGACTGTAGTTGAATCTATTAAGGATGCTGAAAGATTATGCAAAGAGTGCAACATCAACAAATTAAATCTTGGTGGTACTAAGGCGACTGCTGAAACTCGTAATATCTCAAAAGCAATGAATATTACACCAGCAGAAGAAACAATTCTAAAAGGATTATGTGAATCAGGTGTGGATGTAACAATTCAGATGGTTCCAGAAGATAATCCAGTAAGCGTTGAAAAAGTTTTATAGGAGGAGAAATATGTTACTACAAGCAATTTTACTTGGCTTGGTAGCAATGCTTGGAAATGCTGAATATTTATTCGGTACAAGTTTGCTGTCAAGACCATTGGTTATGGGCACTTTAACAGGTATTGTACTTGGCGATGTTCAAACAGGTGTTACTTTAGGTGCAACATTAGAATTAGCATTTATGGGTGCTTTCTCAATCGGAGCTAGTATTCCACCTGAAATGATTTCAGGAACTGTATTAGGAACAGCTTTCACAATTACAACAGGAGCTGGACCAGAAACTGCATTAACTGTAGGGTTACCAGTTGCCTCATTAGTATTAATCGCAAAGAATGTTGGAATGGTATTCATCTTACCTCCATTTGTTCACAAAGCAGATAAATATGCAGCTGAAGGAAATATGGCTGGAGTTGCTAGAATGCACTTATTAGGTGGATTCTTCGGTGTTAACTTAATTATCGGTGTTATCGTAGCATGTGGTTACTATGCTGGTGGACCTGCTGTACAGGCTTTATTAAATGTCATTCCTAAATGGATTTCAAATGGTTTACAGATCACAATGGGCTTATTACCTGCAATTGGGTTCGGTTTATTATTAATGATGATTATGGACAAAGAAGTTGCATGTTTCTTCTTCTTAGGATTCGCATTAAGCGTATACTTAAAGATTCCAGTAACAGCAATCGCAATTTTTGGAGCTATCATTGCCATCGTATTAACTCAGTTACGTAGTAATTCAGCTCAAACAGCTATAGAAGGAGGAGTAGATGAAGATGACGACTTCTAATAAATTAACTAAAAAGGAATTAAATCAAGTATTCTGGCGTTCATTTGGTTTGGAATGGTCTTGGAACTATGAAAGACAGATGAATATGTCATACTGCTATAGTATGTTACCAGTTATCAAAAAATTATATTCAAATAAAGAAGATCAAGTTGCAGCTATGAAGCGTCACTTGGAATTCTTCAATACAACTCCACAATTGGCAACATTAATCTTAGGTATTAGTGCTGCTATGGAAGAAAGTAACGCAAATGATCCTGAATTCGATACAGAAAGTATCAACAATGTAAAAGTTTCATTAATGGGACCTTTAGCTGGTATTGGTGATTCATTCATCTGGGGAACATTACGTATTATTGCTACTGGTGTTGGTTTGTCTCTAGCAAATCAGGGAAATATATTAGGACCTATCTTATTCTTATTAATCTTCAACCTTCCAGCTCAGGGATTACGTTACTATTTAATGAATGCTGGTTATAAGTTAGGTAGTGGATTCTTGGCTAAGATCCAGCAGAATGGATTAATGTCAAAACTTACTTATGCAGCAAGCGTTTTAGGATTGATGGTTGTTGGTGGTATGACTGCTGAAAACGTATCAATCAGTTTCCCATTGAAGTTTGGTTCTGGTAATGAAGCAACTACATTAAATGAAGTATTCAACAATATCATGCCTGGTTTAATGCCATTATTATTCACATTACTAGTTTACTACTTATTGAAAAAGAAAAATGTTAAGACAACTACATTGTTATTAATCTGTGTTGTGATTGGCTTGGTCGGAGCATTCTTTGGTATTTTAGGTTGTTAATAAATTTTAAATAAACGGAGGAAAAGAAAATGGAAATGATTAAATTTAATGAACAGGAAAAAATCGATAGCGTTAATGGAGCATTAGCTCTACGCCCTCAGATCAACGAAATCGTTGATGAAATCTGCGAACGTGGATATTCAAACATCTGCTGGTTAGGTGTTGGTGGTACTTGGGCAAGTGCTATGCAGGCTACAGTACACATGAAAGAGATGAGTGCTATTGAAACTTGGGCAGAAAATGCTGCTGAATACTTAACTACAGGAAACAAACGTATTACTAAAGATACAGTTGTTATCATCTCTTCTGTAACTGGAAACACTAAAGAAGTAGTTGATGCTATCAAGAAAATCAAGACAGAAGTTGGCGCTACAGTTATCTCATTTGTTGATGCTAAAGAAGCTATCTTATTAGATTTAGGAGACTACAAGATCTCTTACCCAGTTAACGAACAGTTAAAGTTCTTCATGGTTGCTGACCGTTTCATGTTCAACAATGGTGAATTTGAAGACTACGAAGATATGTATGCTGAATTTGACAAATACTTAGCAGAAGCTTTAGTAGAAGTTGAAAAGAAAGCTGAACCATTTGCTATTGAATTCGCTAAAAAACACTGGAATGATGAAATGCACTACTTTGTAGGTGCTGGAAATCAGTGGGGAGCTACTTACTCATATGCAATGTGCTATTGGGAAGAACAGTTATGGTTAAAAACTAAATCAATCACATCAAATGAATTCTTCCACGGTATGTTTGAAATCGTAACTAAAGAAACTCCAGTTACAATCTATATTGGTGAAGATGCTCAGCGTCCATTATCTGAACGTGTAGCTAACTTTATTCCAAGAATTTGTGAAAACTACACAATCATTGACTCTAAAGATTACGAATTAAAGGGAATAAGTGAAAAATATCGTAAACACTTATCTCACCACGTAATGCATGCTGTAAACAATAGAATCGACGTTCACATGGAAATCGAAACTCGTCACCCTATGGAAATCCGTCGTTACTACAGAAGATTAGAATACTAAAATATAAGGGGTGGATTTATTCCACCTTTTATACCTTAATTGGGGGTATATTATGAATAAATTAACAATGCTTGATTATGTTAAAGAAACTCCAAGCGTATTAAGAACAAATATTGAGCAATATACTACATTGGTTGATCCATTAATGAAGGAAGTGCAACAAAAAGAAATCAAACGTATTTTACTTGTTGCTTCTGGATCGAGTCATAATGCTTGTTATTGTGCTAGAAGTTTTGTGGAAAAAGTAAGTGGTTTAGAAGTAAGAATCATTACTCCATATACATTTACGTATTATGAAAACGATATTAAAGAAAATGACTTAGTTTTAGTAGTTACACAGAGTGGTTTAAGTACAAATGCAATCGAAGCATTAAAAATCATTAAGAAAAAAGAATGTAGAGCTATTTGTTTAACAGGAAACAAAAACAGTGATGTAAAAGATGTTGCAGATGTTGTGATTGAATATGGTGTTGGTGAAGAATTAGTTGGCTATGTCACAAAGGGTGTTTCTTCACTTGCGTTATTCTTAGATTTATTCGCAATTGCGTATTCTGGAAAGACTGAATATTTGGATGAATTAAAGAAAGCAGCTGATTTAAATGAAGAAATGATTGATCAGGCTACAAACTTTATTCAGCGACACTATAAGAATTTCTCATCTATGTCCTGGGTTTATAGTTGTGGAGCCGGTGCCAATTATGGAACGGCACTTGAAAGTGCATTAAAAATGGGTGAAACCATTCATATTCCAAGTTGCTGCTATGAAATTGAAGAGTATATTCATGGACCAAATCTTCAATTAACACCACAATACAATGTGGTTTTCTTTGATGGAAACGATAGTGCAAGTCGACGCGTAGAACAAGTATATCAGGCTACGCGAAAAGTTAGTGATCGCGCTTATTTGATTTCAAACAACCCTCAATTATCAAGTGATGATCATGTTTTAAGTTTGAGTGATACTGTATCAAGTGAATTATCTCCACTTGTATATCTACCATTTGTACAATTATTAAGCTTTATTGTTTCAAATGATTTACACTCTATTTATCAACATCCATTATTAAAAGAATTTAAGGCTATTGCAGCCGCAAAAACGGAGAATTTTGTGAATTATGATGGAGACGATTAAAACTGTTATATTTGATATGGATGGTGTGATCTTTGATAGTGAAACCATGTATATAAATGATTTGATAAGATTTTTTAAACAGCATGGTATAGAAATACAAACAAGTGATTGTATTCCTCTCATTGGTATTGATAGTAAATTATATTATGAACAAGCATATACAATGTGGAATGAAAAAACTGATTTCATCACATTTAAAAAGATACTTCAAGAATATTTTTGTTCATATGAATGTGATTATAAAGCAGTAGTTAGACCTCAAATCTATCCTGTTTTAGAACACTTAAGTAAACATTATAAAATTGCGTTAGCGTCCTCTTCAAGTTTAAATACTATTAATACTGCATTAGATCAAGCTGGTTTAAGAAAGTACTTTTCACTTATAGTAAGTGGTGAACAATTCAAAGAAAGTAAACCAAATCCAGAAATATATTTACATACAATCAAAGAATTGAATGTGAATAAAGATGAAGCTATTATTATTGAGGATTCACCTAAAGGAATATTAGCTGCAAATAGAGCTGGTATTAGGGTATTAGCTTTAAAAGATGATAAGTTTGGCTTGGATCAGAGCCAGGCAGATATAATTATTGATGAATTAAATGATATTATAAAGTTTATTGAGAAAGGGGCATAAAAGTATGAATGCTATGTTTATTGTCGTTATAGTGATTGCTATTATTGGTACTATTCCAGTAATCATCAGAAAGAAACTCCTAAAAAATTATCTAACATTACTCCAAAACAATGATATTAAGGCAATAGAAGACTTAATGGCAACTAAACTAGCTAAGATATGTATTCCTCCATTTAATAGAGAATACTTACTTTTAAATGCTTATCTAAAGATAAATGATGACAAACAAATAGATACTCTAGTAAACAATATAATAGAACATGTTCCTATGAATTCTAAGCAGAAGTCTGCTCTTGCACAATCAGTATTTTATAGATATGTAGATAAGAAAAATGCATCTATGATTGATTGTTTGTTGGAAATGGTTAGCACAACAAATAATCATGCCCTATATAGACAGATGGATATGGTTAATGATACTTTAATTAAGGGTGGAAATAAGTATTATGACGAACTAAAATCTGATCTTGAAGATGTAGAATATACTAAAAACAATGAAGATACTCCCTATCTCGAATTCTTATTATCAGTTATCTACAAGAATATGGGTAATGAATCAAAAAGCAAGGAATATAAGAATAAAGCCTTAGAAGACAGTAAAGGAACTGTATATGAATCTTTAATTCAGTCTCAAAATTAATAGGATGATTGAGAAAATCTCGCACTGAAAGACAACCTAATTAAAATGGGTTGTCTTTTCCATTTAAAGAATATTTCTATCATATCAACATAATTATGCTATAATTATGTTGATGAAAGGAGTGAAGTATTATGCCACTAATTCTACCTATTAAGGAATTAAGAAATACAAATGATATCTCTAATATTGCACACAAACATCATGAACCTATTTTCATAACAAAAAATGGCTATAGTGACCTGGTTGTGATGAGCAGTGAATTATATGATGAGTTTGCTAGAATAAATCGTATAGACAACGCAATCTTTGAATCTGAACAAGAACTGTTGGATGGTGCAGAAGCAGTTGATGCAAAAAAAGTATTCGATGATTTGGAGAAAAAGCATTTTGGATAAGTATCAAGTAAAAATCAATTCCAAAGCAATTTCTGAATTAGATTATATTTACAACTATATTGCAATTGAAAAATCAGCCTCTGAAAATGCGAGAGCACAAATTAATCGAATTAAAAATGCTATCTTGGGTTTGGATACTTTTCCTGAATCTCATCAAGTGAGAACAGAAGGAAGATATGCTGGAAAATACAGACAATTATTGATTGATAACTATATTGTTATTTTTCGAATTGATGAGCTACATAAAACTGTTTACGTGGTTACAGTCCAATACCAGGGACGTAATATATAAGGAAATCGATGACTAAAAAACGCATGTTCACGCCATGCGTTTTTTTTATAGTGTGCCGGGCATGGCACTAATTCAGTCGGAGATAAACCGACCACAGGTATTTACCGCCAAGTGTAGTGAACCACAAGCCGATACCATAAAGGTAGGAGTGAAGGAAGTGGTGTAGCGATTCCCTTGAGCGTACGAACAGAAACTTGATACAAGGCTAAATGGTGGACAAGGTTGCTATACAAACCGAAGTCCTAAAGGTAAACGTAAAACCAAGAGAGTAAATCAAGACGTTGTGAAGGAAACAGGATTAGTGAATTACCCCGGGAGGCCTCACAGGCAATGA
>NZ_UQGV01000007.1 GCF_900540665.1 uncultured Catenibacterium sp. | reverse complement strand
ACGATTAAATCGAAAATGTGATTTAATCGTCCTTTTTAGGTACACTATATAATTTGGCGCTTACGATCAAAATTTGAAACAACTTAAAAGTATTCCTCTTACCCAATATGGAGATAATATTTGTAAGTACTATGCAGATAAAGATACGTTATATTTTTCATTTAATAATGAAAATAAATATATTGGTCAATTAAACATGAATACAGATGAATTAAAAATCATTGATATGCCTTATAGCTATGCTGATAATATTTATGTAAATGATGGAAAAATCTATGTTTCTTTCTATAATCTTGTTTCAAATGAAGGCAATAAGATTTGTGTTTTTGATCAAGATACGCATCAATTAGAAAAAACATATACCTTGAAGCATCATCTTGATATGATTGATTTTAATGGTTCTCATGCTTATATTCTATCTCGTAATGAGCATGATAAATACAGTGTTAATATCTACGATTATAAGAGTGACTTTAAACAAGTGAAAAGAATAAGTCTGCCAAAGAAAAAAACTTATAATTATCTTATTTATTATTCAACCCTTTTTATCAATCCTAGTCTTAAATAATCCACGTTGACAAACTAAATGAGCTCCGCGTCAATAGCGGAGCCTGTCTTTCTAATACTTTCTTACAACAAGTTGTTATTGCAATCATGTTAGACATGATTTTATATTTTCACTTTATTAGGTAAATCGTTGGCATATGGTAGTATGTCCAGAATTGTTGTATTAATTATTATGTTCCAGTTAATCATTTTATCGGTATTGTTTTGTGTGCTCTACAATAAAATACAGATGGGAAATAGAGAAAAAATAGAATTGATAAAAAAACTTCTTAGAAAGTTAATCACTCATTATGCATAGAAGTGGAAGTGAAAAATTATGAAAAAGAAAGATTTAATTCGTATTGTATGTAAAAATATTGTGTTTGCTATTTGTATTGTGATTATTAATTTAGTAATGAATGAAACAATGACAGTATGTATAGTTGAGACAGTATTAGTAGTAGGCATTTCGCTTATATCTGACATAATACAGTTAAGAAATAAAACACAATGATACTTTGGAAACATGCTTCTTTGAGGCAGTTTTTTCAATAAGTAATAGCTTTTATTGTTGAATTTTCACAATATTTTCATTACAGTTCAAATATCTTATGAATATAATTATAATATATTGTATAAGGTTGTTGATGCAAGAAGCCCATTACCTTTAGGTGATGGGTAGTTCACGAGAGGAAAATTATATGGAAAAACAAATGAAATGTAGTCATTGTGGGCAGTTTTTTACTACTATTCCAGATAGAAATAGCTTTGGAGAAGTATGTCTATGTAATACCTGCTTACAACAAGTACCTAATCTCACAATCACATCAACTAAACTGAAAAGTACTCATCTTTCTACAAAGCAACTAGATGAAGCTATTCAGGCAATTGATCAACAGTTAGATAAAGGTCATTTTTCTCAAGATATCAAAGAAGGAATTCATGCATATTTTGAGAAGTATTATAAACAACGTCAAAGTATGGATAAACAAAAAGAAATCAACTCAAAACTAGATCAAATCATAGAAAAAAATACTTCTAATGATTCGATGACGGAAGATAAGTTCACAGAATTATTAGAAGAAAGAAATAACGATTATAACTTAGATTCTATCTTAGAATGTAATGATCTTTATGAATATGATGTAGTTACTGTTCATGATTCTCATGGTAGGACAGATACAAATAATTTAAAGAAGACATTAATAAGATATAGTGTACAGGGCTGGAGACTAAAGACAGCTTTCACAAATGAAATAGGCAGTAATATGGTAGGTGGTGCTATTGTAGGTGTTGGTATAGGAAGCAATAGTACAAGTGATGAAGTTGTGCTTATTTTTGAAAGAAAAATAAGAAATGCAAAGAAATAAGAATAGACCGAGCAAGTTGCTCGGTCTATTAGTCTACATATTTCTCTAAGAAATGAGTAATATTGTTTTGAACAAGTTTCTTCTCTTTATGATAAGATTCGCCATGTGCGGCATCATTCACAATAAGTAATTTCTTTTCTGCCTGACAGGCATTATAGAGTTCTAATGCCATGTAAGTAGGCACAAAGTGATCCTGGTTACCATGTATAAATAATGTAGGTGTTTTAGACTTCTTGACTTGATTGACTGCACTGGCTTGTTTGAAGTTATACCCTACTGTCTTTTTAGATAATAATGTAGCACTAGGAAGTAATAAGAATGGTGGACATCCTTTATTCTTTAAGTAGTATTTGAATTCATCATAAGCACTTGTATAGCTGCAATCAGCGACAATAGCTTTCACATTATCAGATAATTCTTCACCACTTACCATAAGGACTGTTGCTCCACCCATGGATATACCATGTAAGACAATGCTCATAGGTTCATTATGGAAGTACTCTTCCATTTTTTTAATCCATTCTAATATATCTAAACGGTCCAACCATCCAAAACCAATATAATGTCCTTCTGACTGTCCATGTGCTCTATTATCTGGAAGAAGGATATTATAACCAAGTTCATGATAGAAACGAATATAATATGCAAACTCACGATAATGGTAAGAATGGAATCCATGAACACAGATCACTAATTTATTAGAATCAGGATAAGGAAGGAACTGCCCTTCTAGCTTTAATCCATCATAAGAAGTGATTTCCATATCTATAAATGTCTGATGATCTAGCCATTGTTTATCATCTTCACTCATTGGATGTTTTAATCCTACTTTTTCTTTTTTACGTCTTGTACATACTTTTTCTATCGCAATGCGCCCTGCTGCAAGATAAGTGGCAGATGCCGCAGTTGCTGCGCCTATTGTACCAATAATTACGTTTTTCTTTTTCACGACAAAATGCCCCCTTTTATTCATTATATAAGATAATCTATGAAGAATTCATGTACAAACGATTAAGTTTGCATAAATAATTGACAGATAGGTGAATTTGTAAGTAGAAAAGGGTATGTTGGAAAGCGATAAATATATGTTTTTAAGAAAGTTTTTGTGTTAGAATAATACCGATATGAGGTGATTTTAATGACACAGGTTATAGAACCAGAACAGATGGATTTATTAGTGAGTGCAGTAAGAGATGGGAAGATTGTTGCATTTCCTACGGAAACTGTTTATGGCGTTGCCTGCTTATTCGATGATTTGAAGGGTCTTGATAGAATTATGGAAATCAAGAAACGTAACCCGAATAAAGCAGTGACTCTTATGTTGTCAAAAAAAGATGATGTAAAGAAGTATGGCTTAGTAGACGAGGGTACCCAGAGAGTGATTGATAAGTTTATGCCAGGTAGAATGACAATCGTATTAAAAAGACTGGATAGTGTGGATCCTAGACATGTTAGTGGTAAAGATACCATAGGTGTGAGAATCCCAGACAGTTCTTTCGTTTTGTCACTCATTGATCAGACAGGGCCTTTATCAGTAACAAGTGCCAATTTATCTGGTCAAGGGAATACGACAAACGAAAAAGAAGTACTTGCACAGCTTGATGGACAGATTGATATGGTTGTCAGAGGACAGACTGCTTCGGCAACTGCATCTACAGTCGTGGATTTAAGTCAAGGTGATGTGAGAATACTAAGAGAAGGTTTAATTACCAAAGAAGAAATCGAGGAGGTATATTATGAAAATTGCAGTCGCTTGTGATCATGGTGGATTACGTTTAAAGAATGTTCTTATTGATGAAATGAAGAAACAGGGTTATGAAGTTGTAGACTATGGTACTTATACTGAAGACTCTTGTGATTATCCTGATTATGCATCTAAGGCAGCTAAAGCTGTTGCATCAGGAGAATGTGAGAAAGGTGTCGTTGTTTGTGGAACAGGCATCGGTGTATCAATTACATGTAATAAGGTAGATGGTATCCGCTGCGCATTATGTCATGATGTATTTAGTGCGAAAGCGACAAGAGCTCATAATGATACTAACATGATTGCAATGGGACAGAGAGTTATTGGAGAAGGACTCGCTGTTGAGATTCTTAATGCATGGCTTCATACTGATTTTGAAGGTGGAAGACATGTTAAGAGAATTGAAAAAATGATGGCTTTAGAAAAGGAGTAAGTATTATGAGAGATACAGAAGTATTTGCGAGTGTTGAGCGAGAATTGAATAGACAAAGAAACAATATTGAATTGATCGCTTCCGAAAACTTTGTATCTAAAGAAATTATGGAGCTTGTGGGCTCAGTTTTAACAAATAAATATGCTGAAGGATATCCAGCTAAGAGATATTATGGTGGATGTCAGTTTGTGGATGAAGTAGAAACATTGGCACAGGAAAGACTTAAAAAGTTATTTGGCTGTGAGTATGCAAATGTTCAGCCTCATTCTGGCGCACAGGCGAATACAGCTGTTTATTTTGCTTTATTACAGCCAGGTGATAAAGTACTAGGTATGTCTTTAAATGATGGTGGGCATTTAACTCATGGACATCCATTAAACTACTCTGGTAAGACTTATGAATTCCATGCTTATGGTGTTGATAAGGAAACAGAAAGAATCGATTATGATGAATATAAGAGATTGTGTGAAGAAATCAAACCTAAGTTAGTTGTTGCAGGGGCAAGTGCTTATGCAAGAACTATTGATTTCAAATTCATGGCTGAAGTAGCACATAGCGTTGGTGCTATTTTCATGGTAGATATGGCACATATCGCTGGTTTAGTTGCTGCAGGAGATCATCCATCTCCATTCCCTTATGCAGATATCGTGACTACTACAACTCATAAGACTTTAAGAGGTCCTAGAGGTGGTGTCATCATGTGTAAGGAAAAGTATGCAAAGGATATTGATAGAGCTGTTTTCCCTGGTATGCAGGGTGGACCTCTTATGCATATTATTGCTGCTAAAGCGGCTTGCTTCTATGAAGCATTACAGCCTGAATTCAAGGAATATAGTCATCAAATCATTAAGAATGCGAAAGCTTTAGAAGAATCTTTAAAGGAAGAAGGATTCCGTCTTGTAACGGGTGGTACTGATAATCACCTATTACTTATTGATGTAAAGAGCAGCTGTGGTATTACAGGTAAGAAGGCTCAGAGATTACTTGATGAAATTAATATTACAGCTAATAAGAATGCGATTCCTTTCGATACAGAAAAACCTTTCAAGGCTTCTGGAATCCGTGTTGGTACACCAGCAATGACCACAAAAGGATTCAAGGAAGATGACTTCCGAGAAGTTGGAAAGATTATTGCCTATCGTTTAAAGAATGAAGAAACGGATGAAGTAAAGAATGAATGTCTTGCAAGAGTAAAGAAGTTAACTGATAAAGTGACTATGTATGACGATATTAAATACTAGGAGGCCATAAGATGGTTAAAGTACTCAATCATGCATTAATTAAACATAAGCTCTCAATTATGAGAGAAGAAAAGACATCAAACTATATTTTTAAGCAGAATCTTGATGAAATCGCAATGTTGATGGCTTATGAAGTCACAAAAGATTATCCTTTAAAAGAAAAGGAAATTGAAACACCTATTTGTAAGACAACTGGTTATGAACTAGACAAGGATATTATTCTTGTACCTATCTTACGTGCTGGTGTGGGTCTTGTTGATGGCTTCAGAAGAATCATGCCAACTGCGAAAGTAGGTCATATTGGTATGTATAGAGATGAAGAAACATTGATTCCTCATGAATATTATGCTAAATTTCCTAAGGGATTAGAGAGCGCAAAGGTGATTGTTCTTGATCCTATGCTTGCTACTGGTGGTTCAGCTGATATGGCTATCCAGAATATTAAAGATCGTGGTGCTAAGGATATTGAACTTGTCTGCCTTGTAGGTGCACCTGAAGGTGTGAAATACATTGAAGAACATCATCCAGATGTAAAGCTTACTTTAGCTGCATTAGATGAAAAGTTGAATGACAAGGGATATATTGTACCAGGTTTAGGAGATGCGGGAGACCGCTTGTTTGGTACTAATTAATGGGTTTTGATGAATATGAAGTAAGAAGAACTTCTGTTAAAGTATTTCTTGCAGGATTGATTCCTGTGGTTATACTTTCCATCATTCTTCATTCAATCAGCTACTGCTTAGGGTTTGTATTAGGTTATCTCATTGATTTATTAATCTTACAGATTAATATGAAGATGACTGATACAATACTTTCCATCCAAACTGCAGGTAAGACAATTGCGGTTATGTTATTTATGGCTAAATTGTTTATTTTTGCAGTAGGTTTTGCGATAGCTGGATTCTTTCCAGAAATAGTAAATATGTATACTGTATTTCTGGGCTATCTAGTAGTAAAGATTTCTATTTATATACATGCATATGGAGAAAGGAGGCGTATGAGATAATGAAAATCACTATTCAGCCAGAACTGATATCATCATTGATTGTGACTGTGATACTTTCTATTTTCTTTGTTTATGCAGGTAAAAAAATAAGAGAAGCAGATCCAACTAAGAGACCAAAAGGTGTGGTTCTTGTCGTTGAAACCGCCATTAAGATGGTTTATGATTACATGGGCACAATTATGCCTAAGAAATATGCGAAGAACTACTATCCTTATTTCTCTATGTTATTTGCATGGCTGTTGGTATCTAACTTATTTGGATTAACAGGTTTTGATGCGCCAACTACTAACTACTCAATCACGTTATCCTTAACATTAATTACATGGGTATTAATTCAGATTAATGCGATTAAGTATCAGGGTGTTGGCAGTTATATTAAGGGAACTTTGATTCCCCCAACAAACCTATTTGGTTTGGTTTCACCATTGATTTCTATATCAATGCGTATTTTCTGTAACTTATTGAGTGGTACATTTATTATGGCCTTAGTATATCAGGCAACATCATTCTTAAGTTACAAGTTGATTCCATTCAACTTTTTAGGACCAGTGGTAGCACCACTATTACATTGTTATTTCGATGTATTCTCTGGATGTGTACAAGCACTGGTATTCGTTACACTATCTTCAATTCTGATTTCTAATGAAAATCCAGATGAAGAATAAATGAAAAAAATGTCAATAGGAGGAAATTGATTATGACAAGAGGTTTAATTGCAATCGCTGCTGGTATTGCAGTACTTGCAGGTTTAGGTACAGGTATTGGTGAAGGTTTAGTTGCCGCTCATGCAGTATCTGCAATTGGAAGAAATCCTGAGGCTGAAAGCAAGATCCGTACTACTATGATCTTAGGTATCGCCTTAACAGAAACAGTAGCCCTCTATGGTTTACTTATTTCTTTCATCTTATTATTCGTATTCAAATAAAAAATAGTTTAAGGAGGAAAAAACTATGCCAGATATAGCCGCAAAGTTATTTCCAAACCCTACCACTATGATTGTTCAGTTATGTTCCACTGCAATCATGCTTCTTCTGTTCAAGAAATATTTATGGAATTATGTATTAGAATTCTTCCAGAAGAGAGCTGATTTTATAGAAGGTAATATCAATGATGCGAAGGCTAAGAATGAAAAAGCATCTGAATATCTTCTAGAAAGTGAAAAGCAGGCTAAAGAAGCTGCAAAACAGTATAAAGAAATCATAGATCAGGCTAAGGAAGATGCCGTAAAGGCTAAGAGTAAAATCATGGATGAAGCTAACAAGCAGGCTCAAGAAAAGATTGAACAGGCTCGCCATGAAATTGAATCTGAAAAGCTTGCAGCACAGGATGAAATGAAGAAAGAAATTGTGGATGTTGCTGTTGAAGTGGCTACTAAAGTCATGGATCAGAATATGAATACTGAAGCCAATAAAGCTTTAGTAGATGATTTCGTAAAACAGGTTGTTAACTAATGGATGCAAATGTTGCAGAACGTTATGCTGAAAGCTTATATCAGTTAGCGTTAGAAGATCATGCGCTAGAAGATTATCTAGCAGACATGAAACTAGTTGATACAGTTTTAGAAAGTAATCCAGAATTTGAAAAATTCTTCTCTCATGTGCTTGTAGATGATGAAGCAAAGTGTGCATTACTTGATAAAGGTTTTGGCACTTCAGTAAATCATTATGTATTGAATTTTCTTAAACTGCTTGTAAAGAAAAGAAGAACAAGATATATTGCGCCTATTACAAAAAGCTTTATTAAGATGAGTAATAAGCATCTTGGTATCGAGGAAGGCGTTATCTTCACACCTTTCGCATTAAGCGATGAACAGGTTAAGGCAATTGAAGAAGCGATTTCTCAGAAAGAAAACAAAACAATCACTTTAAGAACTGTTGAAGATAAGACACTTATTGGTGGTGTTAAGGTTCAGATTGAGAACCGTGTCTATGATGGCTCATTAAAGAACAAAGTCAGCAAGCTCAAGACTGAGCTGTTGAGAAAGTAGGTGACGCAAGTGGCATTAAGACCCGATGAAATCAGTGCTTTAATCAAAGAGCAGATTAAGCATTATGATGATGTCATGGAACAGAAAGACGTCGGAACAGTTATGACTGTTGGTGACGGTGTCAGTGTTGTTCATGGTTTAGACAATGCAATGCTAGGTGAATTGATCCTTTTCCCAGGTGATGTTTATGGTATGGTCATGAACCTAGATGAAGATAGTGTTGGTGTTACTTTATTAGGTAATGCGGACGAAATTAAAGAAGGCGACGAAGTAAGACGTACAGGTAAGATTATTGAAGTACCTGTAGGTGATGCGATGCTTGGTCGTGTCGTTAACCCTTTAGGACAGCCTATTGATGGTCAGGGTGAAATTATCACTACAAAGACTAGACCAATCGAAAGAGTAGCTCCTGGTGTTATGACAAGAAAATCAGTAGATCAGCCAGTACAGACTGGTATCACTACTATTGATGCAATTATTCCAGTTGGTAGAGGTCAGCGTGAGTTAATCATCGGTGACAGACAGACTGGTAAAACAGCTATCGCTGTTGATACAATCATCAACCAGAAAGGTCAGGATATGTACTGTATCTATGTTGCAATTGGTCAGAAGAATTCTACCGTTGCACAGGTTGTTGAAAAATTAAAGAGAGCAGGCGCAATGGATTATACTGTTGTTGTTTCTGCATCAGCTTCTGAACTTGCTCCAGTTCAGTATATTGCTCCTTATGCAGGTTGTGCTATTGCTGAAGAATGGCTTGACCAGGGGAAGGATGTATTAATCGTTTATGATGATTTAAGTAAGCATGCCGTAGCTTATCGTACAGTGTCTCTATTATTAAAGAGACCACCAGGACGTGAAGCTTATCCAGGTGATGTATTCTACTTACATTCAAGACTATTAGAAAGATCTTGTCGTTTAAATGAAGAAAATGGCGGAGGTTCTATCACTGCCCTTCCAATCATTGAAACACAGGCAGGTGATATCTCAGCATATATCCCTACTAACGTTATTTCTATTACTGATGGTCAGATCTTCTTACAGCAGGAATTATTCAATGCTGGTTTCAGACCTGCCATTGATACAGGTTTATCTGTATCACGTGTAGGTTCTACAGCACAGATCAAGGCTATGAAGCAGGTTTCTAGAAACTTGAAGTATGAATTAGCACAGTATGAAGAAATGCAGTCATTCGCACAGTTTGGTTCTGACTTAGATGCAGCAACTAAGAATGCGATTGAACATGGTGAACGTGTACGTGAAGTATTAAAACAGGCACAGTATGCACCAAGAGATGTTATTGATCAGATCATTACTCTATTTGCACTTGAAAATGGATTCGTTAAGAATGTTAAAGTGGAAAAGGTACAGGAATACATGGATGGTTTAGTAGAGAAGTTTGCTGTTGCACATAGTGATCTTCTTGATGAAATCAGAGAAAAGAAAGTATTATCTGATGAATTAACTGCTAAGTTGAAGGAAGCTGTTAAGGCTTATACAACTCAGTTCGAAAACTTACAGAAAGCTGAGGCTTAATTATGGCTGGGCAGATGCAAGCCATCAAGCGTCGTATCAAATCAATTGAATCTACTAAGAAAATCACAAGAGCTATGGAACTTGTTGCCAGCTCTAAGCTTTCTAAGACTAGAAATCAGTTGAATGACATGAAGCCTTATTATACACAGGTAAAAGATACTTGTGCACAGATCTTATCTTCTGCAGGAAATGATATTGATTCTCCTTATTTAGTATTAAATGATAAGGGTGAAGATGTTTATATCGTTATCACTTCTACTTTAGGATTATGTGGTGGATATAACTCTAATATCTTTAAGCAAGTTGAAGCATCAGTCAATGATGCCAAGAAGATTATTGCGATTGGTAATAAAGGCTTAAATCAGTTTAAGAAACATTTTAAAGGTGAAGTAGATGGTACTTATGCAGACCTTAATACGACCCTTGATTTTAGAAGTGTTGTAAGATTAGTTGCCTCACTTCTAGAAGGCTATAAGAAAAAAGAAATTAAGTCTATTCATATCGTATATACAGAATATGTGAATGACTTAACTTTCGTACCTAGAGATGTGACTCTTCTTCCACTTAAGGCAGAAGATCTTGTCTCTGATAAGAAATTCCATAAGGATACATTGTTTGAACCAAGTCCTGAATCAGTTCTTGGAAGCTTAATTCCGATGTATTTACAGGCTGTTATCTATGGTTACTTGATTGAATCAGTGACTGCAGAAAATGCGTCTAGAAGAACATCTATGAAGAACGCAACAGACAATGCGAATGAATTAACAGATGAGTTGTTATTAAAATACAACCAGGCACGTCAGAGCGCGATTACAAGTGAAGTGAGTGAAATCGTTGCTGGTGCCAATGCACAATAAGAAGGAGGTGCCATATGTCTTTGAATGTTGGTAAGATTATCAAGGCTCAGGGTCCAGTTGTCGATGTACAGTTCGCTGCTGATAAAGATCTTCCAGATCTAAATACAGCCATCACAATTGATAACCATGGTGAAGAGTTAACTGTAGAAGTTGCTCAGCATATTGGTGATGATATTGTAAGATGTATCGCAATGGGTCCTACTGATGGTCTAACAAGAGGTATGGATGCTGTGGATACTAATGCGCCTATTAGTGTTCCAGTAGGTAATAAAACACTTGGTAGAATGTTCAACGTATTAGGACATTCTATTGATGGTAAAGATGAATTGACTGAAGAAAAACATATGCCAATTCATAGATCAGCACCTACATTTGCTGATCAGAGAACAGAAACTGAAATTCTTGAAACAGGTATTAAAGTCGTTGACTTAATTTGTCCATTCATTAAGGGTGGTAAGATTGGATTGTTTGGTGGTGCCGGTGTAGGTAAGACAGTTCTTATCCAGGAATTCATCAACAACATCGCTACTGAACATAACGGTTTATCAGTATTCGCCGGTGTTGGTGAACGTTCTCGTGAAGGTAATGATTTATACTATGAAATGAAAGAAAGTGGTGTATTAGATAAGACAACACTTGTGTTTGGTCAGATGAATGAACCACCTGGATCAAGACTTAGAGTTGCATTATCAGCACTTACTATGGCGGAATATTTCCGTGATGAACAGGGACAGGATGTCTTACTATTCATCGATAATATCTTCCGTTTCACTCAGGCTGGTTCAGAAGTATCTGCCCTACTTGGACGTGTTCCATCTCAGGCAGGTTACCAGCCAACTCTTGCAACTGAAATGGGTCAGTTACAGGAACGTATTACTTCAACTAAACAGGGTTCTATTACATCTGTACAGGCTGTTTATGTACCTGCTGATGATATGACTGACCCTGCTCCAGCAACTACATTCACACACCTTGATGCAAGAGTTGTACTTGATCGTAGCATTGCAGCATTAGGTATTTACCCTGCAGTAGATCCATTAAACTCTTCTTCTAGAGGTCTTGATCCAAACGTTGTTGGTAAAGAACATTATGAAGTGGCTCATGGAGTAACTCAGATGTTACAGAAATATCAGGAATTACAGGATATCATCGCAATTCTTGGTATGGATGAATTGAGTGAAGAAGATAAACTTATCGTTGCACGTGCAAGAAGAATTAGAAACTTCTTATCACAGCCATTTACTGTTGCTGAACAGTTCACAGGTTTAGATGGTAAGTATGTACATGTTGATGATACAGTAAAAGGATTTAAAGAAATTCTAGAAGGCAAATATGACGATTTACCAGAGCAGGCTTTCCATAATGTAGGTACTATTGAAGAAGCAGTAAAGAAAGCTGAATCTTTAAGTGAGTAAATTTCATTTACATATCGTTACTCCTAAAGGTACCTACAAGGATGTAGACGTAGATATTCTGAACATTAGAACAACTGATGGTCAGATGGGTATACTTGCTCACCATATGCCATTGGCGAGTGGTGTGGAAATCGCCGAAATGAATTATAGGATTGATAAAGACAGATATGAATTTGCTGTTGGTGGTGGATTTGTTTATGTAGATGGTGATAATACTGTTACACTTATTGTGAATGATATTGAATCACCAGAAGAAATCGACCTACGTAGAGCTGAAGAAGCAAAAGCAAGAGCTGAAGAGAGATTAAAATCTAAGGATTCAAATATCGATTATCAGCGTGCTGAAATAGCTTTAAAGAAGGCTATTACACGTATTCATGTCAAAAACAATTACTAAGATCCAGGGTTATTCCCTGGATTTTTCTTTGGAGATATTATGAAGAGTGATTATGTAAGAGTTAAGGATTATATTCCTGATATATATGAGGAACTGCGTTATGCTACAGAATGTAATTTTACTCATACAAAAGTCTATGATTTTGATGAAGCGTATTTAAGAAGAGGTACTACATTTAAACTCAAGAAGGTTCAGAAAGAGTTAAAAGAAATAGGTTATAGCTTAAAAATCTGGGATGCATATAGACCATTTACTGCACAGCAGTATTTCTGGGAATTGATTCATGATGATGAATTTGTAGCGGATCCGACTAATGGTCCTAAGACACATAATTTTGGAAATGTAGTAGATGTAACTCTTGTAAAGAGTGATGGAAGTGAGATAGATATGCCTACAGAATTTGATAATTTTACATCTAAGGCAAGTAGAGATTATTCGTGGTTAACGGGAAGTCCTCTTAAACATGTTCTATTATTAGAGGAAACAATGGAAAAATATGGCTTTATTGGATATGATGGCGAATGGTGGCATTATACAGATGAAGACTCCTATGACTATATAGACTTCAAGCCAAACAAAAAACACGGCTAGCGCTGTGTTTTTTTGATTATGGTATAAATAATAATTGTAAGTAATATCCCAATACAAGCCCCTGTAGAATCTATCATAACATCTCTAAAACTTGCACTACGTCCTCCTACAAAGAACTGATGCAATTCATCTGAACAGGCATAGAGGAAACTCACTAATAGAGCTATCAAGCATTTAAAGCGTAATGGATAAGTCTCATAAGTAAACATCAACAACATTGTAAGAATACTTAAAACGAAATATACAAACATATGTGCACATTTACGAATAATAAATTCTAAGAAGCTAAAAGCTTCTGTAGATAATGTATTGACTATATTATGTCCAGTCAATGTTTTAGATATATGTCCTATGAGATAGATGACTGATTGGGAAGAAGAGGAACTTTTAGGACCTGTTTGATTAGAAAAACAGAATATAACCCCCATCCAGATTATGATTAATAGAGTAAGTAGTATACGTAATTTCTTCTTTTTAGTCATAATGTTTCTCCCCTTTCTTGAGTTTATAATATACAACATCTGTGAAGAAAAGACAAATGATCCCTATAATTAAAAGAGTAGATTGTATTAAATAGGATTTGAACAAGTAGTATAAAGCACCAAATTATACTATAATTGTTATGATAAAGTACAAAAAACACATATTACATTACTTTTATATCGGACATGTGAAATAATTGACATTATCATCATATTACATATTTCTGATTCATGATGTAACAATCATATAATATGGAGGATTAATAACAGTGGGATATACAATTAAAGATTTTATAGAATCGAATCAATTTGAAGGATTAAAATTAATAAATCATGCTGGATTAGATAGAGAAATAACAGGTGCACAAATTATTTCGACGATTGATATTGAAAATTTGGCGGGGGGGGTCAGTTATTACTAACCTCTTTAAGGGTTTATGATGATTTTGATAAAAATACAGTAATCTACCATCTAGAAGAATTAAATAAGAAGAGAATCAGTGGATTTGTAGTAAAAAGAAGAAATGATACAGTTCATCAGAAGGAGTTATTTGAACTATTCATACACTTTTGCGATGAACACAGAATACCTGTATTAGAACTTCCACAGAATATTAGTTATTGGGTTGTTTTGAAATATGTATTATGTCATGCGTGCGATCTTGTTATTGCGAAGTATATATATAATAAAATAGTTCAAGATCAAATTAATCATTTTTTATTGCATGAAAGATATGCTGAACAAACAATAGAGACATTCTTTAAGAATTTAGAGACTATAGTAGGTAACCCTGTTTCTTTGTATGATGAAAATTTTCACTGTATCTATCCTTCTCCAGAAAACAATGACTTCATTATAGAAAAATATATACCTCATACTATAAGTGGACATGAGTATTTTTGTCAAAAAAGAGAATATGTGGAATATATCCAACAAATCAATATTCTTAATTATTATAATTATTATCTAGTGGTTACAGAAATGAATGAACCATTAGATGAATTAGACTTTGTTACATTGGATAATATAATTACAGCTTTATTTTATCTTTTAGCTCAGGATGTCACAAAGAGGGAACTGGAAATCAAATACTATCGAAATTTAAGTTATAGACTAATGAATGGTTCAATGTCTAATGCAGAAGAAGATGATGTCGCAAACTTACTTAATCTAAGTGTTAAAGATGAATATAGGGTTGTTACCTTATATTTAAAACCTGAGGATAGAAAAGAGAACTTCAGTATTACTCAGAAGAATGAGAGTAAGTATGTGGCAGAGGCATTGTATAGCTATTTTCCTGAAGAAAATGTTTATTATAGTGGGAATCTTGTCTTATACCTTTATAACGAAAAAGATTGGGAAGTAAAAAAAGTCTTTAGAAATATATTAAAAGAGATTCATAAGGATATACAAGACTCTCTAAATAAAAGAAATAAGAAGTTTGAACTTCTTATTGGGGTTGGAAAAAGTGTGAAGGGATATCATGGATTAAAAGATTCTTTCAAAGACTCTAAAGTAGCGCTAGAGTATATTGATTTAATTAGAGAAGTTATGGGTGATAGAAGTAAAGCTATTGTGGATTGTGCTAAATTAGGTTTCTTCCAGATATTTATCAATATTCATGATAAGGAAGAGTTAAGACAATATATACCTGATTCAGTCATTAAGCTAGATGAACAGGATAAAAAGAAAAATAGTGAGTTGATCAGTACTTTGGAATGTTATTTGAATAATAAACAGAGTATTAGAAAAACTTCAGAGTTGATGAATATTCATACTAGAACTGTTTCCTATCGTCTATCTAAGATTGTAGATCTCACAGATATAGATTTTGATAATATTCCGGAAATACTTGCAGTAAGAAATGGAATTGTAATACTTAAAATATTAGAATAGTTGTAATTAAAGATGAGTCACATATGTGGCTCATTATTTATTTTGTAATATTATTTGGTACACTTTGAACAAAAAACTGTTAAAAACTTTTCTCTTTTTGCACATTATATTTATAGTTTTAAAAAGCTATAATACAAAAGATTTAAAAAAAGTGTATATATAGAGAGAATATCCGCAATATGGGGCCTTTTAGAACAATTGTGACATGTTTTCTGAATAGTAAGTCAGAATTGATAAGAAGGGAAAAAGGTCTAGTATGAATAAAATTAAGATAATATTAAGCAACTGGGTATTGCTTATACTATGTGTTGCGCTGATATGCACGCAGGCAAATGCGGCAGGTATAGTTAACTTCAAATCACCAGATAATATACCTCAAGAGACAGTTTATGATAATAATACAAATACAACTGAAACAACTGAGAATATAGAGGTATATTACAAAAATAATAAGATCTGTATTTATAACTATGATCAGTTAAAACAGATTGGTTCAGATGCTTATGTTTATACAGGTGATAAAGATGGAACTATTGGTTCTGGAGAAGTAGTAAAGAATGAAGGAACTGAATTGAGATACACATCAGATGCTCAATATGTATTAATGAATGATATTGAAATGAGTACTGATTATGTCTGGACACTTCCAAATAACTTTACTGGAAGCATTACAGGTACTACTAGAGAAAGTACATCTCTTTATAATAAAGAAACAGATACAATTACTATTTATAACCCCTATCAGTTAATGGTTCTTGCACAGGATAATTCAGAAACAGAACCAGTCATGTCATTAGATTATGATGCACCACAGTTTGGTATGGGACAGATGATTTATCCTAATGGAGAGAATCAGCCTTACTTAACTTATAGTAAGTCACATAAGTATGTACTCTCTCAAAGCTTTGATTCTAGTAAGCCAGAGTTAGTGGAGAATCAGGTAAGAGAAAATGTAAGTACAGAAAATGCGGAAGGCCGTGATTTTAAGGGTCAGGTTGTTAAGACTATTGGGGATAAGACTTATATCCTGATTGGTAATGAAGCACAGTTAAGAAAGATAGGAACTGATGAGCAGGTATATGGCGCAGTTTATCAGGCTTATCTAGATGTTTTGACATGGAAAGTTGATAAGGGTAAAAACGGCCAACCTATTATGCTTTATGGTGGTGATGCCGATTTAAAGAAAGATCAAAATGGTGAAGCTAATTATACTTTTGGAGAAATAAAAAATACAGATAAAAGTTTAAGCAGTGAATCTAGTATGCATCAAAGAGGAAAATGTGGTGTTGATCAAACTACAGGAGAAATTAATCCTAATCTTGATATAGATAAAGTTGCAAATCAGAAGTATAGCGCTAATGCGAATTATATTATCTTCCGTGATATAAATCTAAGTAGTTCGAATTGGAAACCTCTTAACTTCCAAGGCACAATGGTTGGTGCTAAGAGTACTAACAATAAGATTTGGGATGCAGGTGCAAAGATAGAGAAACCAGTTATTTCTAATGTGAAGGTTGAACAAACAGAGAATCTCAATGTTGGCGAACAAATGGGTGTTGGTTTCTTCTCAACTATATCAAGTGAAGTAAGTGAGGATGATGTTGGTTTAAGTAAAGGGCTCGTACAGGTTTCAAATATCAAGTTTGATAATATGACAGTTCATACAACCACTACAACAACTTGGTATTCACATACTCTTATAAGTGATCTTACAAAGAGTTTAGGTAAACTACTTGGTGGACTTCTAAGTGGTCTAACATTTATCCTAACGTTTGGTCAGGTTAAGATTGATTTAGGAAAAACATTGGGTGATGTTCTTGATGCAAGAAAGAAAGACCCTACAGCACTTGCGACTGGTGCTATTGCAGGACGTGTAGAAGGTCATGTAGAGATTTCTAATATAGAAGTAAATAATGCAGATGTAAAAAACGTAAACAATAATACAGGTGGATTTGTTGGTTATGCAGTAGGTAAAACAGAGTATGATGGTTTATCAAAAGCACTTGGTGGGTTAGTAAAGTTACTTACAAATATATTAAATGTTATTCCTGGTCTAGGATTAGGTGATTTAATCACGATTCTTCTTGGAAATGCTATTCCAGTAAGTAAATTGATTCCTACTGGTTATATTAATGCGAAAATAAAGAATTGTTCTATTAATGGTTTAAGTATTTCTACTTCAAGTGAAAAAGATTATGCAGGTGGATTTGTTGGACAGCAGAAAGGCACAATTATAGAAGGTTGTAAAATCACAAATAGTGACTATACAATTAATGGAAAATCATTTGCGGGTGGTTTTGTAGGTTTAGCTCGTGATGATGTCATTGAAGGTACTCTTTCTGGGGCATTGGATATTGAGACAAAGCTTCCAAGAATGAATCCAGAAAGTTTGCTTCTAAATTGTTCGTTAAACAATGCGGTAGCTTCTGTTTCAGGTGAAAGTTATATTGGTGGTTTTGCCGGTGGATTGGCAAATGCTTCTACAGTTAATTGCAATATTAAATCAGATAAAGCACTTACTGTAAAGGCTTCTGGAAATTATGCTGGTGGTTTTGCTGGAATTGCATCACTTGGATGGGCTGCGGATTTAGGTAAAGATGACACAAAGAATAACTTACTTGGCGGTGTAGTTGATCTTGTTGTAAAACTTTTGAGTAGTAATCCTGGAGCAACTTCATCCTTACTTTCTCTTGCTGGCGTAAATCCATCACATATATTAGGATGCTCTGTAAATGCTTCACTGCAAGTTAGTGGTAAGGACTATGTTGGTGGTGTAACAGGCAGAGGTAATGGTGCATATATAGCACAATCGAATGCAGATAATTTACAGAAAATATCATATTGGAAAAATAATGTTTATGATGTTGGTTCTGTTCAAGTGATTGATAGCTCTTTAACGGGATTATCAAGTGTTACAGGAAATGATTATGTTGGTGGAATTGCTGGATCAATGGGTACGGCCAGTGTTGCCGGTTTATTAAATACAACGCTTGGCGTTGCATCTTATCTTGCGTTTACTGTAGATAATGTTCATGTAAATGGTGCAGAGAATGGATTTACTATTAAGGGAAATGAACGTGTTGCTGGTGGATTTGGAGATACGATTGGTGGTTCGATAACAACTGTTAGTATCAATAATTTAGCTTCTATAGAAGGTAATAACTTAGTAGGTGGTTTTATTGGTCTTTCTGGCCCTGGTGATTTGGCTGGAACAGATGGTGGATTAACTGTTAACCTGTTAGGTTTGAATTATTTATTGAAATTGAATAATTTACTTTCTTTAGGACAAGCAATTGAAGTAAAAATTAAGGATACATATGTAAGTGGAATTAAGGATGGGTTTACGGTCCACGCAAAGGGTAGTCGTGATTCTAATTCGGTTCGTGATTATAGTGCTTCTGGTTTTATCGCAAAAAGCGGAAGTACAAAAATAGAAAATTCGCATGTAACAAATCTAAAATCAGTGAAGGCTGCAGATGATGGCGGATATGCTTCAGGATTTGTTGGTATTTCAAAAACAGGTGGTCTAGCAGAAGTTGCTGATGACAATTCGATTAAATCATTAATAGAGACAAATGGTTTAGTAAATGCTGTAGGATATTTAATTCCTAAATATACAAATTGCACGGTTTCTTTTGTGAATGGTGGAAGTGTTACAGCAGATGTTGCTGGTGGTTTTGCAGCAGATTTTCAAAGTGGTACAGTTGATAACAGTTCACGAGGTAGTAATGATTATTATGCTGTATACAATTTAGATTCTGTGAATGGTCAAAGTTATGCAGGTGGTTTTGGAGGAAATGTTTATTCTGGAGCATTGGCTGATGCTAGTAAAGGTATTAGTATTCTAGGAAATATAGATGGGCTGAATATAAACATTGGAGAGTTGTTAAACTTAGTAAATGCATATGTTCCAACAATAGAATATGCAGGAGTTAAATCTGATAATGGATTTACGGTTACAGCTAATAAAATCAAATCGGATGATACGAATTCTAGTAGTGCTGGTGGCTTTATTGGTTATGGTAGTGGTGTTCAGGTAAGTTATTGTGATGTAACACATTTAAAACATACAAACGTAACACCTCCAGAAGATTTAGAAGCAACAAAAGCACCTACATATTTTAATAACGAGAGTCAATATGCAGTCACTGGATCAAGATATGCTGGTGGATATATTGGTTATATGGATATTGGTTCTGCAGCTTCAGTAGGTAAAGGATTAAGTGTTCTAGGTACCTCTATAGGAATTAATAATGTATTAGATGCATTAAATGTAGTTGTGTCTACTATTGAACATTCTCATGTTACTGGAAATCCTGGAGGATTTGCGGTTAAAGCATCTTATAAGAATACAGCTTCTGATGCATCTGAGAATGATGTATTGGGAGATGCAGGTGGATTTGCAGGAAAGATTTCTGGTGGACATATCCAGGATTCTAATGCGAATAACTTCTCTTATATTATTGGTCAGTTAACAGCTGGTGGTTATGTAGGAGACTTACAGCCAGGGAATATTGCGAATGTACTAGGTGATGCAAGTATCTTAAAAGGACTAGTAGATGTAGAGAGTGTACTTGCTTCTGTTGCAGAAGATTTTGTACCTACTATTAGAAATAGTTCTACTACATGTGTTCCTTGTGGTGGTGCAGTACGTGCACAGGCAGCTTCTACAACACAGGTACAAAGAGGTATGGCTGGTGGTTATGTAGGACATAACGAAGGTGGTCATATCTGGGGTAATAATACAAAGAAGTGGAAAGGTAAAGACTATACTGGACCAACAAGTACTTGTAAAGCAGTAAGAATTCGTTCTGTATATGGTGAAGTGATTGCAGGTGGATTTACAGGTTTAATGGAATCTGCAGATACTGCAAGTACTGGTAACTTATCTCTATTATGGGGATTAGTTAAAGTAGATAACATATTAGGTGCACTAAGAGTTGTTTATCCTACAGAAGAGAATACTGCTGTATATGGACCACTTGCTTTAATGGATTATGAAACATGGAATACATGGGTTGATTTCGTTGGTAAGTATGGTGGTTACGGAAGTGATCTTGCAGAGCATGGTAAGGTAACTAGCCAAGCAGAGTTAGATAAGATTATTCATAAATATGCTTATGGATATAATGTTGTAGCAGGTAGAGTGAATTATCGAGATGAGATTAAATTAGCCAATGGTGGTGCTGCAGGAGGCTATGTTGGCTCTATGCAGACAGGTACTATCACAAATGGTCAGGCTTATCAGACTAAGAAAGTAAAAGGATTAAGAACTGCAGGTGGCTTTGCAGGAGAAATGATCAATGGTGGTGCTGCAAATCTTGGTGGCGTGAATATTCTTGGTCTTAATCTTCAGTTAGGACGAATGATTGATGTACTGAATGTATTTGTACCAGTAATTAAGCAATCTTCAGTAGAAGGCTATCAGAGTGGATTAATGGTTGAATCTATAGGAATTAATGACAAGGATAACTGCGGTTATGCTGGTGGTTATGTAGGTAAACTCATTGGTGGACAGATATGGGGAGACAACACAGCACGTTGTCAGGTAAAGAAACTTAGACGAGTAGATGGTAGAAGCTATGTAGGTGGCTTCGTAGGAAGTTCTCGACCTGGTAGTGTAGCAACACTTAACCCTACTGCTGGTGAAGGATTACTAAGTAAACTTCTTAATAAACTACTTGATACCCCTTCAGACCTCATTAAAGTACTTAATGCGACAGTTGCAACAATCCGTTATGCAGACGTTGAATCCTGGGATGATTGGGGATTTATCGTAAATGGTGCTTATACAACAGGTAATAAGAATACCTCTTATGCGAAAACTGCAGGTGGTTTTGCAGGAATGCTGGAAGGTACAGTTCTTGGTGAAAAGGATAAATCTGAAACTGGTATTTCTGTAAAGAATATTCGTTCTGTTATTGCGGGTGAGTATGCTGGTGGATGTTTTGGTGTTGCAGATGTAGCCGGAGTTGCAAATATCAGTGCAGGAAATGAAACATCTCTATTAGATAAGCTATTAAAACTAGGAAGAACAGATGTATTAGATGCTTTTAGAAGTTATGTATATTACGGAAATATAATTGGAAGTAAGGATGCAGGACTAAGTGTTAGTGCCAATAAAGCAATTAAATCTGGACAGAACAATCAGGTTACATACAGTGGAACAGCCGGAGGCTTTGGTGGTTCACTTCTAAATGGCTCTATAAAGAATAGTACAGTCACACAATTAAGCAATGTAAGAGGCTTAAATAGTGTGGGTGGATTTGTTGGTTACTCTGGTAAGAGTGGTGTTGTGAAAGCTGATAAGATTGATGTCCTAGGAGATAATAAAGGACAGCTTCTTGGTGGTGCATTAGGTGTAATGGATATTTTTGGTTCTCATATTGATGATTGTAGTGTAAGTGGTACAAGTGATGGCTATACAGTACAGAGTCAAAATGGTGAGGAACAGATTGCAGGTGGATTTATTGGTTATGCAAACCTTGCAAGAATGTCTAATTGTACAGCAGGAAGTATTAGTGAACTAAATAATGGATTGAAGCAGGTTGCATCTGGTGGAACAGCAGGAGGATTTGCAGGTAGAACAAGCTTTGCATATCTTGCAGATCTAAAACTAGATTCTGGGCCAGTCAATGTCATATTTATGCTTGTTAATAAACTTATACAAGCACTTTATCTAGATAAAATACAAGATTCAAATCTTCTAAAGATCAATCTAGGAATTATAAAAGTAGAAGCGTTATATGAAGGAAATCTTCTTCATGTCAATATCCTAGGTTTAGATATATCTGTTGGTTTATCTAAGAAATCAATAGATAATAGCCAACAGTCAGATCTTGCGATTATTACTATTGGAGATTCATCTATTAAACTCCCATGTAATGAGAATGGTTTATTAAATGATAATGATGCAAAGTCAAATATCAGTGTCAGTCTTATTAAAGCAAACCGTACAAAGATTACTGATAGTAAAGTGTATGGTGTGAGCTATGGATATGATATTTATGCAGGTGGTGCTACTAACAACAATGATGGAACTTCCAATGATGGACGCAGTGGTGGTTTTGTAGGATTTAATGATGAAGGTTTATTAAAGAATAACGATATGTACTACTGTGACGTAGTCAGAGGTACTAAGAATCTTGTTGGGCCTTTTAGTGGTAAGAGTGAATTAGATTCAGTATATGAATTTAATACATTGGATAAGGTTGAAGGTGAAGGTAACAACTACCGTATTTATAGAAAGTTAGATAAGTCTCTTACAGAAATCAAAAACAATAGCCAGATATTAAATAGTAGTTATGAAAAGAATGGTGGATGGGATATTTATACAATCCAGCATATGATTACGGTTAAAGCTTTTGATAAATTAAAGAATGCTGTTCTGGCAAGCAAGAGTGACTCAGTAAAAGCAGATCTTAAAGCATATGAATCATCGTCCAAAGCAGTATTAATGGCTGATACAAAGACAACTCTAAATACTGGTGAAAGTGAGACACCAGAACCATCTGAGTCACAGGATCCATGCGATAAGCATGTTAAACTCACTATAAATAAAGTCTGGAAGGATTTCGATAACTTCGATAATAAACGACCAGAGAGTATTACGGTAACAATTTCTCGTACTTGGAAGGATGCGAATGGTAATAAGACAGAAACTGTTCCAGGTTATGAAAGTTACACAATAACAGGTTCTATCAAAAAATCAACATGGCAAGAAGTGATTAAAGGTCTTCCTGCTTATATTAAAGAAAGTGATGGAACTGTTTGTTATTATAAATATTCCGTAACAGAAGCGGAAATTAATGGTTATACGACAACAATAAATACATCAGAAGATGGATTTACGTTTACGATAACCAACAAGCATTTCCCATGTCTTCCAGGTACTGGAGGATCAGGAAACTACTTATATTACACGATAGCAATTCTGCTTTTCCTTGTTTATTTCGTTATGAGATACAGAAAGAATAAGGAAAATAAAGCAGAAAAACTATAAAGAGAAATGAAAAAAAAGGAGAAAAAGTTATGAAAAGTATTAAACGCATTATCGCATTGTTATTAACTGCGGTTATGACAATGACTATGTCCGTAACAGCATTTGCAGTAAATACTAACAACAACAGTCTTACTGTAAATGTGAAATCAACAACACCAACACAGGATCTGAAAGGTCAGACAATTAATCTGTACAAATTATTTGATCTTACTACATCAAAGTCTGGAGAAACAACAAACTATGCTTATACAGTGAACAAAGCAACAGGTTATAAAGATGCACTTAAAGCATCATTAGGAATTTCACTCACTGGAACAACTGACGAAGATTATGCAAAAGCTGTATTGGCTCTTAAAGATACAGAAGGTGCAGTACAGAAGTTTGCAAATGATTTTACAGCTAAAGCTTTAACAGGTAATTTAACAGCAACAGAAACTTCTGGAAAAATCACAGAAGCAAATAAAATATCTTATACATTTAGTAACTTAGCAGCTGGTTACTATCTTGTATATGTCACTGGTAGTAAAGAAATTCAATCTTCATTAGTTACAGTAGATGGAGAAACTACAGTAAGTTTAAAAACAGAAGCTCCAAGTATTACAAAAAAAGCTGATAAAGAAACTGTAAGTATTGGTCAGATAGTTAAATATACAGTTACAGGTTCAGTGCCAGATACAACTGGATATGCACAGTATGTTTACAAAATCCACGATGAATTATCAACAGGTCTTGATTTTGTGAAGAACGCTAATGGTGATGCTCTTGGCAATGCAACTGAATTAAACGTAACAGTTGCATTTAAAGAAGCAGGAGTTACAGCTGTAGGAACAACACCTACTACAGCAACACTTGATACAGCAAACAAGAGAAAAATGGCTCTTGACTTATCTGCATGGGTAAGAGCTAACCAGACAAACAAAGGTAAAGACTTCACAGTAACTTACTATGCTAAAGTAAACAAAGATGCCGTTGTAACAGAAAAGAACAAGGCTCAGTTAGAATATGGTAACAATCCAAGCGATACAACAACTACTACACCAAGTGAAGCAAAAACACCTACATACCCTCTTGATATCAACAAGTTTGCTAAAGGAGATAACAAGAAATTAGCTGGTGCTAAATTCAAGTTATATTTAAACAAAGAAGATGCTAATGTAGCTAACGATAACGCTATTAAGGTTTCAGCAGTTGCTGGTGAAGCAGGTAAATATGTAGTTGATCCAACTTCTACAAGCACTGAATTTGAATCAGTAGAAAGCATTACTGCTGCAGATGGCTACAACCTTCGTGTTAACGGTCTTGCTGCAGGAACTTACTACTTAGTAGAAACAGAAGCTCCAGCAGGTTACAACAAGTTGTCTGCTCCAATCGAAATTAAAATTGAAAAGAGCACAGATAGTAACGATGTAAATAAATGGACTATCTCAAAAGATGATACAGTAGAAAATGACAAAATCATCGATGTAGAAAACAGTACTGGTTCTATCCTTCCATCTACAGGTGGTATGGGTACTATCGCATTTGCTGTTGTTGCCGCAATTCTTGTATTCGGTGTTGCAGTAAGCTTCATCCGTGATAAAAAAAGAGAAAACTAAGAAATAGTTTTTAATGGAATAAGCGGTTATCTTTCTTAAAAGATAACCGCAATTCCAATTATTTATAATTATAGGGAGAATGAAATGAAGTGTATGAAGATTAAAATCACAAAAAATGATATTATTCGTTTATTTGTACTTTTGATTGCATTCTCCGTGTTGTTATATCCTAGTTTTAGTAGTTATTTGAATGAGAAGAATGGTTCTAAGGCTATCTCTTATTATGATAAAGAGAGTGTGGAACTCAGTAAGGCAGATAAGACAAGGATGTTAGAAGAAGCACGTGCATATAATAGAGAAATGTTAGGAAACATAGATCTTATAGATCCATTTTCACAGGAAGATACGAAGTTAGATGCACGTTATGAGAGTTTATTAAATGTAGACGGTTCTGGAATGATGGGATATATACGTATTCCTAAGATTCATATAGAACTACCTATTTATCATGGTACAAGTGAAACAGTCTTACAGGCAGGTGTTGGACATTTCTGGGGTACTTCTTTGCCTGTTGGAGGAGAGAGTACACATACTGTATTAACGGGTCATAGAGGGTTACCTACAAAAACATTATTCACAAATATGGATAAGCTAGAAGAAGGAGATATATTCTATATTAAGGTCTTAGATGAAACATTGGCTTATAAAATAGATCAAATACAAACAGTATTACCAGAAGAGACAAAGGGATTATCTATAGAACCTGGTAAAGATTATGCTACATTAGTGACATGTACACCTTATGCGATTAATACACATAGATTATTAGTGAGAGGACATCGTATACCATATCAAGAAGCTACAAAGAAAGTGCCTGATATAGATATTAAGCCAGAATTATTATTTACTTCTAAGATACTAATTATGACAGTAATTGTAATTCTGATTGGTTTAATTGCCGCAATTATTTACTGTATAAGGGATAAGAAAAGGAGGAACTAACATGAAGGTAAGAAATATTATTATGATTATGATTGTTTTTCTTATGAGTACGTTCATGAATGTTTCTACTATTCATGCAGATAGTGGTTCTAGAAAAGGAAGTATACAGATTGTATATAAGGGTAGAAATGAATTGAATAAGGAAGTGAATCTTTCAGGTGCTAAGTTTTCAATCTATCAGGTTCAATATATGAGTCATGATACATTGATATGGGAGGATAACTTTAAAGATTCACATACATCCTTAGTAGATACCAGTGCTCAGGCTAGAGAAAAACAAGCCAAACAATTATATGAATATGCACAAAAGAAAGGCATACCTTGTTTAACACAAGAAACAAACGCATTAGGACGTATGAGTTTTAGAAACCTAGATCAAGGTATTTACTTAATTGTCCAAAAGGGATATGTGGAAAGTGATAAAAGTCAGTTTGAGTCTGCCCCTTTTCTAGTAAGTATTCCTTCTCTTGTAGATGGAAGTGTAGAATATAGTGTAAAGGTTGAACCTAAAGCTGAATGGATAAAACCAGAACAGCCTAAACCTTCTAAACTCAATAAATTACATATAAAAACAGGTGATGATACAAATATATCTGTATGGGTTATAGCTGTAATAGAGAGTTTATGTATCATGGTATTGCTGTATAAGAATAAGGCTGATTCTCTATGAATCAGTTTTTTTAATGGAGAAGTTGAGTAAAATTTGATGATTCATAACACAAATGTTAGAATGGTAAATATGGAGGTTTATTTATGAACATTGTTTTAATACTTGCTTGTATAGCTGTATTCTATAATATCGATTTACTCAGCTATAATTCAGAGTATCTCTCAGTACAGCAAACAAAAAACTTAAAAGGGATATTTACACTTATAGTATTATTCCACCATCTTGCGATATTCGCAGGTGTAGGTGATATCTATACTATCTTTATTAATTCTGGATATATTGCGGTAGGTGGATTCCTATTCATTTCTGGATATGGCTTAATGTACCAATATATGCATAAAGGAAAAAATTATGTAAAGTCATTCCCTAAAAGAAGAATACTCACAATACTTATTCCATCTGTTGCAATGGCTATTGCCTATTTTATATTGAAACAATACAGATATGGTTATACCTTAGGTACTCTTATTTATGATTTTAAACGAGGGGCATCAGTTATAAGTAATGGCTGGTATATCAATGCGATTATTTATTTCTATATCACTTTCTTTATTTCTATGCTTCTTTGTGAACTGATTAAGAAACGTAGATTTATGATCATCTTTACTTTTATCGCAACATATCTCTATATATTCTTATGTATGAAGTTCAAGTATGAAGATCATTGGTTTAGTGCAGCCTTTGCTTTTTATTTTGGTATTGTATGGGCCATGTTTAAATCTAGAATTGATTCTAATCTTCAGAAATCAATTCCGATTATTATTGGTTGTCTATTTGTCTTCTATTATGTATTGAATGTATTTGCGCCATTTAAGTATGGCTGGATAGAATTCAAATGTTTAATGTATCTTGCAATTATTGTGATAATGGGAATGAGAATAAAGCTCCAAAGTCCACTTATGGAATGGGTAGGAGATCATTCTTTAGAAATTTATTTGGTTCATGGTTTATTCTTTGAAATATTAAGAAATAACCATATTAATATAGTAGATAGCTTTGAATTCATGGTTACCTTATTCATACTTACATTTATATCTTCCTATGTGCTTCATAAGATATTCACATTCATAAATAAAAGAATCATAAACAGTTAAGAGGAGTGTTTATCACTCTTCTTTTTTTATGATGAGGTCGAGTGATATATATGAATAAGATATTAGTAGTAGAAGATGAAGAAACAATATTGAATCTAATAAGAATCAGTTTGAAAGAAACAGGTTATAAAGTATATAAAGAACATGCGAAAAAAATGAGTAAAAATTTTCGCTTAAAAGAATATATAAATATAAATATAGTGAAAATACAAAATAAGCCATTGTTAAAATATAAGTAAATATATAAAATAAGCGAAAAAAGTTGACGTAAGGGGTTACTGATTCTAAGTGTTGATGTTATAATGGGAACATATGTTATAGATTTCTAATAAAATGTCTTTTTTTGTGAATGTTTGGCATTGATTAGAACGTGTTAGAGTTTTATATACATGAAGGAGAACACGCTTATGAAAAAAATATTTATGAAGTTTTGTGTTGTAGTTTTATCTTGTTTTATGGTGTTCAATACAGCTTATTTACCATCTTATGCAGAAGATGAAATGAGCTACTATGAACAGAATGACCTAGCAAACAGCTTTAGATATGCGGATGGTCAGATGAGGGATAGAGGTCGTGCAAATTATGCTGCACGTGCTTCAGTAAATTCTGGGTGGCCTGAAGATTCAAGAGCTATTTCTAAGGGAATTGATGTAAGCTATCATAATGGCACTATTGACTGGAAGAAAGTAAAACAGTCAGAAGTGGAGTATGCGATTATCAGATGTGGTTATGGTACAAATGATAAGAGTCAGGATGATAAGAAGTGGGAAGAAAACGTAAAGGGATGTGTAGACAACAATATCCCTTATGGGGTTTACCTCTATTCTTATGCAGATACTGTAGAGAAAGCGTCTAGTGAAGCAGATCATGCGATTCGTTTATTACAGGGTAAGAAGTTTAAGTATCCTGTTTATTATGATTTAGAAGAAGATAAGTTGCGTGATAAGATCAGCAAGAAAACTATTGCGGATATTGCACAGACATTCTGTGATAAGTTATCTGCAAAAGGATATACTGTTGGTATTTATGCGAATAAGGATTGGTTTACTAATTATTTAACTGATAGTCGTTTTAATAATTGGACTAAGTGGGTTGCACAGTATAATAAAGTTTGTAATTATCAGGGTAAATATGATATGTGGCAATGTTCTTGTACTGGAAAAATATCTGGTATCTCAACTAATGTAGATTTAAACTATTCTTATAGTCCATTTGAAAATTCATATGGTGGTGGTAATACAAATAATGGTGGAACTACTACTAAGTACTCTGATGGATTAAATGAAATTCAAGGAGAATTATACTACTTTAAGAATAATCGTATTGATACATCTTATAGTGGACTTGCTACTTATAAGGGAGATACATATCTTGTTACAAAAGGTATGGTAAATAAGACTCAGTCAGGTCTTGTACAGTATAATGATGAATGGTATTTATTAGACAAAGGTGAAGTAAGAATAGATTATACTGGACTTGCTCAATATAATAATGAATGGTACTATGTTGATCATGGACGTGTGAATAGAAATTATTCAGGTATCACGAAATACAATAATGAATGGTTCTATGTTGATAAAGGACATTTAGATTGGAGTTATAATGGATTAGGTCCATCTGGTGATACTTATTACTATATTAAAGATGGACGTGTAAACTGGGATTACTCAGGACTCGCTCAGTATGGTAACGAATGGTATTATATTGAGAAAGGTAAAGTGAACTGGAATTATACAGGTCTTGCACAGCATAATAATCAATGGTTTTATATTGAGAATGGTGTGTTAAATTGGAATCATTCAGGTATTGTGGAACACAATAATCAGTGGTTCTATGTTAATAAAGGACGTCTAGATTGGAACTATACTGGTTTAGGTCAGTCAGATAATGATTGGTACTATATTGTAAAGGGACGTGTGAACTGGAACTATACTGGTCTTGTTCAGCGTGGTAATGAATGGTTCTATATTGAAAAAGGTAAGTTAAACTGGAATCACTCAGGAATTGTGGAATACAATAAACAGTGGTTCTATGTTGAAAAAGGACGTCTAAATTGGAATTATACAGGTCTAGGTCAGTCAGATAATGATTGGTACTATATTGTACGTGGACGTGTTAATTGGGGCTATACAGGTCTTGTTCAAAAAGGCAATGAATGGTTCTATGTTGAAAATGGTAAGTTAAATTGGGAATATACAGGACTTGTTCAGAAAGGTAATGAATGGTTCTTTGTTCGTAATGGTCGTTTAGACTGGGGTTATACAGGTCTTGCTTGCAATGGTGAATACTATTTCTATGTTAAGAATGGACGTTTAGACTGGAGCTATTCTGGTTATGCACAGATTGATGGTCAGGGCGAATATTATGAAGTAAGAAATGGTAGACTTGTTGGCGGTACTTTAACTTTAGCTAAGATGCATGGTGTTGCGAATAACCAAGATAGCCCTACAAACTATATTGCGATTGTAGATAGAGCAGCACATCGTGTAGGTGTATTTAAAGGAAGTAAGTATAATTGGGCAGATGCAAAGTATTATAAATGTTGTGTTGGTAAACCATCAACACCAACAGTAAGTGGTACTTTCTATGTAGGCTCTAAAGGTAAATACTTCGATACAGGTTCAATAGGTAGATGCTGGTATTATACACAGATTACTGGTAACTATTTATTCCATTCAGTCATCTATGATAGAAAGCCATCTCCAAAGAAAATTATTGATAACTCAATGGATGCAGCTGTATCTCATGGCTGTGTAAGATTAGATCTAGAAAACGCAAAATGGATCTATGACAACGTTCCAAAGAAGACTAAAGTTATTATTTATTAACACTCAGGTTCCTCCTATTTGGGAGGACCTTTTTTTACGCATAAAAAAGGATGTGATTTATCACATCCGTTCTAACATTCTTCTGAAACAATAAACTTAGGTCTGCCTTTGATTTCATCATAGATCTGGGCAATATAGTAACCGATAATACCAAGACAGATCATGATAATACTACTAGAGAATAACTGAAGTAGAATAACTGTAGTAAAGCCTCCTAAAGCTGTACCGTTCACATATTGAACAATTGAGTTAATACCAAATATTACAGAGATAAGTAACATGATAAAACCACAAATAGTGACAATCTGCATAGGTGCAGAAGAGAAAGAAGTAATATTAAGTATTGCATACTTAATGAGTGATTTAGTAGACCACTTAGATTCCCCTGCTTCTCTTTCAGCTACTCTAAATGGAATCTGTGTTGTCTTGAATCCTACCCATGAAGATAAAGCTCTAAAGAAAGAATTCTTTTCCTTCATATTAAGTAGTACTAACATTACTTTTCTATCAAGAAGCTTAAAGTCTGATGCATTCATCATATCGATATTAGTCAACTTAGAGATAATCTTATAGAAAGTATTAGCCATAAATCTATGTATACCTGATTCTTCTCCTCTATCCTCTTTGACAGCTTCTACAACTTCATATCCTTCCTGCCACAATTTATACATTTCTACAATCTTAATTGGTGGATGTTGTAAGTCACAGTCCATAACAACACAACAATCCCCTTTTGCATATGTTAGACCTGCAGTAATCGCTGATTCTTTACCGAAGTTTCTAGAGAAATGAACACCTCTTACATGTTCATGTTTTTTTGATGCTTCCTGAATTCTATTCCATGTATCATCTTTAGAACCATCATCCACAAATAAGATTTCATAAGGAATCTTATGTTCTGTCATGATATCTACTACAACATTTGCGGTATTATCAATTAATAGTCCTTCATTATAAGATGGTATTATAATACTTAATAAACCTTCCATTTTAGTTCTCCTTACAATATTTTTTTCTATAGATTGCACTTACGATTATAAACAATATTGCGCCTGCTGTTAAGCCAATACCGAGTTTTTGGTGCTTTGTATGATATTTCATAGTAATTTTATTAGTGCCAGAGTGCAATTTAATGGCATATAAGCAATTTCCAAATGACTTCACTTCTGCCTTTTCATTATTGACTAATACATCCCAACAATCATCTACAGGAACAGATAAATATAAATAACTATCTTCATCTTCTGCATTAACTGTTGTATCAATAGAACCATTCTTCATTGAGATGTTTACTTCATTCTTACGTGCTGTTTGAGCACACTGATCTAATACACTTAAATCTAATGCATAGAAATAAGCATTATCATAATTAAAATTAGAATCTGCAGATTCAACTCTTAATTTTGTATTTGAGTTATTTGTCTCAATATGGAATACAGTAGGTGATAACCAGCATGCATACTTAGTAATCATATCTTTACCGTTATAAACATAAGATTCTGATTCTGAATTCCAAGGGATAAAGCCATAATAAACCATATTCTTATAGTTAGAAGTGTTTAAGTTGATTTCTGTATTTGAATCATCCTTCTTTACTACTGAATATTTAATAGGTTTATAAATATCTTTTGAAGTATTGAATAATTGTTTAAATAATAAGTTCTGATAATCAAATGGGTTCAAATAGCCTTCTTCATTCTTAATTTCATCAAAGTTATTACATGTAAATGCGAGAGGCATATAGTATGGGTTTATATATGTATACTTATCATTTAACTTAGTATTGTTTTTCTTTACTAGACCAGTGTAGTTTTCAGAAGTTAATACATATTTTACACCAAGTAATGAATCAATACCTAACATAGATGTATTTGTGACAGTTAAACAATCTGCATAAGTAGGATAACCACACTTATTTAAGAAGTTTAACTGTGTACCATCAGGTGAGGAAGTATATCCACTTGTAGACATATATCTATATGATAATGGTTCATCATAGTTGGCAGTTAAATTACCTTCATACATAACTCTATTAGATGTCTGTGTGATTCTATAGTTTGATTGATCATCATTCTGTATATTACGAATGATCTTTTCCTGATTCTTTCTATATGATGTATATTCCAAATCGTTCATGCATAAAGAATTTGCAAGAAGACCAGAGTTAATACCTAAATCAATAGAACCTACAATAAGTAATATTACAAGAAGTAACTGTTTTGTCTTTTGTTTAGCCATTAACTGACTAGAGATATATAAAGCAGTTAATACAATGATGAATGATACAGTTAAGTAAGCATTAATCTTTTCTTGATGCGTATAATGACGAGTTAATACAATATTTAATATTGAGAATACAATCGCAACAGCACCAGTTATCACAATATTCTTCTTTTCTTTCGCATATACACAATTGTATGTAGCTAAGAATAAAATAAAGAATTCAACAAGGAATGAATATCTATAGTTATAGCTTCCTACAAATTTAAAGAGGGAGAACACTAAATAAAGTGGATGCCAGTAGAGACATAGAAGTATTCCGAATAAGAATATACCAAGTACAACCTTTACTTTTACTTTGATTTCTCTGTTGAAGAATACTGATAGTGCTAGCACTATCGCAAGTCCTCCACAGAATAAAGCCGCAAATCCTAAATCACTATGAGCCCCATAGCTATACTTAGGAATAACACTTAACATATTGCCTACAAAAGAGAAATCTAATAAATCTCTAAATGAAAGACTTCCTCTAGGACCATTAGTTAAAGCACCAATAGTTGGTAAGAATAAGACTGCACTCACCATAACACCGAGAATCATGGCAAACACATATCTAATACCCGTTTTAATAAACTGCATAAATGTCATTTTGTTTTCTACTGCATATAAACAACATTCTAATAAGAACCAGATACCAGTAAAGACACAGCTGATTCCAGCCATATACCAGTTAAAGATGATAGCTAAACCAACTGCAATAGATAGATTCCAGTTCTTCTTTCCCTGCACAATATAATAAACCTGTAATAACATGAAAGGTAACATATACATGCCATCTAACCACATGATATTACTTGCCTGGAAGAAACTATATTGACATAAACCATAACCACAAGAAAGAAGAATAAAGAGAATACTATTTTCTTTATATGATGTTTCAAATCTATTTGTGATAAAGTATGCAAAAGCAATAGATGCCAATGTAAGCTTTAATGCGACTACAATATTAAAGAATGTATAGAGATTTGCATTAGAGAAAAACAACAATAATAGATTAAATGGTGAAGATAAATAATAGCTAAATACAGCTACATTTGATCCACCCAATGTTTTCCCAAAACTATAAGTAATTGAGTTCTTTCCTGCAATAACGTCCTTTAGATAGGAAAAGAAATCAATATACTGAATATTTGCATCCATTACAGCTAATGTTTTAGTACCAAATGGTGCAAAACCACTCACTGCATAAATGCATAAAATAATTAATAAAGTAATTAGTCCTGATAGGAATATAATCTTACTTTTTTCTTTTTTATTCATAAGAACCCTCTTGAATTCAAACACAATAATTATAGCATATCCTACTCTATAATACGATGTGATAGTTATGATATTACATTATTTAAAGGTATATGTATCAAATTATTTTGTGAATTTCTCTGTTTTTTTTGATGTATACACTTAAATAGAATATAATGGTTACGTATGTGACCAAAAAACAAATAAGGAGAGTTTTATGAAAAAAGATAAAGATATATTTGATAGAATTATGGAGTGGAAGATCCTTAGCATCTTCAATCCATTTTATAAGAAATATAAAGAAGTATTATTGTATTTATTCTTTGGAGGTTTAACTACTATTATTAGTATTGGTTCTTATGCATTCTTTGATGTAAGTATGCATATGGATCCAATGGTTGCAAATATTTTCTCTTGGATACTTGCAGTATTATTCGCTTATGTGACAAATCGTATCTGGGTATTTGATAGTGATGCGGAAGGTATAAAGGGTATTATCCAGGAAATGTTTTCTTTCTTTGGAGGACGTGTTGCAACGCTATTAATGGAAGAAGTTATTCTATATGTTGGTATTAATCTGTTGAGTATGAATAGTATTGGTGTAAAGGTTGCAGCACAGATTCTTGTACTAATTGGGAACTATTTAATAAGTAAGTTATTTGTGTTTAAAAGATAATTACACAGAAATTACACATAGATAGCGCTGTAATAAGGTATAATAATGGCAATGAAGTGAATTATAGACTATTTTGTGGTATAGTAATTTATGTATGAACTTAAAAATAAGGATGTGAAAAAAGATGTATAAAAGGAAATTAAGAGGATGGGCGAAGCATTTAGATTTCTTAATTGCGGATCTTATCTGTCTACAGCTGGCTATTTTTCTAGCTTACTATATGCGCCATGGAATACTTGATATATATACAAGATCATTGTATGTCAATATTGCGATAGTCATGACACTATTAGATATGTTAATTATTATATTCTTTAATATTTTAAAGAATATTTTAAAGCGTAATAACATCACAGAAATGATAAAGGTAATAGAGAAATCATTATTATTAATGGTTGTTTCTACTGCTTATATTTTCTATGCGCAAAAAGATGATGTATCACGTTTAACTTTAGGTTTTACATGTGTATTTGATGCAATGTTTACTTACATTGTGCATTGTGTTATGAAGCCAATTGTAAGACGTAGAAGAAAGAATAATAAGAAGTCATTGATCGTGATTACAGAGTCTGAGTTTATTGATTCTATTACAGAGAACAAGAAAACATTTGGTTTAGATGAATACCAGAGTGTTGGTTTTGCGGTTCTAGATAAGAATATGGAAGGTCAGAAATCAAATGGTTGGTCTATTGTGGCGTCTCAGGATACTGTCATAGATTATGTATTAAGACAGTGGATGGATGAAGCATTAGTGATTCTTCCTAGGGAAGATGTTTTCTCTACTTCTTTAGTTAAAGACTTAGCTGAAATGGGTCTTGCAGTACATGTAGAAATCAGTGAGTATAACTCATTAAAGGGTTATCGTAAACAGTTTGAAAGAATGGGTGAAAACCAGGTATTAACTGTCAGCATGAACTCCATTAATGAATATGACTGGATTGCCAAGAGAATTTTAGATATTATTGGTGGTTTAGTAGGCTGTTTGATTACTCTTATTTTAACTATCTTCTTAGCTCCTGCTATCTTTATTGCGTCTCCAGGACCAATCTTCTTTAAACAGAAGAGAGTTGGTAGAAATGGTAAAGTGTTCAATATGTATAAGTTTAGAAGTATGTATATGGATGCTGAAGAGCGTAAGAAAGAGCTTATGGCTCAAAATAGAGTTAAAGATGGTATGATGTTCAAACTTGAATATGACCCTCGTATTATTGGTTGTAAGAAGAAAGCCGATGGTACTATTAAGAAGGGTGTTGGTAATTTCATTAGAGACTGGTCTTTAGATGAATTCCCTCAGTTCTTCAATGTATTAAAGGGTGATATGAGTTTAGTAGGTACAAGACCCCCTACTCTTGATGAATGGAATAAGTATGAATTACGTCATAGAGCACGTCTTGCATTTAAGCCAGGTATTACAGGTATGTGGCAGGTAAGTGGTAGAAGTAATATCACTGACTTTGAAGAAATCGCAAGATTAGATAAAGAATATATCAAAAACTGGAAGTTCAGTCTTGATATTCAGATCTTATTTAAGACAGTACAGGTCGTTTTCAAAAAAGAAGGATCAATGTAAAGGAGTTATGAATATGCCATCAGTAAAGATTATTATTGCGACACATAAGAAGTATCGTATGCCTGATGATGAGATGTATATTCCTGTACAGGTTGGTGCAGAAGGTAAGGATGATCTTGGATATACACGTGATAATACAGGTGATAATATCTCTAATTTAAATTCACAGTATTGCGAATTAACAGGATTATATTGGGCTTGGAAGAATTTAGATGCAGATTATGTAGGTTTAGCACATTATCGTAGACATTTTAGAGGTAAGAAGAAGACAAAGGATCCATTTGATTGTGTTCTTACTTCTAAAGAAGCAGAAGAATTATTAAAGAATAATGATATCTTAGTGACTAAGAGACGTAATTATTATATTGAAACAATCTATGATCATTATGTTCATACACTTTATCCAGAACCACTAGATGAAACAAGAAAGATTATTGAAGAAAAGTGTCCAGAATATTTACATGCTTTTGATAAGCATATGAAAGAAAAGACAATGCATGCTTTTAATATGTTTGTGATGAAGAAAGAATATTTTGATGCTTATTGTGAATGGTTATTTGATATTCTATTTGAACTCACTAAGAGATTTGAAGGTGCTGAATATAATAGTTTCCATGCACGTTATCCAGGTAGAATTAGTGAATTATTATTAGATGTCTGGATGATGGAGAACGGTTATGCCTACAAAGAAGTTCCATTTGTATATATGGAAAAGATCGATATGTTTAAAAAGGGAATGGGATTCTTAAAGGCCAAGTTCTTACATAAGAAGTATGGGGAGAGTTTTTAATGAAGTTGTTTAAGAAAATAGTAACACTTGTACTCGCAATGACTTTAGTGACAGGATGTTCTTTGACTAATAATGCAGATTCACAAAAGGTATTTAATTTTGCGGATTCTGGTTATGTGACATCTTTAGATGCATCAAAGGCTATTGATGAAACATCTACAAATGTGATTCAGGCATTTGGTGACGGTTTATATGCTTATAATGTGAAGAGTAAGTTAAAGCCAGCTATTGCGAAGAGTAAAGAAGTGAGTGAAGATGGCAAAACATATACTTTTGAAATTAGAAAGAACGTGAAGTGGTCCAATGGTGATCCTGTGACTGCAGAAGACTTTGTATATGCATGGAAGAGAGCCTTATCTATGCGTTCTGAAGCATCTAAGTTATTGACATCTTATGGTGCAGCCATTGCAGGTGCTGATGACATTTATAAAGGTTTAAAACCTGTAGATACTTTAGGCGTTTATGTGAAGAATAAGAAGCTTGTTGTACATTTACAGTATAAAACAACACGTTTTATGGATTTAGTGACTCAGCCAGTATTCTTCCCATTAAATCAGAAGTTTGTAGAAGCACAAGGAGACAAGTATGCAACTTCTCCTAAGACATTATTATCATGTGGGACATATAAGGTGTCTTCTATTTCTAAAGATAAGATTACTTTAAAGAAGAATAAGACATGTTATTTCGCAAAGAAGTCAAATATTGATCAGGTTAATATGCTTTTTGGAATCAGTAATGATGAAAAAATCAAACTGTTTGATGAAGGCAAGATTGATTTCGCATCAGTGACTGGTGAAAAAGCGAAGAAGTATGATGAAAAAGATTCAAGTACTGCAGATTCTGATAGTGTTATGTGGGATTTAGTGCCTAATTTCAAGGACCAGTATTTATCAGACTTAAGAGTGCGTGAAGCAATGTCTTCATTACTTAGAAGAAATAAATATGATAAAAATGTATTGAATGACGGAACTAAGAAAGCTGAAGGCTTACTTCCTATGGGTATCTGTTTCAACTCACAGAAGCAGTTTATGAGAGATGCTTGTAAATATAAATTGAAGTATAAGAAGAAAGAAGCAGAAAAGTCATTAAAGAAGCTTCTTAAAGAATACAAGTTAAAGAAATTCACATTTACTTTAACTTATAGTAAAGATTATCCACAGGCTAAGGCAATTGCAGGTAAGATTAAAGAAAATCTTGAAGCTACAAAACAATTCAAGGTGTATTTAAAAGAAGTGAATACAGTGGATTATGAACAGGCAGAATTATCTTTATTACGTATTAAAGGTACTTGTAATGATGCTTATGATTATTTAGCCCCTCTTGCAGTTAATAATCAAGGTATTAATCATTATTCTAGTAATGAATTTAATAACTTCTTTACAGCTGCAGTCAATGCACAAAGTCAGGATGAACGTTATTATGCATTCTTAAATGCGGAAAGAGTTGCAATGCGTGACTATGCATTCATTCCTGTGATTCATCAGGGACAGAGATACGTAATTAATGTAAGTGTCACTGGTCTTATTTGTAATTTTAGTGGCGCACCATATAGCTTTAGATATATGAGTATGCATTAATTGAGGGGGTATTCAATGATCAATAAAGTAAAGACATTTATACAAAAGTTAACGACAACACAAATGGGTTTAGTCGTTTTAGCTATTTATTATTTTACATTATTCTTAGATATCACTACTTTAAGCTTTAGTTTTTCTAAGGCAACCACTTTATGTAAGTTGTTGAGATATGTTTGTTATGTGTATTTCTTGTTTGTAATATGTAAGAAACTAAGAACTTTAGACTTAAAGAGTTATATAAACAAAATTAAAAATTTTGATAAGAAACAGTATTTTGTGGCAGGTGTTGTGTTACTTGCATTGTTCAGTATTGTGATGAACTTATTACTCACTAAAAACAAAGCATGGGTTTTCTTATTATTTACACTTATTTATGCAAGTTGTTTTGATTTTGTAGATGTATTAAATACAATTTTCTCTGCACAATTTATTTCATTGATTCTTATTACAACATTAAGTTCATTTGGACTTATGCATGATTATGTCAATATGAGAGCTGATGGTACAATGAGACATTCTTTAGGATTTGGTTATCCTACTTATTTATCTCAGTTTGTTCTATTTACGATTCTCTATTATTCATATAAGAAGAACTTTAAGATCAGCCCTGAAAAGCTAGGCTTATACCAGCTTCTTATTGTATTTTCTTATTTCTTGACAGATTCAAGAACAGAAATGTTGATATCAGAATGTGTTCTTATTGGTATTTTTATGAATTCTGCAGGTATTCTTGATAAATTCAAGAATGTAGTAGAATTCTTAAAAAAAGCCTATGCGACATGTTTTCCATTATTCCCAATTGGAAGCTATGTTCTTGTAATGTTGTATGGATTCATCTTCAATACAATGAATGTGAATAGTATTATCTTCAAGATTGCACAGAAATTCAATCATATATTCTCAAATAGACTTTATCAGACATTCTATGATTTTAAACGTTATGGTTTAAGTTTATTTGGCTCAAATATTGATTTAGTAGGTTATTTCCTTACTAAAGAGAATGAGGGCACTATTATTAGAAGTAATTTCATTGATAATGAGTATATGAGAATCTTATTTGAAAATGGATGGATTTTCTTTATCGCATTCTTTGCGATTATTGCGATAGTAATTTGGTATCTATATAAGAATAAAAAAGATGGATTACTATTTATTTCATTTGTGATTACAACATCTAGTTTAATAAATCCTAGATTATTTACTATCACAGTTTCAGTTATGAGTTTTATGATTATTCCAGTATTACATGATTTACTATTTAACCAAGGAGGACACGTAGATGAGTAAATATGATTATCTAGTAGTAGGATCAGGTCTTTATGGTGCAATCTTTGCGCATGAAGCCAACAAGAGAGGAAAGAAGGTTCTTGTCATTGATAAGAGACCTAACATTGCAGGAAACATCTATACAGAAGAAGTAGAAGGCATTAATGTACATAAGTATGGTGCACATATCTTCCATACAAATAATAAGGAAGTATGGCAGTATATCACCCAGTTTGCAGAGTTCAATAGATTCACTAACTCACCTGTTGCAAACTATAAGGGAGAACTTTATTCTCTTCCATTCAACATGTATACATTCAATAAGA
>NZ_UQGV01000006.1 GCF_900540665.1 uncultured Catenibacterium sp. | reverse complement strand
CTCAGTCATTAAAGCCTAAAAAATACACAAAACTTATTGAAGAATTACGAGAAATCGGTAAGGTTGTTGGAAAGGAAATCTAATATGAAACTAAATGTGAACTTAGGAAAAGACAGTTATCCTATATATATTGAACAAGGTATTTTAAATAAAGCAAAAGAACTTATTTCCCAAGTCTTCACAGGTGCGAAAATCGTTATTGTCTCTGACGATAACGTTTTTCCACTTTATGGAGAACAGCTGATGAATCAGTTAAAAGACTCTTATGAAGTCTCTACAGTCGTTATTCCTCATGGAGAAACATCTAAGAGATTTGATATTCTACCTTCTATCTATTCACAATTACTAGAAGCTAAGATTACTAGAACTGACTTATTAATCGCATTAGGTGGAGGTGTGATTGGTGATCTAGCTGGATTTGTGGCAAGTACTTATATGCGTGGTATTAAGTTTGTCCAGATTCCTACCTCATTATTATCACAGGTAGACTCTTCAGTAGGTGGTAAAGTGGCAGTAGACTTACCAGAAGGAAAGAACTTAGTCGGTGCTTTTAAACATCCATTACTTGTTTTAATTGATCCTTTAACTCTTAAGACACTAGATCCTCATTTCATTACTGATGGCATGGGAGAAGTCATTAAATATGGCTGTATTAAAGATAAAACATTATTTGATCAATTAGCGCAGTACAAGGATTTTGATGATCTTTATAAAGATATTGATGAAATTATTTATAAATGTGTAGATATCAAGAGAGATGTTGTAGAAAAAGACTTATATGACTTTGGTGATCGTTTATGTCTTAACTTTGGTCATACAATTGGACACTCTATCGAGCAGCATTTCCATTATGAAAAGTATTCTCATGGTGAAGCAGTAGGTATTGGTATGGTAGCTATTACTCGTATCGCAGAACTTAAAGGATTATGTGAAAAAGGGACTACAAAACGTATAGAAGAAGCATTAGGACATTATAACCTCCCTACTCATGCCAATGTCCCTACAAAAGAACTGCTTAAAGCTATTGATCTCGATAAGAAAAACATCAATTCAACACTATCTTTTGTTTTACTTAAAACAATAGGAGAGTATTATGTACATAAGGATCAGAAAGAGATGATTCTGGAAGTAGAGGACATATAATGACAAAAATCACTATTACACCAAAAACACTTCAAGGAACAATTGCGGTTCCACCTTCTAAATCATTAGCCCATCGTGCCATTATCTGTGCTGCTTTAGCACCAGGAATGAGCCGTATTAGCGGTATTGATTATTCAGAAGACATTGAAGCCACAATAGAAGGTATGAAAGCCTTAGGTGCGATTATTAAGCAGGAAGGCGATACTTTAATTATTGATGGTTCTATTACATTAGGACTAGGAAGAGTAGAAATAGATGCCCATGAATCAGGATCTACATTACGTTTCCTTATGCCTTTATCACTAGTCAATTTCTCTCGTGTACACTTTGTCGGTAAAGGGAAACTCGGACAAAGACCACTTGATGTATACTATGATATCTTTGATAAACAGAAGATTGCCTATCTTAGAAAAGACTCAGAACGTTTAGATGTGATCTTAGATGGTCAGCTTCATTCAGATATATTTGAAGTACCAGGTAATGTTTCTTCACAATTTATCAGTGGATTGTTATTTACTTTACCTTTATTAAAAGGTGACTCACTCATTAAAATCACTACACCATTAGAATCTAAAGGTTACATTGACTTAACACTTGATATGTTAGAAAAGTTTGGTATTGAAATCATCAATCATGATTATCAGGCATTCCAGATTCGTGGTAATCAGAACTATAAACCATGTGACTACAATGTAGAAGCAGACTTCTCACAAGCTGCTTTCTATTTAGTGGCTGATTTACTAGGTAGTGATATCACAATCTCTAATTTGAATATGCATTCTTCTCAGGGAGATCGTGCAATTTTAGATATTATGGAACAGATGGGTGGAGAAATCGTAGAAACAAGCGAAGGTATCAAGGTTGTCTGCAATCAAATCAAACCAGCCACTATAGATGCATCACAATGTCCAGATTTAATGCCTGTTGTATCTGTTGCATGTGGTCTTGCAGAAGGAACATCACATATCATCAATGCATCACGTTTACGCATTAAAGAATGTGATCGTTTAACTGCTTCAGTTGAACTTTTAAAAGCTGCAGGTATTGATGCAGTTGAAGAAGAAGATAGTATGACTATTACTGGATCGACTTCTTATAACGGAGCAGAAGTGACAAGTTCTAATGACCATCGTATGTGTATGGCTGAAGCTATTTTATCTACACGCGCTGATGGTTCTATTACTATTGATGATAAGGATTGTGTAAAGAAGAGTTATCCAGGTTTCTTTGAAGACTTCAAATCACTAGGTGGTGAATATCATGAGTGCTAATTGGGGACATCATATCGAATTATCTTTATTTGGTGAAAGCCATGGGAAGGCTATTGGAATCACAATAGGTAACTTACCTGCTGGTATTAAGCTAGACATGGATGCTATTAATAAGGATATGCAAAGACGTGCGCCAGGTAAGAATCTAATGAGTACACAAAGAAAAGAAGCAGATGAAGTAGAAATACTCAGTGGTGTCTTAGATGGCTATACAACAGGTGCACCACTTTGTGGCATCATTAAGAATACATCCCAGCATTCTAAGGACTATTCTTATTTAAAGGATAATATGCGTCCAGGACATTCAGATTATCCTGCTTATATTAAATATAAAGGCTTTAATGATTTCAGAGGCGGAGGACACTTTTCTGGACGTCTCACAGCACCCATTGTATTTGCAGGTTCTATCGCAAAGCAGATCTTAAAAGAAAAAGGTATTCATGTCGGTGCGCATATTCTATCTATTAAAGATGTGAAGGATACGCATTATCCACTAGATATTACTCCATCTTACTTAGAAGAACTTAACCAGAAAGATTATCCTGTTATTCATGATGATATTTATGTACAGATGCAGGAAACAATTGAAGAAGCAAGAAAAGAAGGTAACAGTGTAGGTGGTAAGATTGAGTGTGCTGTGACAGGACTACCTGCAGGAATTGGAAATCCTTTCTTTGATAGTATTGAAGCCCATTTATCACCGTTGTTATTTAGTATTCCTGCTGTGAAGTCAGTCTCATTTGGTGATCTAGATGATATTACTTTGCTCAAAGGATCAGTTGCGAATGATGCTTACTATTATGAAGGAGACGAAGTCAAGACTTCTACAAACCATAATGGTGGTATTACTGGTGGTATTTCTAATGGTATGCCATTACTCTTTACAGTAGGCATTAAACCAACACCATCTATTTCTTTAAAACAGAATACAATCAATGTGAAAACACATAAAAATACAGAATTAGAAATTGTTGGAAGACATGATCCATGTATCATTCCTCGTGCGATTGTCGTTGTGGAAGCTATGGCAGCACTAGGTGTATTAGATATGCTGGAGGCTTTATGAGAGATTTAAAAACATGTCGAGAAGAAATAGATGCAATTGATAAGGAAATCATCGCTTTATTTGAAAAACGTATGCATGTTGCGAAAGATGTTATTACATATAAATTAGCCCATGATATGCAGATCTTTCAGAAGGATAGAGAAAAAGAGGTTATCCAGAAGAATGTAGATCGTCTAGAAGATAAATCTCTAGAATCTTATGCAAAAACATTTGTTCAGGATACAATGAACTTATCTAAAAGCTATCAGTCTACTTTTATTCCTTTAAAGAAATATGAAGCAACAGAACTTAAAGAACACTTTAAAGTAGGTTATCAGGGTGTTCCTGGTTCTTTCTCTAATCAGGCTATGAATTGCTGGTTTGGAGACATTGAAGGCATCAACTATCCTCGATTTGAAGATGTCTATCAGGCATTAGAAAAAGGAGAAATAGACTATGGTGTACTTCCTTTAGAAAACTCTTCTACTGGTGCTATTAATGATAACTATGACTTACTTACTAAGTATGGCTTTTATATTGTAGGTGAGCAGTCTATCACAATAGACCAGAATCTACTTGGTATCAAAGGAGCCAATCTAGAAGATATCAAAGATGTATATAGTCATGTACAGGGCTTAAAACAGACTTCTGAATTCTTGAATTCACATCATATTGAAGGTCATGAGTATTTGAATACTGCTGCAGCTGCAAAATATATTAGTGAAGCACAGGATCAAACAATAGGGGCGATTGCCTCTAGTGAAGCGGCAAAGCTCTATAATCTTGATATTATTGCCAGGGCAATACAAAATGATCAAAGCAATCATACACGCTTTATCATTATCTCAAGACAATATGAAATCAGACCATCTGCCAATCGTATCAGTATGGTCTTTACAGTCAATCATGAAGCCGGTGCTCTTTATGAAGTCATGAGAGTCGTTAAGGAACACAACATCAACATGGCCCGCATTGAATCAAGACCACTTCCATTATCTCCATGGGAATACTATTTCTATTTAGATATAGATGGCAACTTGAATCAGGATCATGTACAGCGTGCCTTACAGGAAATTAAAACATATACCAATACATTTAGAATGATTGGTAACTATGAAAGGAAGGAATCATGAAAAATATCGTTTTAATTGGAATCATGGGAAGTGGTAAAACAACATTCGGACATATGCTTTCACAAAAAACAGGTCATGAAATGATTGACTTAGATGATTATCTTGTGAATCGCTTTAATATGTCCATTCCAGATATGTTTGCGATTTCTGAAGACTATTTTAGAAATAATGAAACAACATGCTGTAAAGAAGTATCTGAGTTAGAAGGAAAGATCATCTCTACTGGAGGTGGGGTGATTAAAAGACCTGAAAACATTGCATATCTAAAGAAAAACGGTGTTGTTTTCTATATTGACCGTCCAATTGAAGATATTGTGAAGGATGTCGATCCAAGTGGCAGACCTCTATTAAAGGATGGTCCAGACAAGCTTTATGCTTTAGATAAAGAACGTAGAGATAAATATATGTCATCATGCGACTATCATATTATAAATGATGGTTCCCTTGAAAAAGTCATCAATTCTATTCTGAATATCATGAATTATTACAATAAATCCCCAATATAAGGGGATTTTTTATGTGTTTGCATAAAGTGTGAGAATATAATATAATGTGCTTTGTTTTGAGAGGAGAAAACAATGGAAAAATTATTTCATCTAAAAGAACATGGGACAAATGTTAAGACTGAAATACTAGCTGGTATTACAACTTTCTTAGCAATGGCCTATATTCTTGCAGTCAATCCTGCCATCTTAGGACAGGCACACATGAGTCATCAGGGTGTCTTCCTTGCGACTGCAATCTCTGCAGGTGCCGCAAGCATCTTCATGGGATTAATGGCAAACTACCCTGTATCTCTTGCGCCAGGTATGGGTGTTAACGCATTATTCACTTATACAATTGTAGGACAGATGGGATTATCACCTGAAGGGGCATTAGCCTGCGTATTCGTATCAGGTATTATCTTTGTCATCATTACAGTGACTAACATTCGTCGTATGATTATTAATGCGATTCCTGCACAGTTAAAACTTGCGATTGGTGCTGGTATTGGTTTCTTTGTTGCATTCGTAGGTTTAAAGAATGCAGGTATCGTAGTGGCAAGTGAATCTACATTTGTAACACTAGGAAACTTAAAGGATCCAACAGTATTACTTGCTTTATTTGGAATCATCATCACATTAGTATTATTAGTAAAGAATAAGCCAGCAGCCGTATTCTATGGCTTAATCATTACTGCAGTAGTAGGTGTTGTATTTGGTTCTATCTTTGGATTAAAAGGTATGCCACAGTTACCTTCTAAAATTGTATCAGTTAACTTTGATTTCAGCTTAGTAGGTGCTTTTGCAAGAGGGTTCAACGAAATGCTTACTCATCCACAGTGTATCGTTGCTATTTTCTCATTATTATTCGTAGACTTCTTTGATACTGCAGGTACATTAGTCGCTGTTGCATCAAAGGCTGATCTTATTGATGAAAATGGTGAATTAGTAAACGTTGAACGTGCATTACTTGCAGATGCTGTAGGAACTGTATTTGGTTCAATGATCGGTACTTCTACAGTTACATCTTTCGTAGAATCTACTTCAGGTGTTGGTGTTGGTGGACGTACAGGCTTAACTGCATGTACAACAGGTATTTGTTTCTTATTAACAGTATTCTTCTATCCAGTATTGTCTATGATTACTGAAGCAGTTACTGCCCCAGCATTAGTTATCGTTGGTATTTTAATGGCTTCTCAGTTAAAGGATATCAAGTGGGATAACTTGATCTTTGCGGCAAGTGGTTTCGTGACTATCATCTTCATGATTCTTGGATATTCAATTAGTAATGGTATCGCATTAGGATTCATCGTTTATGTCATCAGCATGATTGCGACAGGTCAGGCTAAAGACATCAACAAGATGGTCTGGATGCTATTTGTACTATTTATTGCATATTTTGCGTTTTTAATCTAACCAGTTTTTAATTAAACTGGTTTTTTTGTTCATATAGTGTTTTTAAAACGTGAGTATAATAATACTCAGGAGGAAAATATATGAATGATTTAATGAAAACCCCTAAAATGACACCAAGAATACAGTCCACATTAAAACATACTGTAGAAGTACCAGAAGTGATGTACAAAGCCAGTGGTATTAATGTAAATGGAAGACGTATAAAAAGTTTATTGTTTAGTACGGATGTTGCACTTATTGCGAATAATAACGCCGATGCCATTCTCTCTGTTTATCCCTTTACACCTACAATCCAGATCACCAATGCGATTATTGGTGTCGCCAGACAACCGGTTTTTGTAGGAGTAGGAGGAGGTACTACCAATGGTGCAAGAGTATTCAAGATTGCCTTAGATGCAGAATTACATGGTGCAGCTGCTGTTGTCCTCAATGCCCCTGTACATACAGAAATGATCAGAGAATTATCTCGTTTAGTAGATATTCCTATTGTCCTCACTGTTGTATCTTTGGACGAAGACTTAGAAGAACGTATGTTACATAGTGGTGCTAAAATCATCAACGTATCTGGTGGAAAACAAACAGTAGAAATCGTCAAGGCACTACGCGCTATTGATAAGGATTTCCCAATTATTGCGACAGGTGGACCAACAGAAGATACAATTAAAGAAGTCATTGAAGCAGGTGCGAACGCAGTCACATTTACACCTCCTACAAGTGCTGAAATATTTAAAGGTATGATGGAAAACTACCGTGAACAGATGAAGAAGTAGAAATACTTCTTCTTTTTTATGCAAAGAACCAGTATTTGTATATCCTATTTATGATTATTTGTGTTATTATGTGGACAAATGCATAAAAGGAGGAAAATGATTTGAAACAATATCTAGATATGTGTCGATATATCCTAGAACATGGAGAAGACCGTCCTGATCGTACAGGGACTGGTACACGTTCTGTATTTGGATATCAGACACGCTATGATTTACGTGAAGGATTTCCTCTTCTTACTACTAAGAAGATGTATTTACGTCCTATTGCGGAAGAACTATTATGGTTTATCAAAGGTGATACAAATATCAAATATCTTGTAGATCGTAATGTAAAAATATGGAATGAATGGCCTTATGAAGACTTTAAGAAGAGTGAAGACTTTAATGGTGAAACATTAGAAGAATTTGTAGAAAAGATCAAGAATGATGATGAATTTGCGAAGAAACATGGTAACTTAGGTCCTATTTATGGAGCACAATGGCGTAACTTCAATAATGAAGGCACTGACCAGCTAATGAAACTCATTGATTCTTTAAAGAATAATCCATTCTCTAGAAGACATATTATTTCTGCATGGAACCCTAGCCAGGTAGATGAGATGGCTTTACCACCATGTCATACACTTATGCAGTTCTATGTATCAAGTGATAAGAAGTACTTAAGCTGTCAGTTATATCAGAGAAGTGCTGATACATTCTTAGGTGTTCCATTTAATATCGCATCTTATGCCTTACTTACATGTATGCTTGCACAGGTATGTGGCTATGAACCAAAAGAATTTATTCATACAATCGGTGATGCTCATATCTATAAGGATCACTTTGATGTAGTTAAGACGCAGATTGAAAGAGAACCACTTCCTCTTCCTCATCTTGTATTAAATAAAGACATTGATAATCTATTTGATTTCAAGATTGAAGATATCAAGCTAGAAGGTTATCAGTCTCATGGTCCATTGAAAGGTAAGGTCAGTGTATGATCACTATTATTGTTGCAGCTGATAAGAATAATCTCATTGGTAAGAAGGGAACAGACAATGGGATGCCATGGCATAACAGCGAAGACTTTAAACACTTTAGAAGTACAACACTCAATCATACATTATTAATGGGGAAAACTACTTACCAGGCTATTGGTAAACCATTACCTAAACGCCATACTATTGTCCTTTCTCATAATTTTGAAGATGAAAGAGTAGAAGTAGTGGATGATTTAGAAGGCACTATTAAAGCTTTTAAAGAACGTGGTGAAGATCTCTTTATTTCTGGCGGTGCTTCTGTATATAAACAGGCACTTCCATATTGTGATCAGATTTTATTGTCACGTATTCCTGGAGATTATACAGGAGAAACATATTTCCCTGACTTTTCTGAATATAACTACCGTCTCGTAGAAGAAAAGCCGTTTGAGACATTTACACTAGAAATCTATCAAAAATGAAAAGACTTATATTAATTGTGCTTCGTTTTTTCTTTGAACTACCTATATTGATTTTCCAGTTAAAGTATATCAAGAAGCATAAAGATACTATTCCTTTTGATGAACGTATTGACTGGTCAAGAAGACTTTTAAAGAAAGCAACTAAAAGAGCACGTGTTAATCTTACAATCACAGGAACACAGTATCTACCTGAAACTGGTGCATTCTTTGTAGCTCCTAACCATCAGGGATTATTTGATATTCTTGCATTATTTGACAGTATTGAACGTCCTTTCAAGATTGTCTTTAAAAAAGAACTATTAGATGTTATCTTACTTAGAGATGTGGCTGAATTTATGGAATATCCAGCCATTGACCGTACAAATTTAAGAGCTTCTATGAAGCTTATGAGACAGGTTAAAAAGGAAATGACTGAAGGTATTCCTTATGTCATCTTCCCAGAAGGAACACGTTCTAAAAAAGGAAATGAATTATTAGAATTCAAGGGTGGTACATTTAAACCGGCTATAGATGCACAGGTCCCAATTATTCCATGTGTTATGTATAACTGCTTTAAAGTATTAGACAGTAACTCTATTAAGAAAGTTGATTGTGGCATCCACTATTTACCTCCACTCCCTTATGAAGAATATAAGGATATGAGCAGTGTAGAAGTGGCTAATCTTGTACAATCTAGAATACAGACTAAAATGGATGAACTCATTAAGGAACATGCTTAGGCACGTTCTTTTTTTTATCTAACTATAAATAAAAGGGATAATTTGGTATAATGAGGAACAAGGAAGGAGAGGATACTATGTTTGGACATTTACAAATTAAAAGTGCTTATAGCTTTCAGGAGAGTACAATACTTATTCAATCTCTTATAGATAACGCAAAATCAAAACATATCCAGGCTCTTGCCTTAACAGATGATAACAACATGTATGGGGCCTATGAATTCTATGAAGCCTGCAAGAAGGCTTCTATTAAGCCGATACTAGGTGTCAATGCCTCTATTATGTTTAATGATGACCTGATTCATCTTGCACTTTATGCACGTGATGATGTAGGTTATAAGGATTTAGTACGTATTGTGAGTGATATTAACTTAAGTGAGAATAAAGCTATCACATTGAAAGCTTTATCAAACTATCGTGATCATCTTTATGTTGTTTCTCATGAATATGAAGATCGACTCATCGAAAAAGAAGCCACAAGTAAAGAAGACTTATTTACTCATGCTCAAATAGAAAGTCCAGTACTTAGCTTTATGAAAATTATGAAGAAGCTCTTTGGTGCCTCTTATCGTATAATGATTGTGGAAGATGGTTTCAAGGGACATACACTTCGTAATCAGACATTGATTAAATATGCTCAGTTCTTAGATATTCCCTGTGTATGGGGGAATGATGTGCGTTACTTACATCCTCATGATGCTTTTACGCTTGACCTCTTACAAGCTTCTAAAAAGGGTGAAGTTTTGAATAAGGATCATGAACCACTTACAAGTGAACGTTATCTAAAAACAGAAAGAGAAATCAGAGAACTGTTTAGTCGTTATCCAGATATTATTAAGAATGCTGAAGAAATGATAGATAACTGTTATGGGTCTATCCAGAAGACAGAAAATGGTTTACCTCATTACAAGACACCTATGAATGATAGTGGTGTTTATTTAAGACATTTATGTATCAAAGGACTTAAACAACGCTTTAGAAACCAGCCTATTACAGATAACTATAAAGACCGTTTACTCTATGAATTAAAAACCATTCATACGATGGGGTATGATGATTACTTCTTAATTGTATTTGATTATGTACAATATGCGAAAAAACATGGTATACTCGTAGGTCCAGGAAGAGGATCAGCCGCAGGCTCACTGGTTGCCTATTGCTTAGGAATCACAAATATTGATCCATTAAAATATGATCTACTCTTTGAACGTTTCTTAAATCCAGAAAGAGTATCCATGCCAGATATTGACGTAGACTTCCAGGATGATCGTCGTGATGAAGTCATTCAATATGTATGTGACAAATATGGTCATGATCATGTAGCCCAGATTGTCGCATTTTCTACATATGGGCCACGTGTCGCAATAAAGGATTTAGGAAAAGTGATGGGAATCCCTTTACCGAGACTTGAAATGATTGCGAAGATGGTACCTACAGCACCTAAACATCGTAAAACAATTAGTGAAGTCTATTCTACAAGTGCCTCATTCCAGGATATGATTCAAAAAGATCCAGTCCTTTCACGCCTTATTGGACCTATGAGCTTAGTAGAATATCTTCCACGTAATATCACTAAGCATGCAGCAGGAGTTGTCTTATCCTATGAACCATTAAGAGATGTAGTCCCTTTAGTTGTTGGTCCTAGTGATATGATCATGAGTCAGTACTCTAAGGATTATATCGAAAAAACAGGACTCCTTAAGATGGACTTCTTAGGCTTAAAGAACTTGACTATGATTGACTATGTTATGAAGGATATAGAAAGAAGACTTGGTAAGACATTTTCTATTAATAGTATTCCGCTTAATGATGCACGTACCTACCACCTTATCTCTCGTGGTGATACAACAGGTGTATTCCAGTTAGAATCAACTGGTATGCGTTCATTACTCATGAAGATGAAACCTGGATGCTTTGATGATATCGTTGCAGCCATTGCGTTATATAGACCAGGTCCAATGGAAAACATTCCTCTCTATCTAGAAGGTAGAAAGAATAAAAATAATATTACTTACTTACTTAAAGAACTAGAACCAATCCTAAAGTCTACTTATGGTATTATGATTTATCAGGAACAGATCATGCAGATAGCTCAGGTCATTGCAGGATTCTCTTTAGGGCGTGCAGATATATTAAGAAAAGCTGTATCCAGCAAAGATGAAATCATGATGGCAGGTATGAAAGAAGAATTTATTCAAGGCGCTATGAAAAAAGGCTTTAAAGAAGGTGTTGTCACAAAGCTTTATCATATGATTGAGAAATTTGCGAACTATGGATTTAATAAGAGTCATTCTGTCGCTTATAGCTATGTCGCTTATCAATTGGCTTATTTAAAAGCCAATTATCCACTCTATTTCTTTGCAGCCATTCTTTCCAATGAATCAGGTTCTGCTTCTAGTAAGATGCGCATTATAGAAGAATCTAAACGCTATGGAGTCAAGATTCTTCCACCTTCTATTAACTATTCTTATTCACGCTTTGTAGTAGAAGAGGGAGGAATACGTTATTCTCTAGTTTCTATTAAGAATGTAGGGTCTGCTGGCTATAAGATGATTATTCAAGAAAGAGAAAAAGGTCTCTTTAAGGACATGTATGATTTCTTAGGCAGACTTCCTTCTTTATCATCTAAGATGTTAGAAAGTTTAATAGATGCAGGGGCTTTTGATGAATTTAATAAAAATCGTGCTTATTTACGTAAGAATATTTCACTTATGTTGGAGTATATACAATTAGGAGTCGATGAAAAACCAATCTTTGAAGAAGTCAGAGAAAACAAATATGAACGTTTAGAAAGAGAAAGAGAAGTACTTGGTCTTTATGTATCTACACATCCTATTGTGTATGTAAAACAGAAGATTAAACATTCTCTAGTTAATTTAGTAGATGTAGAAAACTATATGGATCGTAACATATTAGTTGTATGTTCTATTAGTTCAGTACGTGGCATTGTAGATAAGAAAGGTCGAGAAATGGCATTTGTTGAAGGACAGGATGAAACAGGACAGGTAGAATTTGTCTGCTTCTCTAACCAATATGAACGTTTTAAGAATATATTAGAAAGAGGAAAGATTGTGGAAATGAATGTACGTGTTCAATACCGTGATCGTTTATCTCTTATTATCAATCAAGTAAAGGAGTTATAAAATGGAAGAATTAATATTAATAGATGGGAACTCATTACTATTTAAGGCATTCTATGCCACTAGCTATACAGGAAACTATATGGTGAATCGTAATGGTATTCCTACTAATGGTGTCTATGGATTTGCCCGTATGGTGGATAAGATCCTCGATAATAATCCTAAGTATGTGATTGTTGCTTTTGATTATGGAAAGAAAACATTCCGTAATGAATTGTTGGATACCTATAAAGCACAAAGAAAAGAAACACCAGAAGAACTGATTCCTCAGTTCTCTCTCGCAAGAGAATACTTAACAGCCCATAATATCACATGGTATGAAGTAGAAGGCTTTGAAGGTGATGATATTATTGGTACACTTGTAGATTTTGGTGAAAAGAATAACTTGAAAGTATCTGTCTATACAGGAGATAAAGATGCGTTCCAGCTTATTTCACCTCAAACTACAATCTATCGTACAGTCAAAGGTGTTACTGAACTTGATATTTATAACGAACAGACTTTACTTGATAAATATGGCTTAAAGCCAGATCAAATCAGAGATTTCCTAGGATTAATGGGCGATACTGCCGATAATATCCCAGGTATTAAAGGTGTAGGTGAAAAGACTGCCTTAAAACTATTACACCAGTATGAAACCATTGAAGGTTTAGAAGAACATCAGAATGAACTCAAGGGTAAGATGGGTGAAAAGATTAGAGCGGGTATGGAAGATGCCTTAATGAGTAAGAAGGTGGCTACAATACTAAGAGATGTTCCTTTAGATGTTGATTTAAAGAAAGCAGAGTATGAAGGCTATGACTATGATACATTAAAGTCATTCTATGAAACATATGATATGAACTCTCTTATTAAATCTATGACAATTGAAGCAGCACCTAAAAAGGAATTAAAGCTAGAAATAGTGGACCATATGCCTGAAATCACAAAAGACAGTGCTGTCTATGCTTCTATTTATGATACAAACTATCATCGTTCTATTATTCTAGGTTATGGTATTTATAATGATGAACAGGCTTATTTTATTTCTTATGAGAATGCTCTTAAGGATGAATCATTCCTGGCTTATCTAAAGGACGAAAATAAGAAGAAGTATGGCTATGATATCAAGAGTGCAGTTATTGGTTCTAGATGGAATGGTGTAGAAATCAATGGTTATACATTTGATTTATCACTTGCTTCTTATGTATTAGAACCAGCTATTAAAGAAGAACTCAAATATGTATGTACACATTTTGATTATGATGGTGTTTTGTATGATGAAGAAGTATTTGGAAAGGGTGCTAAAAAGCATATTCCAGATGATGCATTACTTGCTCAGCATACTGTTTCTAAAGCCAAGGCTATTTATGAATTAAAAGATGTTGTCACAAAAGAATTAAAAGATAAAAAGCAATATGAACTATATGAAGACATTGAACTTCCTGTCACACGTATCTTGGGAGAAATGGAATTTGCAGGAACTGAAATAGATTTAGGTGTATTAAAAGAAATGGATGAAGCCTTTGATGAAACAATTGAAAAGCTGTCTAATGATATCTACCGTATCTCAGGTACAACCTTCAACATCTCTTCTCCTAAACAGTTAGGTCAGGTCTTATTTGAAAATCTAGGATTAAAGGGTGGAAAGAAGACAAAGACAGGTTATTCTACAAGTCAGGATGTTTTAGAAAAAATCATTGATGCCCATCCTGTTGTTCCATTAGTTCTTGAATATAGAATGTTGACTAAACTTTCTTCTACATACTTAAAAGGACTACAGGAACAGGTTTTTCCAGACAATAAGATCCATACAATCTACAAACAGACACTTACCCATACAGGACGTTTATCTTCTGTAGATCCAAATCTTCAGAATATTCCAGTCAGAAGTGAAGAAGGTAAGCTTATTAGAAAAGCCTTTGTTTCACATAATGGCTATCTTGTATCTTTCGACTATTCTCAGATTGAATTAAGAATTCTTGCACATATGGCTCATGTGACTAATTTGATTGATGCCTTCAATCAAGGTAAGGATATCCATAGACATACAGCTGCTTTAGTATTTGGGGTGAAGGATGAAGAAGTCACTCCACAGATGCGTTCTCAGGCAAAAGCCGTTAACTTCGGTATTATTTATGGTATGAGTGAATTCAGACTTTCTAAGGATATTGGTATGTCTATTCAAGAAGCAAGAAACTTCATTAATAAATATTTTGAAACATATCCAGAAGTAAAAACATATATGGATGAAGTCGTAGAAGTATGTAAAAAACAGGGTTATGTCTCTACATTACTGAATCGAAAAAGATATATTCCTACAATCAATGATAAGAACTTCATGGTACGTCAGCAGGCACAGAGATATGCCATGAATACACCAATCCAGGGAACAGGTGCGGATATTCTAAAACTTGCGATGATTGAAGTAGATAAAGCACTAAAAGTTCATCACTTAAAATCTCAGATGATTCTTCAGGTACACGATGAATTGATCTTCGATGTCTTTGAAGATGAATTAGAAGAAGTGATGTCTCTTGTGAAAGAAAAGATGGAAAGCTGCATTAAGATGGATGTTCCTCTTATTGTAGAAGGCAACTATGCCAAGAACTGGTGTGAATTAAAGTAATGCCAGAATTACCAGAAGTAGAAACAGTACGAAGAACCCTCAAGAACTTCGTACTTCATAAAACAATTGACTCGATAGAAGTACGTTATCCACGTATTATTGATGGAGATGTAGAAACATTTGTTTCTACACTTATTCATCAATCCATATGTGATATAGACCGATATGGTAAATATTTGATCTTTATTTTAGATCATGACGCATTTATTTCTCATCTAAGAATGGAAGGGAAATACAATATAAAAATGAAAGATGAACCCTATGATAAACATGATCATATTATCTTTCATATGACAGATGGCACAGATCTTCGTTATAACGATACAAGAAAGTTTGGTCGTATGCAGTTGGTAGACAAAGAATACTATCATGAAATACCACCACTAAGTCGCTTAGGACAGGAACCAATGGAAGCAACATTTGATTACATCTATCCTCGTATTCATCAAAGTCATCTGCCTATCAAACAATTATTACTAGACCAATCTATTTTTACTGGAATTGGAAATATCTATGCGAACGAAATATGTTTTAGAATGGGTATGGATCCTCGTACAAGAGGTGACAGACTCTCAAAAAAACGTATTTTAGAATTAATAGAAGTATCCAGTACTATTTTGATGGAAGCTATTGCCCAGGGTGGTACAACCATTCATTCATTTGATGCCAATGGAATCCATGGATTATTCCAGGTTACTTTATCTGTCCATGCACAAACGACATGTTCAGAGTGTCTTGGACCTATAAAGAAAATCACGATTGCAGGAAGAGGCACATACTACTGCCCAAACTGCCAGAAAAGGAGATACTAAATATGTTGAATTGGGGTGTAATAGGATTAGGAAGAATTGCCCAGAGATTCTGTGACAGCTTGTCTCATTTTGATGAAGCATGCTTTTATGCAGGGGCTTCTCATAATCCAGAAAAAAGACAACAATTTAAGGAACTCTATCATCCAGAAAAACTCTATGATGACTATATCAAATTACTTGAAGATGAGAATGTAGATATTGTCTATATCGCATTACCACATGCATCTCATTATCACTATGCATTAGAAGCAATGAAGCATCATAAAGCCGTTCTTGTAGAAAAGCCAGCTGCTTTAACAGGTGAAGAAATAAGAACACTCTGTGAGTATTCAGAAAAGAATCATGTCTTCTTTATGGAAGCCATGAAATCTAGATTTATTCCAATGATCAATCAAGTTCATAAAGAAATAGAAAAAGGTATTATTGGAGATATTGTCTCTATAGAAAACCATTTCCAGTCCATTGTACCTTATAATGAACAATCTTATATTTATGACCCAGAACAGGGTGGCGCGTTATATGATACAGGTATTTATAATATTGCGGCTGTCCTTGATTTTGTGAAGAGTCCTGTTGTTTCTATTTCTAATGATGTGAAGATGGAACACGATGTGGATGTACATGATGCAATTACTCTTACATTTGAAAATGGGGTGAAAGCTTTCATGGAAGCGTCACTTGATGGACCAGTAAGAAAAGATATGATCATTACAGGTACAAAAGGGACAATTACTTTAGACCCATTCTACCGTCCTACAAAAGCGATTATTTCATTCAATGGTGAATCCTTCACAGGAGAGATACCTTATGATATTGATGATTTTCATACTGAAATTGCAGCATGTCATGAAGCCATTGCGTATATTAAGGTAGAAAGTGATCGTATGAGTCATCAGGATAGTATTGATTGTATAGAACTCATGGAACGTATTGGAGAAACAATATGCAGGTCATAGGACTCACTGGTGGTATTGCGAGTGGTAAGAGTACTGTCAGTTATTATCTCATGACTCATGGCTATGAAGTGATTGATGCAGATGATATCTCACGTCATGCTTTAGAACCTGATACAAAAGCTTTTAAACAGGTTATTGAACACTTTCCTGTACTTGAAAACGGAAAAATCAACAGACAGAAGTTGGCAGATATTATCTTTAATGATCAGGACGAAAAGAACTATTTAGAAAGTATCCTTCATCCCTATATTAGAAGTGTCATTGTACAAAAAATCCAACAATCTAAAAATAGCCTTGTCTTTATTGATGTCCCATTGCTATTTGAAGCAGGGTGGGATGATCTATGTGACCATACAGTAGTAGTCAGCTGCGACAAGGAAACACAGATTCAAAGAGTCTTATCACGTGACCATTGTACACGTACGCAGGCACTTAACCGTATTAGAAACCAGATGTCTTTAGAAGACAAAGAAAAACGTGCCGACTATATTATTAGAAACAATACAAACTATTATGATTTAGAAAAAGAAATACTAAGAGTATTAAAGGAGGTGGAATAAGATGCTTTATGCAACAGATGTCTATTTAAGTGAACGTTCATTACCGCTTAGTAGTAATGACTGTGATATTCTCACTTATTTATATGCCCCATTACTCAAGACGCAGGCTTATAGCCTTTATATGTATTTGAATGTAGAATCTATGCGTATGCGTCATTTCCACCAGCCATGTGCAATCAGTCGCCTGACTATGGCTTTAAATCTAGATCTAGAAGAACTCGATCAGGCAAGAAAGACATTAGAAGGATTAAGCTTGCTTAAATCTTATTATAAGGAATCAGAAGGACAAGGTGTCTATATTTTCCATCTTATGTCACCTCTAGGTGTCAACGCCTTCTTTAGAAATCAGATTCTTGCAGGACTATTACAGAAAACAATAGGAATAGAAGAATATACCAAAACAAAGAATTACTTCCGTTCAGGACTAGAAAAAATCACTGAATACGAAGAAGTGACTTCACGCTTTGAAGATGTCTTCACAATTGATTTATCACAAAATAAACCATTACGACATGATTCAGGATATCAGGAAGAAGAAAGTGAACGTCCTATTATTCACTATGATCTCACTCTCTTCTATGAAACATTAAAGGACTATCAGGTTCCTATGAAAATAGTGACACGTAATGAAGATACCATTAAGCAGATTGCGACTCTTTATGCGATTGATCAGCTATCTCTCGCATTAATGGTCAAGGATGCGATTGGGGAAGGAAAATTTAATCGTAAATCATTAGTAGAACAGGCAAAGCGTTATTATAGTGCTGATTCAGTAAGCTCACTTAAAGAGGTCTACCATACCCAGCCTATTCAGCATGCTTCCCCACAGACAAATAACGATTCTCTCAACAAGCATTTTAGATATCTTGAGACAATATCCCCTTATCAATTATTGAAGAATAAACAGGGAGGAAAAGAACCAGCTCTTCATGATCTAAATGTTGCGGAATCATTGATGGCTATGGGACTTACACCTGCAGTCACTAATATGTTGATAGAATATGTCTTAGGTAGAAGTAATGGCCGATTAGATAAGAACTATTGTGAAACAATCGGTGCTTCATGGGTGAGAAAAGGATTAAAGAGCGCTCGTGATGCCTATCAGGAGGTTCATAATTCAAAACCTCAGCAAGTAATGAAGAAGACAACAAAGAAAAAAGTGACGCAGCCTGAAATAGTCACTGATCAGGATAAAGAGGAATTAAGAAAAATGATGGAAGGTCTAGGAGGTGATCTATGATGATGAAAGCAGGTCAGATTCTTTCATTTGATAAAGAATTAGAAAATACAAGAAAGCAGAGTTTGCAGGAATTAATCAAAAGACAAGATATTAGAGAATTTGTGGAAAAGAATCATTTAACTAAAAAGGCTCTAGAAGATGCCTGGGTGGACTTACTTGCCTATGTTGATGATCATGAACCTTGTATACATTGTCATGGAATCAATGAATGTCCTAAGATGAATAAAGGTCAGCAGATTACTTTAAGCTATGATTCTTATGTTCATCGTGATGTACGCAGCTGTATTTATGGTCTTGAAAAGCATGAAAACGATCAGCTTCTTTCTCGCTTCCATTACAACAATATGTCTACAAGACTTGCACTAATTAGCTTGAAAGATATGGCTGCTGAAGCAATGAATAAAAATGATGCAGGTACGATTATTTTGACTAAACAGTTGATTGAATACATCAACAAGCCACAAACTAAAGGTTTCTTAGTATGTGGTGGACCAAATCGTACAAGAATCATGGCAGGTATGATGAACGCACTTGCTAGACGTGGCTATGAAGTAGGCTTATGTCATGTACCTACACTTATGGCAGATGTGAAAGCAAGCTTTAATTCAAATGAAGACACTTCTTTAGTGGAACTTGTAAAAAACATACCTTATTTACTCTTGGATAGTGTTGGTGAAGAAAATATCACTAACTGGTCTAGAGACGAAGTTCTTGCAATGATTTTAGACTATCGTATCCTGAATGAATTGCCTACTTTCATGACTTCTTCATACGGTTTTGAAGACCTGGAAACGATTTACATGAGTAAATATAATGATAAACGTGAACAGTTAAGAGCGAAAAATATTGTTTCTAAAATGAAAGCGCTATGTTGTGAAATAATTATTGACTAAGAAAATTTCTTGGAATAGAATTGTTGATGGTAAGGAACGAACAATTATGCTAGAATGATTTTGAATATAGTTCATAAGTTGAGAGGAGAAAAAAATGGTTAAGTGTATTGGTGTATTAACTTCTGGGGGAGATGCTCCTGGAATGAATGCTGCAATTCGTGCAGTTGCTAGAACTTGTCTTAACAAGGGTATCGAAGTATATGGCGTTAGACTTGGCTATAAGGGTCTTCATGAAGGTAAGTTCATGAAATTCGATCGTCATAGTACTCGTAATATCATCAATAATGGTGGTACTATGTTAAAGTCTGCTCGTTTCCCTGAATTCAAGGATCCTGAAATCAGAAAAGAAGCAATCGAACAGATGAAAAAAGTAGGTATGGAAGCATTAGTAGTCATCGGTGGTGACGGTTCATACAATGGTGCTTTAAAACTCACAGAAATGGGAGTAAATTGTATTGGTCTTCCAGGAACAATTGACAATGATATTCCTGATACTGATTTCACAATTGGATTTGATACTGCATTAAATACAATTGTTGAAGCATTAGATAGATTAAGAGATACTTCTTCTTCACATCAGAGATGTACTATCCTTGAAGTAATGGGTAGAAGATGTGGTGACCTTGCAATTAATGCAGGTATCGCAGCTGGTGCTGAACTAGTGATCACTTCTGATACTGGTTATGATGAAGAAAAGATCATCGAAAGATTAAAACAGTCAAAGGCATCTGATAAGGACCATGCAATCGTGGTTATTACTGAACATATCACTGATGTCAATGAACTTGCAAAGAAAGTCGAAGCTGCAACAGGTTTCGAAACTCGTGCAAATGTCTTAGGTCATTTACAGCGTGGTGGTAGACCAACTGCAAGAGACCGTGTCTTAGCTAGCCGTATGGGTGTTAAGGCTGTAGAACTTCTTGAAGAAGGTAAAGGTGGACTTTGCGTAGGTGAAGTACATGGTCAGATTACTGCTTTCCCTATTACAGAAGTATTAAGTCATAAGCATGTTGCTGATGCAGGTATTTACGAAGACGCTAAGAAGTTACGTTAATTTCTCAGTGTGTTTGTTAAATATATATAACGGAGTGTAAATTTATTTGGTTGATTAAGGAGTCTAAAATGGTTAAAGAAAAAATGAAAAAAACAAAAATTGTTTGTACTATTGGTCCTGCTTCACAGGATAAAGAAATGTTAAAGAAGCTTATTAAAGCTGGTATGAACGTAATGCGTTGTAACTTCTCTCATGGTGACTATGAAGAACATGGTATGAAGATGGATACTTTAAGAGAAGTAAATAAGGAAATTGGTTCTGATGTAGCTATCATGCTTGATACTAAAGGTCCTGAAATCCGTACTGGTGCTTTCGAAGGTGGATTCACTGAATTCAAGAAAGGTCAGGTTTCAGTAATCACTCCAGAAGAAATTGTTGGTTCTGCAGATCGTTTCACAATTTCTTATAAGGAATTATACAAGGATGTTAAGCCTGGTGCTTATATCTTAGTTAATGATGGTCAGGTTGCATTATTAGTTGACCACGTTGAAGGACAGGATATCTACTGTGTAGCTGCTAACGATGGTAGAGTTAAGAACACTCGTGGTATCAACGTTCCAGGTACTAAGTTACAGTTTGAATTCTTATCAGAAAAAGATAAGAACGACTTAATCTTCGGTTGCAAACAGGATGTAAACTTCATTGCTGCTTCATTCGTAAGAAGAAAACAGGATGTATTAGATATTAAGAAATTACTTGCTGAAAACGGTAAGCCAGATATTAAAGTATTACCAAAGATCGAATGTGTTGAAGGTGTTGAAAACATCGATGAAATCATCGAAGTATCTGATGGTATCATGGTTGCTCGTGGTGACTTAGGTGTAGAAGTACCTGCTGAAGATGTACCTCTAATCCAGAAATCAATCATCAAGAAATGTAATGCTGCTGGTAAGATCGTTATTACTGCAACTCAGATGCTTGAATCTATGCAGGAAAACCCAAGACCAACAAGAGCTGAAGTATCTGACGTAGCTAACGCTATCTATGATGGTACTGATGCTATCATGTTATCTGGTGAATCTGCTCAGGGTAAATATCCTGAAGAAGCAGTATCAACTATGAATAAGATTGCTCATAAGATCGAAGAAAACTTAGACTATGCTTCAATCTTAAGAAGAGCTATCAGAACTGCTGATAACACTAACTCTTCAGAAGCTATCTGTATGTCAGTTGCTGAAATCGCTGCTAACTTCAACGTTTCAGCTATCATCGCATTCACTGAAACAGGTGCTACTGCTAAACGTATGTCACGTTATAGACCACATTGCCCAATCATCGCTCCAACTCCATCTGATGATACAGTTAAGAAATTAGCTCTTAACTGGGGTGTTAAGCCTGTACTTTGCAAATCTATGAAATCAAGAGAAGGTTTAATGGATCTTGCAATGGTTATCGCTAAGGAAAACGGAATTTCAGCTGGTGAACAGGTAATCGTAACTGGTGGTACTCCAGGTGTTTCTGGTTTAACAAGTTACTTAGAAATCGTTACAATCAAATAATTTTTGATAATTAGGAATAGGGTGACCTATTCCTTTTTTCTTTATTGACAATTAATTGAAGTGGTGTACAATAAAGTCACAAGCAATGAAACAGGATATGTCTTTAAGATAAAAACTTACTAGAGAGGAAGAACTGGTGGAAACTTCCAAGATATTTACTTAAGGGTACTCCCTGTGATGCCGAACTCGAAAGAGATTCCGTTACTCGCGTTAAGAGATCAGAGGTTATGCATTGCATAACGAATAAAGGTGGTAACACGAGACTTCGTCCTTTGATGAGGTCTCTTTTTATTTATAGGAGGAGAATATGAGCGATTTTTTAAATGACAAAGATTTAAATACTTTAAATCATTCATGTGCACACGTATTAGCACAGGCAGTTAAACATCTTTACCCACAGGCTAAATTCTGGGTTGGACCAGTAGTAGAAGAAGGATTCTATTATGATATCGATTTAGGTGATGAGACTATTTCTGATGATGACTTACCTAAGATTGAAAAAGAAATGAAGAAAATCTGTAAAGATGGTAAGAGAATCGTGAGACATGAAGTATCTAAAGAAGATGCTTTAGAAGAATTCAAGGATGACGAATATAAGCTAGACTTAATCAATGGTTTAGAAGATGGTACAATCACTACTTATTCACAGGGTGATTTCACTGACTTATGTCGTGGTCCACATGTAGAAACAGTTAAATTATGTAAGAACTTCAAGTTAATCAAACATTCAGGTGCTTACTGGAAAGGTGATAAGAACAACAAGGTTCTTCAGAGAATATATGGTGTATGTTTCCCAACTAAAGAAGAATTAGAAGCACATCTTCAGTTATTAGAAGAAGCAAAAGAAAGAGATCACAGAAGACTTGGTAAAGAATTAGGTATCTTCATGTTTGCTGATATCGTAGGTAAAGGTTTACCAATGTGGTTACCTAACGGTTTTACTGTTAGACGTTTATTATCTGATTACATCATGAACAAAGAATTAGAATTAGGTTATGAACATGTTATGACACCATCTCTTGGTAACGTTAAGTTATACAAGAAATCAGGACACTGGGCTCATTATAAAGATGATATGTTCCCAGCTATGGAATTAGATGATGAAGTATATGTATTAAGACCTATGAACTGTCCGCACCATATGGTTATGTATAAATCTACATTACATTCATATCGTGATCTTCCAGTTAGAATTGCGGAAATTGCGAACGATTTCCGTTTTGAAGCAAGTGGTGCTTTAACTGGTATCGAACGTGCAAGAGCCTTCACACAGAATGATTCACATATCTTCTGTCGTCCAGACCAGATTGCTCAGGAATTCAAGAATGTAGCACACTTAATTCTTGATGTATATAAGGACTTTGGTTTCAAAGATTACTCATTCCGTTTATCATTAAGAGATAAGAACAACAAAGAAAAGTATTTCGGTAATGATGAATTATGGGAAAAGAGTGAAAATGAATTACGTGAAGTATTAAAAGAAATGAATGTAGAATTCTATGAAGCAGAAGGCGAAGCAGCATTCTATGGTCCTAAACTTGACGTACAGGTAAAGAGTGCATTAGGACATGATGTTACTTTATCTACTATCCAGTTAGACTACCAGTTACCAGAAAGATTTGAATTAACTTATGTTGATGAAAATGGTGATAAGGTAAGACCTGTTGTTATTCATAGAGCAATCCTTGGTTCATTAGATCGTTTCGTTGCCTTCTTACTAGAAGAAACAAAAGGTAATCTTCCTCTATGGTTAGCACCTACTCAGGTTCAGGTTATTCCAGTTAAACTTGAATACCATGATGAATACGCAAAAGAAGTTGTTGCTAAGTTAAGAAAAGCACACTTCAGAGTAAATAACGATAATAGAGATGAAAAGCTTGGTTATCGTATCAGAGAAGCACAGCTAAAGAAGATCCCTTATCAGTTAGTACTTGGTGATAACGAAAGAGATAATGGTACTGTGACTTATCGTAAACATGGTGAAAAGAAACAGACTACAGTCACTTTTGAAGAATTCGTAGAATTATTAAATAAAGAAGTAGAAAACAAAACTTTAAGCCACTAATACATCTGACTCCCTTTGCTGGGAGTCTTTTTTTGTAAAAAGACAAAAATCAGTATGTTTTGTTTGCTTTTAAAGTGTTTTACCCCCTATAATAGACTAAACAATAAAGGGGTGTTTTCGATGAAACGTAGAATAGAAGAAGTAAAGAAAATTGTCATCAAGGTAGGCTCTAGTTCACTTTGTGACAAAGATGGAAAAATCAATAAAGAAAAAATATTGATGTTAACATGGCAGATTGCCAAACTTAAAAGAGAAGGTTATATCGTTGTTTTAGTCTCTTCAGGAGCTATTGCAGCAGGTATGGGCGCATTAGGACTAGACAGTAAACCGAAAACACTACCGGAAAAACAGGCTTTAGCTGCGATTGGGCAGGCAAGACTAATGGAAATCTATGAAGAAATATTCCAGGTCTTTAATATGAAATGTTCTCAGATTTTATTAAACCATGATGACTTTGATGATCGTCATCGTTTAATGAACTTAAACCATACAGTCAACGCATTACTCAATTATGGTGTTGTTCCTATTATTAATGAAAATGATGCTTTGGCAGTAGATGAAATCAAGGTAGGAGACAATGATACATTGGCTTCTCTTATTGTTCCTCTAGTTGAAGCACAATTATTGATTTTAGTCAGTGATATTGATGGTCTTTATACAGGTAATCCTCATACTGATAAAGATGCTGTGCTTATCCACTATGTAGATAAGATTGATGATACAATTTTGAGCTATGCAGGAGATGCAGTCAGTAGTCTAGGTACAGGTGGTATGGCGACTAAACTAAAAGCGGCTCAAATGGTCAATGCATTAGGTAGTCATATGTGTATTGTGAATGGACAGAAAGAAAACAGCATATTAAATGCTTTAGATAATGAAGGAACTTGGTTCAATGGGGCTTCTGGCACAAATATGAATGCAAGAAGACATTGGATTGCCTATCGTACAAAACCTAGAGGAACAATTATAGTTGATGCAGGATGTAGAAAAGCGATTGTTGATAAACATGTCAGTCTTTTACCTACAGGTATTAAAGATGTAGAAGGTAGATTCTTAGAAGGACAGGTTGTTGATATCAAGGACGAAGAGTTAAATACAATTGCGAAGGGTGTAGTCAATTATGCCAGTGATGAAATCAGACTGATTAAAGGACACCAGTCTTCTGAAATAGACGAAATATTACATCGTCATGACTATGATGAAGTAGTACATGCGAATAACATGGTTGTATTGGAGGAAAGATAATGAATACATTATTAGAAACACAATTAAAGCGTGCAAAAGCAGCTGCACGTCTTTTAAAGAATATGCCAACTTGCACAAAGAATCAGGCATTAGATAAAATTGCCGACGCATTAATTGCACATAGTGAAGAAATATTAGAAGCTAATAAAAAAGATATGGCACATGCTAAGGAAGTCAATATGACCAAGGCTATGCAGGATAGACTTTTATTTACTCATGAACGTATTGTAGGAGTGAGTGATGGAGTCAAGAAAGTGGCCACATTACCTGATCCTATTGGTGAAGTGATAGAATCCTGGACAAGACCAAATGGTCTAGAAATTTCTAAAGTGAGAGTGCCTATTGGCGTCTTTGGAATTATCTATGAAGCCCGTCCTAATGTCACTGTAGATATTGCCTCTCTTTGCTTAAAATCAGGCAATGCCTGTGTTTTAAGAGGTGGTAAAGAAGCCATTCATACAAATAAGAAATTAGTGGAAATTATGAAAGATGCCACTAAAGACATCTTACCAGAAGGGGCGATTGAACTGATCACAGAATTAGATCACGCCATTGTAGGAGAACTCATCCATGCCAATGAATATGTAGATGTTATTGTACCTAGAGGTGGTGCTGGACTCATTCAGTTCGTTGTTAAGAATGCAACAGTACCAGTTATTGAAACAGGGGCTGGTATCTGCCATCTTTATGTTGATAAGGATGCAGACCTTAATAAAGCATTGACTATTGCAGTGAATGCAAAGATTCAGAGACCTTCAGTATGTAATGCGATAGAAACAATACTTGTACATAAGGATGTTGCAGACAAGTTCTTACCTGAACTTAAAAAAGCCTTTGAAAAAGTAGAAATCAAAGGGGATGATGAAACATGTCAGATCATTCACTGTGAACATGTCACAGATGACAGTTATGCAACAGAATATGATGACTACATTGTGAATGTTAGAGTTGTTGACTCAGTAGAAGAAGCAATCAATCATATTTATACATATTCTACAAAACATTCAGAATCCATTATTACTGAAAATAATGAAACAGCTGTATTATTTATGAATAGCTTAGATAGTGCGTGTGTTTATCACAATGCTTCTACAAGATTCTCAGATGGTGGAGAATTCGGTTTTGGCGCAGAACTTGGTATCAGTACACAGAAACTTCATGCCAGAGGTCCACTTGGTTTAAAAGAAATGTGTTCTTACCAATACAAAATTGAAGGAAATGGCCAGATTAGAGAGTAGTAAAAAATACTACTCTTTTTTTATTGACAATAGTTAGCACCCTGACTATAATGTTTAGCATACTAACTAATAGTAAGGAGGTGTACAACGGACATGCAAGAGAATGTCAAAGTGATGATAGATAAGGTCGCAGTACTTAGAAAAGTAGTAGGAAAGTATATGATGCGTAACTTTAAGGATATGCCTTTAACAGGTGATCAATCACGCTTGTTATTTGTGATTAAAGAACATGGTCATTCTCAAAAAGAAGTGGCACAATATCTTCATATCTCTGATGCAACACTTTCAGTAAGAATCAAGCGTCTAGAAGAAGCAGGCTATATTATTCGTGAACAGAATCCTCAAGATAAACGTCATTCTACAGTGCGTTTAAGTAAATTGGGTGAAGAGTATTTAGAAACCTGTAAGGATAAGATGAGGCATATGGAAGAAGTATGCAGCAGAGGACTCACAAAAGAAGATCATGATGCCGTATTACATATGATTGATATGATTATTAAGAATATGGAAGAAGAATTAAAGGAGGGAAACGATGCTTAAACTAAAGAAATATTTTAAAAAATATTGGTTATTATTTGTATTAGCCATCGTTTGTATATTTGGACAGGCCTATACTGAATTAACACTTCCTGATTATATGTCTGATATCGTATCTAGCGGTATTCAGGCAGGAGGTTTCGATTCAGCTGTGTCTCCTGTATTAAGTGAAGAGACATATAATCATTTATTATTATTTGTCTCTTCAAAAGATCAAAAAGTATTAGAAAATGCGTATAAGAAAACTCCTGCAAAGGATGTGGACAAGTCTTATTATAAGACATTCAAAAAAGCAAAGAATCAGACTTTATACATCTTAAAGAAAGATGTAGATGAAGAAAAACTCAATAAAGCATTAACTAAGCCGATGTTGATTGTTTATTCTATGAATAAAATGAAACCTGGTACAAAGCAGTATAAGTCATTTGAAACAAAGATTGATTCAGCTATTAATTCTGCTAAGGAAGGCTATCAAAAAGGCTTAGATGGCTATAATAAAGGTTTAGAACAGTATAATGCTGGCATGGCTAAATACAATCAGGGTGTGAAGCAGTATGAACAGATGCAGACTGCTATTAAGCAATATGATAGTGCATTAAACGCACTAAACACTCAGTTTGGTTCATATGATAAAGCCAAAGAAATGCAGAACACTTTAACAGCACAATATAATGCATTGCCTGAAGGTGATGCAAAAACAAAGCTTCAGGCTCAATTAGCTGGTATTTCTCAGGCAGTTGCTGGTTATGAAAAACTCAATGCTTCAGCAGGTCAGATTGCACAAATGAAGAGCCAGTCTTCAACAATCAAAAAACAGCTTGATCAGGCTAAAGAAAAAGTAGCTTCTGCAAAACCTCAATTAGATGAATCTAAGAAAAAACTAGATGATGCAAAAGCACAGATTGATGCTATGGAAACGCATTTAAACAATGGAGATATTTATTATTTCATTGCTTCAATGGGTGAAGATGAACGTAATAAGATGTTTGAAAGCGTCGATAAGCAGATGAAGACTATGGGTGAATCTACAATGAAGATTGCAGCTGGTGAAGGTGTCAAAGCGGAATATAAGAAGCTTGGTGCTGATGTCAATAAAGTACAGAACCAGTATATTGCCCATAAAGGTATTCAGATGTTAGCTATTGCCTTACTTGGTGCTGTGGCTTCTATCTGTGTTGCATTCTTAGCATCTAGACTTGGTGCAGCAGTCGCAAGAGACTTACGTTTAGCTGTATTTAAGAAGGTTGAAAGCTTCTCTAATACTGAATTCAATAAGTTCTCTACAGCTTCTTTAATTACTCGCAGTACAAACGATATCGTTCAGATCCAGATGGTTCTTGTGATGATTGTAAGAATGTGTATGCTTGCTCCAATCAATGGTATTGGTGGTATTATGAAAGCTGTCAAGAACTCACCATCCATGACATGGATGATCTTCCTAGTTGTTATTATCATCTTTGGAGTATTAGGTGTCACTTTCTCTATCGCAATGCCTAAATTCAAGATTATCCAGCAATTAATTGATAAATTGAACTTAGCCATGAGAGAAAACCTATCAGGTATTCTTGTTATTCGTGCTTTTGGAAATGAAGAAGAATCTGAAAAACGTTTTGATCAGGCAAATAAGGACTTAACACATACAAACTTATTTGTTAATAGAGTGATGGTCTCATTAATGCCTATCATGATGTTTATCATGCAGGGGATGACTTTACTCATTATCTACTTTGGAGCAAAGCAGGTTGATTTAGGTCATATTGCGATTGGTGAAATGATGGCCTTCTTACAGTATGCCATGATTATCGTTATGAGTTTCTTAATGGTCGCAATGATTGCAGTTATGTTACCTCGTGCAAGTGTTGCCGCAAACCGTGTAGCTGAAGTATTAAATACTGAACCTACAATTGAAAATCCAGAACAGAGCACTTCTTTTGATGAAAACAAGAAAGGTTTAATAGAATTCAAACATGTATCATTTAAGTATCCTGGTGCTGATGAACCAGTCTTGACTGATATTGACTTTACAGCCCGTCCTGGTGAAACAACAGCCTTTATTGGATCAACAGGTTCAGGTAAATCAACGCTTATTAACCTTATTCCTCGTTTTTACGATGTAACTGAAGGTGAAGTCACAGTAGATGGTGTGGATGTAAGACATGTTTCTATGCATGATTTAAGAGACCGTATTGGTGTCGTACCTCAAAAGGGATTATTATTCTCAGGTACAATAGAATCAAATATTAAATATGGTGCTCCTGATTTATCTGATGAAGAACTTGCTGAAGTGATTGATGTTGCACAGGCAAAAGAATTCATTGAAACAAAACCATTAGGTGTTAAAGAACCTATTTCTCAGGGTGGTACAAACGTATCAGGTGGACAGAAACAGCGTCTCGCAATTGCAAGAGCACTTGCGAAAAATCCTGAAATTCTTATCTTTGATGACAGCTTCTCAGCACTTGACTTCAAGACTGATGCAACACTTAGAAAACGTCTAGGAGAAATGACTGCCAAGACTCATAATACTGTCTTAATCGTTGGACAGCGTATTGCATCTATCATGCATGCTGATCAGATCATCGTACTTGATGAAGGTAAGATTGTAGGAAAAGGCACACATGAAGAATTAATGAAAACATGTTCTGTCTATCAAGAAATCGCCTTATCTCAGTTATCAAAGGAGGAATTAGACAATGAATAAAAATCGTCGCTCTCCAATGGGTATGGGCAGAGGCCGTGGTAATAATGAAAAAGCTAAAGATTTAGGTGGTACATTAAAGAAGTTACTTGCATACTTAAAACCATATCATTTCAAGATTGGTTTAGTTATGATATTTGCGATATGTTCTACTATCTTTAATATTGTAGGTCCTAAAATTCTTGCGAAAGCAACAGATAAATTATCAGAAGGTATTATGGCTAAAGTAGCCAATACTGGTGGTATTGATTTTGATTATATCGTTAAGATCTTATTGATTCTTGTTGTGTTATATGCAGCAAGCTCATTATTCAGTTATATTATGAGCTGGATCATCTCTGGTGTATCACAGGATGCAGCCTTCTCCCTTAGAAAAGATATATCTGAAAAAATGAACCGTTTACCACTTTCTTATTTTGATAAGCATACAAGTGGTGATATTCTTTCTCGTGTAACTAACGATATTGATACAATCGCTCAGTCACTTAACCAGTCTTTATCTACACTTATTTCTAACGTAGTCACTCTTGTTGGTGTCTTTATTATGATGCTTACAATCAGCTGGCAGATGACTCTAATCGCAGTTGTTGTATTACCTGTTTCAATGATCTTAATGCGTTTAGTCATGAAGCATTCACAGAAATACTTCACTCAGCAGCAGAACTCACTTGGTGATGTCAATGGTCATATTGAAGAAATGTATGGTGGACATCAGGTAGTCAAAGCGTTCAATGGTGAAGAAAAGTCTGTAGAGCAGTTTGAAAAATACAATGAATCACTTTATACATCTGCATGGAAATCACAATTCTTTGGATCACTCATGATGCCTATCAGTAATTTTATCGGTAATATCGGTTATGTAGGTGTTTGTATTATCGGTGGTATTCTAGCAGGTTCTAAAACAATTACTATTGGTGATATCCAGGCATTTATCCAGTATGTTAGACAGTTCAACCAGCCAATCTCTCAGATTGCTCAGGCTGCTAACTTATTACAGAGTACTGGTGCAGCGGCGGAACGTGTCTTTGAATTCTTAGAGGAAGAAGAACTTACAGAAGACTCAGCAACTCTTTCAACTGAAGAAGTACAGAATATGAAGGGTGCTGTTACTTTTGCAGATGTACACTTTGGATATAATCCAGATAAGATCATCATCAATGATTTCTCACTCCATGTTCATGCAGGTCAGAAGGTGGCCATTGTTGGTCCTACTGGTGCAGGTAAAACAACTATTATTAAACTATTAATGCGTTTCTATGAACTCAATGGTGGTACTATCATGATTGATGGTGAAGATATCACAAAGATGAAACGTAGTGATCTTCGTTCATTATTTGGTATGGTACTACAGGATACATGGTTATTTAATGGTACTATCATGGATAACTTGAAATATGGTCGATTAGACGCAACTGATGAAGAAGTTAAGAAAGCATGTCAGAGTGCGCATGTTGACCACTTCATTCATACACTATCTGATGGCTATAACACTATGATCAACGAAGAATCTTCAAATATCAGTGCGGGTCAGAAGCAGTTATTGACTATTGCGCGTGCCTTCTTAAAGGATCCTAAGATTCTTATTCTTGATGAAGCCACATCTTCAGTGGATACAAGAACAGAAGTTCTTATTCAAAAAGGTATGGATGAATTAATGAAGAATAGAACATCATTCGTTATTGCGCATCGTCTTTCTACTATTAGAGATGCTGATACAATCATCGTTATGCGTGATGGTGATATTGTAGAAATCGGTAATCATGAAGGATTACTTAAAGAAAATGGTTTCTATGCAACACTTTATCGTTCACAATTTGAAAATGGACAGTAAAAAGCTTGATAGTCTCTTGACTATCAAGTCTTTTTTGTATAAGATACAAAAAATATTTTGAAAGGAGGAGCATGTCATGATATTAAGAAAAGCAGCTATAGGTGATATAGAAGCTATCTCTCATATAGAGTCTCTTTGTTTTCCTAAAGCTGAAGCAGCGACTTATGAGCAATTTAAAGAACGCTTTAATGCCTTCTCAGAGAACTTTCTTGTATTAGAAGACAAAGATGTTATTGGCTTTATTAATGGGAATACATCGAATATTAAAGGTTTACCAGATGCATTCTATGAAGATGCCTCATTACATGATCCTAGTGGTGATTATATGACCGTCTTTGGTTTAGATGTACATCCTGATTATCAACATCAAGGCTTGGCGCATATGCTTATGAATGGCTATATCACTCTTGCGAAGGAGCGAAATAAAAAAGGAATCTTCCTCACATGTAAAGATCACTTGATTGGCTTTTATGCAAGTTTTGGCTATAAGCATCTTGGTGTTTCTTCTTCTACTCATGGAGAAGCAAAATGGAATGATATGTATCTGGAGATATGAATGTAGAAGTGATTAATGTAGGGACTGAACTTCTTCTTGGTGAAATCACCAACACAGAAGCTCCGGTACTCTTTAAGATGTGTAAGGAATTAGGATTTGATATTTATCATCAGACGACAGTCGGTGATAACCCAGAACGTTTATTAGAATGTCTCGATATTGCGTTTAAAAGAGGGGCTGATTGTGTCATCACTACTGCAGGACTTGGCCCAACGCAGGATGATTTGACTAAGGAACTTTCAGCAGAATATCTAGGATTAGAACTTGTCTATAACGAAGAAGAAGCCAGTAAGGTAGATGCAAAATGTCGCTTTGTGACAGGTCTAGATGTTGTTTCTGACAATAACTTCAAACAGGCTTATTTCCCAGAAAATGCCTATATATTAGAGAATGATGTAGGTACAGCCAATGGCTGTGTGATGAGTAGTGACGGGAAGATGATCATCAACCTTCCTGGCCCACCTAAGGAATTCAATTATGTTGTAGAACATTCCTTAAAACCTTATCTAGAACAATATCGTCAGGAACAGATCTATACAGAAGATTATCTTGTAATGGGTATTGGGGAAAGTATGATTGATGAAAAATTGACAGAACCCCAATATAAACAAACAGATGTCACTCTTGCAATGTATGCAGGAGAAGGATATGTGAGAGTACGCATTGCAAATAAAGCCAAAACAAAAGAAGAAGCTTATCAACATATGACACCAATGAGGAATGAGATAGAAACACTATTAAACGGCTATCTGATTCCAGGAGGTTCTATAGAAAAAGCTCTCAAAGACATTATGGTCCCTATTCAATTCATAGGTGATATAGATGTCCCCACATGGTTTAAGCCTTATGTAAAAGAAGATGCTGACTTAGTTATTTATTCTAAGGTGGAGCATGTCTCTTTAGGTGATCAGGTCACTATCCATGTGAATAACGATAAAGGATTTACAGATGGGATGTTGAAGGATTATCATCTTTCAATGAATCGTTTGACAAGCAAATTACAGCTTTATCTTTATCGTTATTTAAAAAAGGGTTTACCCATGTAGCGGATAAACTGTTTGAATCGCTTCTATGACATGAAGAAAGATGTCATGAAGATTAGAAATATCAACAAGCACATCTCCACACTCTAATGAGTGATTTGCATCACGATAGAGAATAAGTGGAATATGTGCTTCGTCACATGCACATTGAATGAGATTCGTTTTGGCCCATGGATCATTTGTACCATGGAAGGCAATACCATTTAAACTATACTTGAAAGTCGCAACAAGTGGTGTGAAATAAATAGAATATGCATTCACATGATGTTCTTCATTAAAACGTGCACTAATGGCAGTACCAATACTTTTTGATACAAATAGGATTTCATCATAAGTAGAAAATGGAATATCTTTAAGAATTTCTTCAGTCTGCGCATAACCAATATCTTCAGCCTGCTTAATTAATTCATCTTTATTTTTCAAATGAGGAAAGTGTTTATCTAAAAAACAGCAGAAACCCCCACCTCAATATAGAATATAGGTGGGGGATGAATGCCGTTAATGCATCTGATAGAGAAATTTGGAGTAAGAAATAGTATAATACATATAGGAAACTTCTTTTCCTAAATCTACAGAAAGGAGGCTAAATATATGTATCTTACAGTCAAGCAGCAGGTGAAGCATCTGTCCAAGGAAGACTATCGTTCCATCAAGGAATTATGTCATATTGCAAAGAATCTTACTAATCAGGCAATCTACAACATCAGACAGCACTACTTTGCAGAAGGCAAGTATCTCAATTATGAGAAGAACTATGCACTTCTGAAGTCGTCTGATAACTATAGAACGTTTAATTCCAATATGGCACAGCAGATACTCAAGGTTGTAGATGGCTCATTTAAATCATTCTTCGGTCTTCTTAAAAAGGCAAAGCAGGGAAAGCATGCACTTAAGGACTGCAGACTTCCACGCTATCTTCCTAGTGATGGATATACTACACTTGTCATTGGATTTGTAAGACTTAAAGGGAATAAGCTCGTACTTCCATATTCAAATAGTTTTAAAAAGACACATAAGCCTGTTGAAATAACGATACCACCTGTGCTGCTTGATAAGAAAGTGAAGGAAATACGTATCATATCAAAGGCAGATGCCAGGTTCTTTGAAATTCAGTATATCTATGAAGCTGAATGCATTCAAAGGAATCTCAATACAACAAATGCACTGGCATTAGATCTTGGTATCAATAATCTTGTCACTGGAGTATCAAGTAAAGGTGAAACATTCATCATCGATGGAAGAAGATTGAAGTCCATCAAGGATAAGCAGCATTTTGGAAAGAAGCCAACCAATAGACAGAAAGCAATAGCACGCAGGCGTAACAATAGAATAAATGACTACATGAACAAGACTGCACGCAAGGTGATTGATTACTGTATCGATCATGATATTGGAACTCTTGTTGTGGGCTATAATGAAACATTTCAGAAGGATTCCAACATAGGCAAAAGAAACAATCAGACCTTCGTCAATATTCCATTTGGATTGCTGAGAGACAAGCTAGAATATCTCTGTGAACTGAATGGCATCATACTTGTAATGCAGGAGGAATCTTACACCTCAAAGGCAAGCTTCTGGGATAAGGATGTCATACCAGTCTATAAGAGTGATAATACTGAAGAATATCATTTCAGTGGAAAGAGAATACATCGTGGACAGTATAGAACAGCCAGTGGACAAGTTCTGAATGCAGATGTAAATGGTGCATTAAATATCATGCGTAAAAGTAGCGTTGTGGATGTAAACATCCTATACAGTAGAGGCGAAGTGGACACGCAATAAGAATAAGGATTGCCTAGCAATAGGTGGAAACTTAAATATCATACTTCTTAAATGGATGCGCAAGCATCTAAAAAAACTCCGACTTAATAAAATATTAAGTCGGAGTGGTTCACTTTTCATCCTGATCTGGAATGATAAGTGAAAAAGCATGTCTTAAACATTCAACATGAACAGGGAAACTCTGTCCCTTTTCACCATCGATATCATAGACTATATCCTCATCACAGCTGATTGTAATATCCTTTGCCTGGACATAACGTATCATTGGGTTTTGAGGATGAAGATTACGCTTATAATCCATAAAGACATTAAGTAGTTCAGCTACATTACCTTTTTTGATAATAATAAGATCTAACTTACCATCACTTGTAGAAGCATATGGAGTCACTCCTGGAAATCCTCCAACATGAGAACTATTCGTAATCATGAATAATGCAGCATCTTCTTCAAACTCTATTTCATCTGCTTTTATTTTAAGATGAAGTGATAATCCTAACTGTTCAGGTAACATCTTTAATCCATTGATATAGTAGGCAAGAGGACCAAACTTCTTCTTTTCATCTTTAGTGACAAGGAATCCAATATCACTAAACATACCACCACTTAATACATTCGCAAAACAATGATTATCTACATAACCTGCATCAATCTTCTTTGTCTTGAAACGGGCAATCATATCTCGGAATGCTTCTGGAGTATTAGGAAGATTTAGATAAGTCGCAAAGTCATTGACAGTACCTGCTGCTAAGATTGCAAGAGGAATCCTAGATTCACTCTTAATAAGTCCTGTAATGATTTCATTGACAGTACCATCTCCACCTACGGCTACAATAAAGTCATATTCATTTCTTGTTAATCTTGCAGCACGTTCTAATCCATCATTTTTCCCTCTAGTAAAGTAAGTATCAATCGTATTCACGTTAGTATGAAGTATTAACTGACCAATAAACTGGTCAATAGACTTCTGGAATGCATGTGTACCACTAGAAGGATTAATAATAAACAAACACTTCATATTATGCCTCCTTAATCAATTCAAGAAGTAACTTAACACCCTTTTTCATAGAATTAATACTACAGAATTCATAAGGACCATGATAGTTATATCCACCAGTTCCTAAGTTAGGACAAGGAAGTCCCATAAAGCTTAAATTAGCCCCATCAGTACCACCTCTAATAGGAGAAGCAATAGGCTCAAGTCCTATATTAATCATTGCCTGTTTTACCTTATATACAATATCAGGTGTTTTATTAATGACTTCAATCATATTCTTATACTGTAAAGTAAAGTCAATATCAATATAATGACCATGATTAACCTGATTTAAATAAGAAGCAGCTAACTGCATTGTATGAATCATATTATGCATATTATCCATATCATGATCTCTTAGTATATAAGTCATCTTAGTTGTAGAAACATCACCTTCCATATGATGAAGATGATAGAAACCTTCTTTATGTTCAGTTGCTTCAGGACGCTTATTATCACCAAGCATTGTATCAAACTGACGACCTAAAGTAAGAGCATTTACCATCTTACCTTTAGAATCACCTGGATGATAACTCTTACCAGTAATAGTGACATCAGCCTTATACGCATTGAAGTTTTCAAAACTGAATTCATCGATTCTACCACCATCTACTGTATAAGCATAATCAGCACCAAACCTCTTGACATCAAAGTTTTCAGTACCTCTACCTACTTCTTCATCAGGAGTGAAGGCAATACAGATATCCCCATGCTTAAAGTCTCTATTCTGGCAGATATATTCTACCATGCTCATGATAATAGCCACACCTGCTTTATCATCAGCACCAAGAAGTGTAGTTCCATCAGTTGTAATTAAATCATCACCAACAAGTCCTTTTAATTCAGGATTTGTTTCTGGATCTAAATACATCTTCTTTTCTTCGTTAAGAATAATACGCCCTCCTGGATAAGAACGAATAATACGTGGATGAATATCATGTCCACTTGCATCTGGAGAAGTATCCATATGTGCAATAAATCCAATAGCCTTCATAGGCTCATCTGTATTACTATAAATCTTACCGTATACAATTCCCTGATCCGTTCTTTCTACTTCATCTACACCAAGAATCTGCATTTCTTCACTCAAGAAATCAGCCAAATCAAATTGTTTTTCTGTAGAAGGAGATGTTGTAGAATTTTCATCAGATTGTGTATCAAAACTCACATATTTCAAAAATCTCTTTTCAATCAACATAAAATAACCTCACTTTGTTTATTTCTTTCATTTTAACATAGTAAATTGTTTTTGTGAACTTGCATAATTAACTAGACAAGCCCTATTGTTTTCATTATTATGGGGTAGGTGATAAAAATGAAATATTATGCCGTAAAAAACGGAAGAGAACCAGGTATCTATAACTCATGGGCAGAATGCCAGAAGCAGATTCATGGCTTTAAGAATGCGTCTTATAAGTCCTTTACATCACGCACTGAAGCAGAAGAGTTCATTTCTGATAAGAAGGAAATGCCTAAAATGGAACATGGATTAATTGCTTATGTAGATGGTTCTTTTAATGCGAAAAAGAAAGTGTATGGCTATGGTGCTGTTTTAATTGATGGACAGCAGGTTATCAAACGTCTTTATGGACATGGAGATAATGAGGAATGCTTATCGAGTCGTAATGTTGCAGGAGAAATATTTGGGGCTTTAGCTGCAGTAAAGTATGCAGTAGAACATCCTGAATATGATGGTATTGTGATTTGTTATGATTATATGGGTATTGAAAAATGGGCTATTGGAGAATGGAAAGCCAATAAGAAGCTGACACAGTATTATGCTAGTAAAATGACTGAGTATCGTCAGAAGCTGCCAATAGTATTTATGAAGGTAGAAGCTCATACAGGTGATTTCTATAATGAACAGGCAGATCAGCTTGCTAAGAAAGCAGTGGGAATTGAATGAGTGAAAAAATAACAATCTTTGATATTGAAGAATTGAATAATGATCCTGTAAGTGTCTGCTCTATAGGTATAGTTGTGCTAGAAGATATGAAAGTGAAGGAAACATTCTATTCACTTATTAGACCTCCTAAACTGACTTTTGATCCTTATCGTTATAAGGTTCATAAAATAAGACCACAGGATTTAAAGAAAGAACCTACATTCCCAGAAATATGGCCTAAGATCAGTAAGTATTTTGAAAATAGTATTGTGATATCTCATGATATCCAATCAGATCTCAATCACTTACTAGCCGTCTTTAGAAGATTCCGTATAAGAAAGCCTAACTGTTATTTATCATGTACATTAGTTCTTGCAAAGCTATTTCATCCTGAATTACAGAAGTATGGTTTAGGTTCTCTGTGTGACTATTATTCTGTTGATCTAGAGAATGCGCATAATGCATTGGCTGATTCATTGGCTTGTGCAGAACTATTAAAGAAGATGATGGATGAACATCACTATACAAGTCTTAAGGAACTTCATGAGAAAGAAAATGTACCTTTAGGACGTATGACAAGTTCATTTATTGAACCTCTTGTATCAAGTGATAAGGTACAGGAAGTGAAGATGGGCATTCAGAAAGAAACAGTTGCATTTACAGGTAAACTTGCCCATACAAAACAAGAAATAGAATCATTCGTAGAACAGGATGGTATGACACCATCATTCCATGTAACAACTCAGACAAAATATCTTGTTATTGGTAAAAAGGACTACCAGCAGACAAGATATCAAAAAGGTAATAAGAAGATTAAAAAAGCCATCACTTTATCAAGACAAGGTCAGGATATCAGAATCCTTCATGAAGACCAATATATTGATATGGTAAGAAAAAGAACTCTTAAGTGAGTTCTTTTTCTTACCTACTATTATTTAAAATGTTCACTTTTTTATTGAAAAACAATAAAAAAATACAGTTTGGTGCAAAAATGCGTCATTTTATTACCAAAATATATTGAAAACGCTTCTAATTTTTGATAGTCTTATTATAGGTGATTAATTATGGCAAAGACTTCAAACTATTTATTTAAACTCGATTTAATGATTTTAAGCTTATTGAAAGAAAAAGATCAATATGCGTACGAACTAACTAAAGAGATTGCAGAAAAATCTAAGGGTCGCATTGAACCAAAGAATGGTACAATGTATCCTATTATCTACAAACTCATTGAAAACGGCTATATTTCAAGCGACACAGTCATCTACCACAATAAAGCTAGAGTGTATTACCACCTAGAACCAGCCGGAAAGGAATATTTAGATAAGATTATTGTGGAATTTGACGAATTAGTGGATTGTATCAATTCATTTATTCACAAAGATTAAAATAGAGTTTCCTATGAAGGAACTCTATTTTTTTTGCATAAAAAAAGAAATAGGCAGATGCCTATTTCTTGATTTCTTTATAGCTGATGGCGAAAGGTCCAGTTTTAGTAACAATAGTGATTGTATCACCTTTCTTATACTGGTTGAATTCTTTTGCGGTAGCACGATAAGTATATTTCTTTTTACCTGTTTTCACATTGAAATGATAGACCTGTGAAAACTTAGTTGTATAGTATTCTGTTTTAGTGATGATGCATTCCTCAGTCGCAGTTACTTTTGCAAGAGGATCATTGATCCAGCATAATGCGAGAGGAATGAAGATCACTAAGAAACATGTAAATAATGCATCTCTAGATAATCCTGCTTTTTCACCAATCCAGCGATAGAATACAAAGATAATTAAGAATACAATAATTGCTGCATAAATAAGAGGTCTTGTATTTTCCATTGCATATTTAGTAAATAGAACTAACCATCCTGTAATAGTAGGGATAATAAAGTTACAGAAGAACAATCCATACAATTCTTTGATTGCTGGCTGATTTCCTTCAGCAGTTAGACCTAAATAGTAAATACCTGCAAGTACTGGGATAACGATAGAAATTAATCCACCCACAACAAGAGAATCAAACGCACCAATCATACCAGCTACTAATGACACTAACTGGATAAGTGTTAAAACAAGCATCACTGGTTTAGTAACTGATACAGAAGGCATACGACTAGGTGCTTCTTTTGTACCTTCAATATCTTCATAAGGGATCTTATGATCAGTACATTCTTCAACTAATTCAGCTAAATCAGCCACTTCAAATTCTAATGAAGAAAGCTGTGCGATCACTCCTTCTTTAGAATAAATAGTGAGTGTCTTACCATCATCTACTAGTTTAGTAATGTCTTCATAAGCATATTTCTTTTCGTTATTACCTTCTTTAAAAGTAATATCATTTTCAGTCATCATATAAGAGAAAGTCTTCTTCTTATTCACCTTTAAAGTGATATAAATCATAAGTAGAAGTCCGATGACACCAAGCCCTGTAATCACATAATAACCGTCTTTTGCTTCTATAAAGCCAAGAACTAACATGATAATACCAAATACAGGACAAAGGATTTTCATTGTACTAATATGAAATAGTAAACTATCCTTATATGTTACGTCTCTATTCATTTGTTTACCTCAACTCCTTACGTATACAATATATATTACATTAATTCTAGATATAAACACAAGCGATAGTTGATAAATTATAGCCATATCAAGGTGATTTATGGTAAAATAAATCTATATGGAGGTATAAATATGAAAACTCTTACAGTTGCAGTGCCTTGTTATAATTCACAGGATTATATGAGACATGCTATTGAACCATTATTAATATGTGAAAATGATATTGAAATCTTAATCATTGATGATGGTTCTAAGGATAAGACAGGAGAAATAGGGGACTTATTAGAGGAAGAATATCCTGCAACAATCAGATGTATACATCAGGAAAATGGTGGACATGGTGAAGCAGTTAATACTGGTTTAAAGAATGCAACAGGACGATTCTTTAAAGTATTAGACAGTGATGATTGGTTTGATGAAGCATCTTTAGTTAAAGTGATTCAGACATTAAAGAAACTTGGTAATGATGTCGATATGATGATCTGTAACTATGTCTATGATAAACCATCAAAGAATTCACAGAAGCCTATTCGCTATACAAATGCATTACCTGAAAATAAGATTTTCAGATGGTATGATGTGAAATATTTCTATCCATCACAGAACCTATTAATGCATTCAATTATCTATCGTACAGAAGTATTACGTGCAAGTGGTCTTGTGCTTCCTAAACATACATTCTATGTAGATAACCTATTTGTGTATGAACCAATTCCATTCATTCAGACTATGTATTATCTAAATGTTGATTTATATCACTATTTCATTGGTCGTGAAGATCAATCAGTGAATGAAACAGTCATGATTGGACGTATTGATCAGCAGATCAGAGTGAATAAACGTATGATTGATGCAATCGATATTGATAAGCTTAAATCACGTAAGATGAGAAAATACCTAATCAAGTATCTTTCTATGATTACTACAGTAACTACAGTACTCTGCGTAAAGAGTGGTACAGAAGAAAACCTACAGAAACGTAATGATTTATGGGCTTATATGAAGGATACAAAGCCTGCCGTTTATAAGGAAGTAAAGAAGACTGCATTAGGTCTTGCTATGCAATTAAATGATCCGCTAGGACGTAAACTAATCGTTGGTGGATATAAACTTGCACAGAAACTATTTGGTTTCAATTAACAGTGATTCTATCACTGTTTTTTTTATGTTGACTATTACCTACTGAATCGATAGAATAAAATTTGGGTGATTAAATGATTAAGAAATTCATAAAGACTCATGAACATGCATGGGTTCTTGTCTATTTTGTATTTTATATGCCTTGGTACTTTGGCTTACAACAAAGAGATATTAGTCATTTCTTTGATATGTATGTAGGATTGGACCGTATCATACCATTCGTACCAGCATTTATTATTCCTTATATCTATTGGTTTTTATTTGTTGCAGGAACTTTGTTATTCTTGTTTTTCTATGATGCAGATGAATTCTACCGTGGCTTTTCATTTTTAGCCTGTGGTATGACTATTTCACTGATCATATTCACAATCTTCCCAACAACATTCTGTCATCGTCCAGAAGTACTTACAGGGAATGCCTTTGACCAATTCTGGTTAAGATTTATTTATGGGGCGGATAAGCCAACCAATGTATTTCCAAGTATTCATGTCTTCAACTCAATAGGATGTGCCATTGCATTAATTGAATCAAAGAAATTCAAAGATAATAAACCAATGCATATATTTGCGATTGTCTCAGCAGTACTTATTACCTTGTCTACAATGTTCATCAAACAGCATTCATGTATGGATGCTGTAGCAGCAAGTATAATTGCATATGTGCTTTATCAGCTCATTTATAAGAGAGAACATCCACGTTTACGTCAATTTGTATATTCAAAGTTTCCTAATAAAGGCTAAAGGTGTCAGTAAGATGACACCTTTTAAATCGCAACAATTCATAAAATGATAAAGTATTGCGATTTAAAACCGCAAAACCATTGTGAAAGTGATAGTGTTGCGATAAAATAAGTATGAAAGAGGTGATTGTATGATAGAAAGACCATTATATTTAGATAAAATCATGCCTTTTGTAGATACTCCATTTGTAAAAATATTGACTGGAGTTCGACGTTGTGGAAAATCAACAATTCTGAAGATGATTATTAAAAAAATCAAAGAAGAAAAGAATGTGGACGATGAACAGATTCTTAATTATCGTTTTGATTCTATGGAATATGAAGATATGACTACAAAAGAATTGTATCTAGAATTAAAATCGAAAATACTACAATCAAAAAAGACATACTTATTCTTAGACGAGATACAAGAAATTGAAGGATGGGAGAAAGTAGTGAATACTCTTGCCTCAGACTTTGATGTAGACATCTATATTACAGGTTCAAATTCAAGAATGATGTCTTCGGAGATATCCACATATCTAACGGGAAGATATATTACTTTTCATATTTATACTTTGTCATTTGAAGAATATCTTATGTTCAAGAAAAGCTATACGACTCTTAAGGATTTGAAACAAGAATTTAGCCAATACGTACGATTGGGTGGATTCCCTGCAACTCATTTACAGGATTATTCCCAGGATGAAGTTTATACGATTGTGAAGGACATTTATAATTCAACTATTTTTTCTGATATTGTACGTAGAAACCAAGTCAAGAAGATAGATCAGCTAGAAAGAGTTGTAAAATATACGTTTAATAATATTGGAAACACATTTTCCGCAAAATCAATTTCTAATTATTTCAAATCAGAACAGAGAAAAATTGATAATGAAACAGTTTATAGTTATTTAGAGAAATTACAGAAAGCCTATATTCTTCATAAGTGTTCTCGATATGATCTTCAAGGAAAAAATATATTAAAAACACAGGAGAAATTCTATCTTGCAGATGTTTCTTTGCGTTATTCTGTATTAGGTTATACTGTAGATAGTGTCGCAGCATCTTTAGAAAATATTGTATATCTAGAACTTAAAAGAAGAGGCTATGATGTTTATATTGGTAAGATAAAAGATAAAGAGATTGATTTTGTTGCAGCAAAACAAAATGAAAAAATCTATGTTCAGGTAACACAGGAAATAAAGTCTGAAAAAACACAGAAAAGGGAATATGAACAGCTTTTAGAAATCAGAGATAATTATCCTAAGTATGTTGTGATGGCAGATAATTTTGCGGGTGGTAACTATGAAGGAATAAAAACAATGAACATAGTGGATTTTTTATTAAGTAAAGAGTATTAGAAATGAGTCGAGAAACCACTTTTTCATTATTAATGTCAAAATTTAAGACAAATAGGGGGAGAACGAATTTTAATATCATTAAAATAATTAAAAAAAGTGGATGAGATGACATTTGTATGTCATCTCATCCACTCTAAACACAAAAAAATTATTCATATACTCGCACATTTGTAACATTTCAAATATATGAAATACTTGTACGATTTAAGTTTATAACTATTCAAACTATAAAATTCAATAAAATACTTTTTTGAATACCCACAAACCACAGGTTAGTGAAAATTA
>NZ_UQGV01000005.1 GCF_900540665.1 uncultured Catenibacterium sp. | reverse complement strand
CGGAAGTTAAGCATCATAACGGCGACGATAGTGTGAAGACGCGACAATAGCAAGCAGCCAGGTCCTTTTTTTATGCCTTCCTGCGGGAGGGCTTTTTTAGTACAAAAAAACATCTATCTTGTGATAGATGTCTTCTCATTAATAAACTTAAATACTTTATTCCAATAATCATCAGGATTCATATAGATACTATTGGCATGTGTTGCGCCCTTTACACTATATAATTCTTTTTCACAATTAGCTGCTTTATAAACTTCTAATCCCATTGAATAAGGGACAAAATCATCTTTCGTACCATGAATAAACATCATAGGTTTCTTACATTTCTTAACTGCGTCAACGCTACTTGCTTTCTTGAAATCATAACCTGCTTCAATATTTGCCATAATATTAGAAATATCCATGACAGGGAACGGTGGTAAACCAAATCTCTTATCTAATTCGCTAGAGAATATATCATATACACTCGTATAACCACAATCCTCAATATACCCAACGATATGGTCTGGATTATCTCCTGACAACATCATAGTTGTTGCACCACCCATGGACACACCATGTACTACTATTTGTGCTTCTGGATCCTTATTCAATATCCATTTAATCCATTGCTTCATATCACCCTTATCAAGATAACCCATCCCAATATGATCTCCTTCACTCTTACCAGAAGCACGATCATCTGGCAGTAACACATTATAGCCATGCTCATAATATGTTCTTCCAAAAGGCATCATATTTCTATTATCCACCTTATAACCATGAATAATAAGAGCCCATTTATGACTGTCTTGTGTTTTATAATTACCAGAGAGTTTTAATTGGTCCTTACTGGTAATTGATGTTAAAGTAGTTTCTTTATAAAAGGCATCTGCCTTCTTCATTTCACTTACTTTATTTCTCATCATGATTAATTCATTCTCATTTGTTGCATGTACTGTTGTCTTCACATTTCTTTCGCTAGAATTACTTGCAGGAGATAAAGCATAATTCACAAAATAATGACCTACTCCAATACTTCCACAAAGTAATATCAATACAATCAATCCTATAATCTTTTTTCTCATATATCCACCTCGGAATGTATTGTATACTAATGTTTACTTGAAGTTAATAGTTTTAATGTCAAACTAAATAAAAATTTTACATATTCATATGATATGTAAATATTAGATTTTTTCTCAACATTATAAGAATTTTATGATATATTGAAACAGTATTTTTGGGAAAGGAAAAGGGAGTTTTGTGTTAAACAATTATGTTTTAAGATTAAAAAGTGAGTTTAAGGGGTATAACTCACAAAAGTTAGTTAAAGATATACTTGCAGGCTTAACAGTTGCAGCAGTGGCTTTACCACTTGCCTTAGCTTTTGGTGTCAGTAGTGGTGCTGATGCAGGTGCTGGCTTAATTACAGCCATTGTCGCTGGTTTACTCATTGGAGGACTATCAGGCGCCTCTTATCAGATTTCAGGCCCTACAGGGGCTATGTCAGCTATCTTGATTGGTTTATCTACTACTTATGGACTACAGGGTGTATTTGTAGCCAGCTTTATTTCTGGGGTTATGTTACTTATTGCATCATTTTTTAAATTTGGTAAGGTTGTATCTTTTATTCCAAGTAGTGTTATTACAGGCTTTACAAGTGGTATTGCGATTATCATTGCGACAGGACAGATTGATAACTTCTTTGGTGTGACTTCTAAAGGAGGGAATACAATTGAAAAGCTTCTATCTTATTCTAAATTAGGTTTTCCTATTAATAAGTATGCCTTGATGTTTGGCTTACTTGTTGTCTTTATTATGTTGATCTGGCCTAAGAAATGGGCAAGTGTATTCCCATCATCTTTAGCCGGTATTATTATCGCTTTAATTGTGAATATTGTAGGACAGTTCGATGTAACAATCGTAGGTAAGATTCCTACTACATTATTTCCAGATGCAAGACTATCTATATCTAGTCTGAATCTTACGACTGTAACTCATCTTATTATTCCTGCTTTTAGTATTGCGATGCTTGGTATGATTGAATCATTACTATGTGGTGCAAGTGCTGGTAAGATGAAAAATGAAAAGCTGGATGCTGATATGGAACTATTTGCGCAAGGTGTAGGTAATATGGTGATTCCATTCTTTGGCGGTGTACCAGCCACTGCCGCTATTGCACGTACTAGTGTCGCAATCAAGGCAGGTGGACAGACAAGATTAGTAAGTATCTTCCATGCTATCGCATTACTTATTTCTATGTTTGTATTAGGTCCTTATATGTCACAGATTCCTTTATCTGCTTTAGCTGGAGTCCTTATCATGACTGCATGGCGTATGAATGAATGGGATGAAATTAAATCAATCTTTAGAAACCGTATTAAAACAAGTATGACACAGTTCTTAGTCACTATGCTTGCAACAGTTGTTTTTGATTTAACAGTCGCAATTGTATTAGGTATCTGTGTTTCAATGTTCTTGTTTGTGATCAATAACTCTTCATTACATGTAGAAACAAGTGCCATTGAACCACATAGATTAGACAAAGAAATCAATTATAACCATTCTACAACTCAGGTAGTTTATTTAGCTGGACCACTATTCTTTGGAAACCAGGATCAGTTATTATCTAAAATAAGAGAACTAGTAGATGGATGTGATCATCTTATTCTCTCAGTAAGAGGTGTACCATCTATTGATGATTCAGGTATTCATGAATTAATGGATGTTGTAGAACTATGTCGTGCACATAAGGTACAGCTCTATTTCACTGGTGTACAAAATAATGTCATGAGACAATTAAGAAGACGTCACTTTGATACATATGTCGGTGAAGAATCATTCTATTGGGATGTTATTAAGGTTATAGAGATGTTGGAAGAAAAGTAGGGAAACCTACTTTTTTGTGGGCACCTATGAATTTATCTATGTAAATATGGATGATAAAGGACATGGTACACTCAAGCGTACAAAGAAAAAGTCTTATAACTGGATGAAGCATATTATTGAAACAAATGGAGCTGCATTAGATGACTAGAATAGTGAATAATCACTATTCTTTTTTTGTATCCGTTTACACATAATGACAAAGTCACTACAAAACCTAAATAGTCTTAGTGTATAAGTAAGGCTATTTAACACCTTAAAATAGGTGTTTTAAAACTGTAGTTTACATGCAATTTAAAAATATATGATATATACTCATGAAAATGAATTATTCACACTTATGCACATTATGCACAAAATAGAATAAAGAAATGAACAAGGTATCTATGGTATTTTGATGTAAAATATAACTTGAAACATTGTAATCAAACAAATACATGATAAAATAGAAATGCAATCGTTTACAAAAAGGAGGCTATACTATGAAAGCGTCTGAAGTACTCAAAAGACTTTCTAGTGGTGAAATGATTCCTCTATTAAGAGGAATTTACTCAGAAAATATAGATGATCAGATACTTAGATACAAAGATGCAGTCCAGTCCTTTATTGATTATTATGGAGACCAGGATATTATGATATTTAGTGTTCCTGGTAAATGTGAAATAGGTGGTAATCATACTGATCACCAGCATGGACGTGTTCTTGCATCCGCTATTCAATTAGATTCTATTGGTATAGTGGGTAAACAGGATCGCTATGTAAAGGTTATTTATAATCAACTAAGTATTAATGAAATAGATACAGAAAATATAAAATATAATGAAGCCAAGAAAGGTACAATGGAATCATTGATCAATGGTGTTTTATTTGGACTCAACCAGAAGAATTATCATATTGGTGGTTTTAACGCCTTTATTCAATGTGATATTCCTAGAAATGTAGGTTTAGGTTCTAGTGCTAACTTTAATATTATGATTGGTACCATTATTAACTATTTATATAATGAAGGAAAAATTGAAAACGAACATCTTGTCCAGATTGGTCGTTTTGCGACAAATACATTTTATTGTAAGCCAAGTGGTTTAATGAATGAGTGTGTCTGCTGTGTGGGTGGCTTTATTAAAGTAGATTTTAAGAATCTCAATTCACCAGATATTTATAAGCTGAATATTGATTTCTCAAATTTTGATTATACTCTATGTTGTGTGAATTCTAATATGTATAGATCAGATAATACAATTGATTATGATGCTGTTCCAAATGAAATGATCAAGGTAGCTCATTTCTTTCAACAGGATGTTTTAAGAGATGTTTCTTATGATGAGTTCATAAAGAACTATCGTATGGTAAGAGCAAGAGTAGGGGATCGTCCTGCTTTAAGAGCACTTCATTTCTTTAAAGAAGAAGAGCGTGTCTTAAAGCAGTCAGAAGCACTTGAAAAGGGAGATTTTGATACCTTCTTAAAATTAGTGAAAGAATCTGGAGACTCTACATTTAAAGCGCTACAGAATATTTATCCACAGGGAAGTACACGTCATCAAAATATTGGTACAGCTATTGTATTAAGTGAGAATTATCTAAATGGTGATGGTGTAGCAAAAGTGAATGGTGGAGGATTCTCAGGTACTATGCTTACCTTTGTGAAAACAAATAGAATTAATGATTATGCATCTTATATGGATTCTATATTTGGTAAGGATTCTTGTCATATTATTCATACAAGAGAACAAGGCGCAATGAGATTACTTTAAGCAGTGAAAACTGCTTTTTTTCATATTGTTTGTGTTATAATGTTATCGACATATGTCAGTAATTGGAGGAGCGTATGGCTAGATCGAAGAGATCAAGGACAATTACAGGATTTCCTGAATACAATATGTTTGTACCTGATGGTATCCCTCAAAGAGGCTATATAGAGCTTGCATTAGATGAATTTGAGGTCATCCGTCTTATAGACTATAAGTCCTATACACACGCCAAATGCGCTGAAAAGATGAATATATCACGTACTACAGTTACTGAAATATATGCCAGAGCAAGAAAAAAGATAGCACGTAGTATAATGGAAGGCTATCCTTTAAGAATTGAAGGCAATGAATGTATAAAAAAAACAGGTTATTCTGTTTTAAAAGTAAAAGGAGAACATATTATGAGAATTGCGGTAACTTATGAAAACGAATCAGTTTTTCCACACTTTGGAAAAACTTCACAATTTAAATTATATGATGTAGAAAACAATGAAATCAAAGAATCACAGGTTGTAGGTACAGAAGGATTAGGTCATGGTGCATTAGCTATTTTATTATCTAATTTAAATGTAGATGTATTGATCTGTGGTGGCATTGGTAGAGGGGCTATTATGGCTTTAAGTGGTTCTAATATTAATGTGGTTGGTGGAGCAACTGGTGATTGTGATACTGCAGTGAAAGCTTATTTAGCCGGTACACTCGTTCCTGAATCCGAACCTACTTGTGGATGCAGCCATGATAATTGTGAATGCCATCATGAATAATATTTGACAAACAAATAAAACAAGAATAAAATCAACACTGTTGAATGCTCGGATGGTGGAATGGTAGACACGCCAGTTTCAGGTACTGGTGGTTTATGCCGTGTGGGTTCAAATCCCATTCCGAGCACCAATAGTTATTAACGTGGGAGACCACGTTTTTTTTTGTGCAAAAAAAGACTATGAATAACTCATAGCCTCTATATAGTGATTCCCAAAAATCCTAATGCAAGGAAAATAAGAATGAGATAAATTACAACCTTCAAACTCCATTTGAATATATAGAACATTACAATATATGGAAGAAATGCAAGAAAGAACACCATAAGTAATAATGTACTTAACATAACCATCACCTCATTCTTATTATAGTATTATTTTCCAGAATCTCCATAGTTTTTAAGTACTCTAGCACTTGGGTCATTGACATCACAGTTTTTCCAAGTCTTATTAGGCATCCAGAAGTCCTTGATCCACTTAGCTTTTCCTGGGTAATAAGATTCAAAAATATCACGATATAATAATGATTCTTTAGTAAATGGTGTACAGTAAGGATACTTATCCTTGGCATTCTTAACATCTTCATCTGTATATAAAGAATCAGCATATTCTTTTAAGTAATCTACCATAGAATGTCCAACAGCATCAGAGAATGCTGCTTTTTCTCTAAATAAGATATTATGAGGAAGATAGTTCAAACCTTCAAAAGCATGTCTTAAGAGATATTTACCTTTGTTGTATGTATTCATCTTCTTCTTAGGATCAATACGCATTGTATAATCCACAAAATCAAGATCAGCGAAAGGAACACGACCTTCTAAGGCATTTGCACTAATACATCTATCTGCTCTTAATACATCATACATATATAATTCACGCATACGCTTCTGAGATTCTTTCTGGAATTCTTCAGGACTAGGTGCAAAGTCTGTATACTTATAACCAAATAATTCATCACTCACTTCACCAGTTAAAATAACCTTTAAATCAGTATGTTCATGAATATATTTACATAGAAGATACATACCGATACTTGCACGAATAGTTGTAATATCCCAAGTCTCTAATGTACGGATGACTTCTCTTAAAGAATCGAGTACATCATCTTTAGTCATGATCACTTCTGTATGATCAGTACCTAAGAATTCGGCCACTTCTTTCGCATACTTTAAGTCAATAGGATCTGTTTCCATACCAATCGCAAAAGTCTTGATAGGTGTATCAGTAATACGCTGACCAATGGCACATACTAAAGATGAATCCAAACCACCAGATAATAGATAACCAACAGGGGCATCACTCTGTAATCTCTTCTTCACTGCTTCAATTAATTTAACACGTAGGCTCAAGGCAATTGTGTCTACATCATCATTATGCATTAATTTCACATCAGCCACATCATTGAAGCATACAAACTTCTCACCATCATAATAATGTCCTGGTGGGAAAGGCATGATTTTCTTACAAACAGGCATTAAAGCTTTGGCTTCAGAACCAAATGCGATTGTGCCTTTTTCAGTATATCCATAAAACATTGGACGAATACCAATAGGGTCTCTTGCAGCTATCATTTTATCAGTTAATGCATCATATAAACAGAATGCATATTCACCATCTAGATATCTTACAAGTGTATCTAAACCATATTTTCTATATAAAGGAATTAATACTTCACAGTCACTAGAAGACTTAAAAGTATATTCATCCATAATATTCTTCTTTAATTCTGGGTAGTTATAGATTTCTCCATTACATACTACAATTGTATGATCATCAGAAAATGGCTGCTTACCATTCTCACTTAAATCCATAATAGCCAATCTATTGAAACCAAAAGTCTTATCAAATAATCGAGAAGTCTGAATCATATCAGGACCTCTTCCTTCAATCTTTCCTAAAGCTTCATCAAATACATCAATTTCTACTTCTGTAGAACCCATTGTTAGAAAACCACACATTTACATCTTCCTCCTATACTTGAGTCAAAAAAAACTCGCTTTGTGGTGCGAGTATCTTACTAAGTCGTTGAGTCTATAACTAAGTACAGACATACTTCAAAGAGCATGCGATACCCGCCAGCGGTAACGTCGCTGAAAGAACGTTCTAGCCTACTTGCATAATGCTTTGGGTAGACAGCTCAGAGGTGTTTTTCATCTATCACTTAACTGTAAGTCTTCCACCATCACTTACTCGCTAGAGTCTCTGTCATAGATTACTCTCCTCGTCTTCGCCTTTGTTGGGTCTAAGTATAGTACAAAGATTTAGTCAATGCAATAATAAATTATTATAAAAGTATTAAAAATTAATTAAAATTTAGTATATATACTAATTTATGAATAAATATATCGTTATATGTAAAAAAATCATCAAAGATTATAAATATGTTAGAATAGAAGTAACCAAGGAGGAAGGGTCATGAAAGCAAGAACTTACTCAGTCATAGAATTTAAAAGAATATTAGAAAACAATGGCTATAGATTCCTTAGAAATGCGAAAGGGGATCATTGTATCTACTCTAATGGTGAACGTACTATCACTATTAAGAGGACTCATGTGAATAAGATGATTGCCCGTAGACTTATTAAGGAATATGATTTAAAGGTAGAAGAAAAGTGTGAAAAATGGTAATGTTCAGGAATTTGTAGATCATATACATTATGGTGATGAACTATGGTTTCTATATAATGATACAAAATATTTTTTAGAAGGGTGGATGGAAAATGATATATTAGAGTTAGTGCTCTGTGAAATGAAAGAAAATGGTAAGGATTATAAATGGAAAGGTGACTACAATAATTATCCTGTGGAAGATTTTTTATCAGATCGAATTTTTGACGGAAAGACTTTTTGGGAAATAGAAAATGATATTACGTGGGTTGATTGTTAATTCTTTGTTTAAAACAACAAATTAATGCTTCTTCTGCGTTTTATAGACAATAAAAAATTGAAACAACCTCTAAGCAAGTACAATAGCTTAGGGGTTGTTTTATGCTGTATTTCTGCCAATAAATTGTGATTTATTATAAAATTGTGATAATTGATTACTTACCCAGGTAGATAGATTTCTATGATATAATTTATGCGTGGAACAACCGTATACGGTAGGTGGTTATCCTTGGTCGTTATGACGAAGGTTCGCAACCCTTCGTGATTCTTCTCTTAAGTTGAAAACGGAGGTGATGCCTAATGACAACGTATGAAATAATCATGATTATGTTAACGTGTTTGACACTGATCATATCTTTATTGACACTTGTTGTTAGATTACTTCTTATCATTATTGATAAGAACGAAAAAAAGTAACTACCTCGCTCCTAGGAAAAGTTTGAGGTAGTTACTTACCAAAAATAAATTCAAGGACAACCGCTTACTGGTTGTTCCATCTTTCGTCTTTATTATAGTTTAGACCAAATCTAAAGTCAATATATGTGACTATGAGAGATGCTCATAGTTTTTTTTGAAAAAAATTTAACTTTCTTTGAGAAAAAAAACATCTTCTAAGTGTATAGATTAGTAGAGGGCCAAAGGGGGTGGTGATTGTGAAATGTCCTGTATGTGGTAATGAGGATGAACACTATATCAGCTATATCAATAAGAGACCTTATTGTAGAAAGTGTATAGCGTTTGGACGTGTTTATTTAGATGAAGTTTATCCAATACATACGACTCCTTTAATAATGACTGATGCGTCTTATCATCTTTCTTTTACCTTGTCGTCCCGCCAGCAGTTCATCTCAGAACAACTGATCACGAATTATGAGAATGCCACGAATTCTATTGTCCTTGCTGTATGTGGTTCTGGTAAAACAGAAATCTCTTATGCGATAATCAAGCACGTGATTGAAAACAAGGGACGCGTATGTTTCACGATCCCTAGAAGACAATTGTGTATAGAATTACATGAAAGAATTCAGAAGGATTTTCCTCACCTGACCATTGGTCTTCTTTATGGGGGCTATCAAGAAAATATTGATGCTCCCTTGATCATTTGTACAACCCATCAGCTCTATCGATTTGTATCTTCTCCTTTTGATCTTGTAATCATGGATGAAGCGGATGCATTTCCTTTTTATGGAGATGATGTATTGAATTCCATCTTTTATCATGCCTCTAAAAGGTATATTAAATTATCTGCTACATTACTTGAGGAGGATATTCATGATGAATGTGTGATGATCATGAATAGACGTTATCATGGACATGATCTGCCGGTTCCTCATATTTATATCATTCCTCAATTTTTGTGGCTTATATCCCTGAAATATTGGATTAAGAAGCTATTAGAAACACATCAAAGAGTACTTGTCTATGTACCTAGAAAAAGTGATGCACAATATTATGTGGATCTATTAAAAGATACATACAGGGTGCAGGGAGTGAGTTCTGAATCTCCTTATTTAAATGAGTATACAAAAGATTTTAAAGAGGGGTTATTAGATGTCTTAATCACCACAACGATATTAGAAAGAGGAATTACAATAGAGGATGTACAGGTGATTGTATTAGAAGCAGGAGATCGTATATTTGATGAAAGAACATTGATACAGATTGCAGGAAGAGTTGGTAGAAAAATAGGATATGAGGATGGAAACATACTTCTTATAGATGATCATTACTCAAAGGCGATGAAGGGATGTATCAAAACCATTCAGAGGCTCAACAGGATGTCTGTCTGATCTGTTTATCCTCTATTTCTAAGTCATCCTCTTTTCATCAATTATTTTTCTATCACTGTATCTGTTCCTCCTGTTTGTCTTTATTTAAGAGAATTGATATTAAAACATGTTTTGAGGGATATCCACTCCGTATTCTATATGGATACAATGATTTCTTCCGTACCCTGCTTTTTCGTTATAAGGGGCAATATGACTATGCTTTAAAGGATGCTTTCTTAGATATGTACAAAAGAGAACTACAAAGACGCTATAAAGATTATTTGATTGTTGTTGCACCAAGTGCGTCAAAGGCGAATGATGTGCGTGGTTTTGCTCCCAACCAGGCCATTGCAATGACAATTCACTCTCATGTTTTCAATGGACTCTATAAGAAAGTGGATTATAAACAAAGTGATCAGTCTTATACGCAAAGAGCAGGGATACGTGATGTGATTGGATTAAGGGGTGGATCATTCCTTAAAAATAGGAAAATACTCCTATTAGATGATGTGATGACTTCTGGAGAAACCATTAAGACTTGTCTTAAATTAATTGAAAAAGAAAAGCCTCAGAAAATCGAAATATTGATCCTCGCAATGAAAGAAAAATACCTTGTAAACTTGGGAATAATTAAACAAGCAAGGAGTATATAAAATGCTTTTGTTTTTTGCTATATGTATGATATAATGTATACGATTTTGTATTGAAAGGAGACACATCATGCCTAGTAAAAAACAAGAAATTAGAAAACAAGTTAAGAAAAAGTTAAAAAAGGAAGGAATGGAGCATCAGGAACTTAATCAAGAAGCTGAAATCGTCGATTTAGGCGATCATCGTGGAGATGATATCATTGTAGAATCATTTGATGATATCAAGACAGATGCAAAACCATTACCATTCTCTACAACACCACAGAAAGAGAAAAAAGGAATTACTGGCCGTATTAAAAGTATTTTCTCACAGGACAGTTCTATTCTACGTAAATTAGAAAAACAGGCAGATGAAATTATTGCGATAGAACCTCAGACACAGGCAATGAGTGATGAAGAACTATGTGCTCAGACTCAGTTCTTTAAGGATCGTCTTGCAAAGGGTGAAACATTAGATGATATTTTACCAGAAGCATTCGCAGTTGTACGTGAAGCAGCTTACAGAGTACTAGGACTCAAAGCCTTCAAAGTACAGTTAATGGGTGCTATTTCACTTCATAATGGTGATATTGCAGAAATGAAAACAGGTGAAGGTAAAACTTTAACATCTATCTTCCCAGTTTATTTGAACGCCTTAGATGGTAAGGGTGTTCATGTTGTTACAGTTAACGAATATTTAGCTCGTCGTGACTGTGAATTAAATGGACAGGTTTACAAGTTCTTAGGCTTGACTGTTGGTTTGAATGAAAGAGAACTAGATGCAGATGATAAGAGAAAACAGCATGCATGTGATATTACATATACTACAAATGCTGAATTAGGATTCGATTACTTACGTGATAACATGGTGACTAACTATGAAGATAAAGTACTTCGTCCATTACATTATGCATTAGTCGATGAAGTAGACTCTATCTTAATCGATGAATCACGTACTCCATTAATTATTAGTGGTGGTAAGAAGAAGACTGCTTCTATGTATGTATCTGCTGACCACTTTGCTAAGAGCTTAAAGAATGAAAAGGATTATCAGGTAGATGTTGAAAGTAAGACATGTACATTAACACCTGATGGTATTGCGAAAGCAGAAAAGGCATTTAATGTAGAAAACCTATATAATCCAGAAAATACAGCATTAGTACACTATATCAACCAGGCACTTAAAGCAAACTATACAATGACTAAGGACATTGAATATATGATTGCAACAGAAGACGGCAGCCATGATATAAGAAATGCTTCTATTATGATTATTGACCAGTTTACTGGACGTGTTATGCCAGGTCGTGCTTATTCTGATGGTTTACATCAGGCTATTGAAGCAAAAGAAGGTGTACCAATTAAAGAAGAAACTGTTACACTTGCAACAATTACTTATCAGAACTTCTTCAGATTATTTGATAAGTTAGCTGGTATGACAGGTACTGCAAAGACTGAAGAAGAAGAATTCCGTCAGATCTATAACATGCGTGTAGTTGTTATTCCTACAAATAAGCCTGTTATTCGTGACGATAAACCAGATTTGGTATTCTCAAGCAAGAAGGCTAAATATGCAGCTATTATTAAAGAAGTAGAAATGCGCCATGCTTATGGTCAGCCAATCCTTCTTGGTACAGTTGCAGTAGAAACATCTGAAATCTTATCTAAGATGCTAAGTGCAAAAGGTATTAAACATAATACATTAAACGCTAAGAACCATGCAAAAGAAGCAGCTATTATCGCTAAGGCTGGTGTTAAGGGTGCCGTTACAATCGCTACTAACATGGCTGGTCGTGGTACTGATATCAAGCTAGGTGAAGGTGTTGCTGAAATTGGTGGTTTAATGGTTATTGGTTCTGAACGTCATGAATCTAGACGTATCGATAACCAGTTAAGAGGACGTTCTGGTCGTCAGGGTGACCCAGGATGTTCACAGTTCTTTGTATCATTTGAAGATGAATTGATGCAGAGATTCGCAAGTGAAAAGATCAAGGCTTTAACTGATTCATTCATGGATGATGAAGCAATTGAATCTAAGATGGTGACTAAGTCTATTGAAACAGCTCAGAAGCGTGTTGAAGGTCAGAACTTCGATATGCGTAAGCAGTTATTAGAATATGATGATATTATGCGTCAACAGCGTGAAATCATGTATAAAGAAAGAGATGATATCATGCGTTCTAAGGACTTATCAGAAATCATCAAGGGTGAATTCTTAACAGCAATTGAACTTGATATGCCTAAGTTCACTAATAATGAAGGTAAGAAGCCAGTTGTAGATGTAGAAAAATTCTTAAACTATGTTGGTAAGAATTACATGTTATTAAGTGAATTAGTTGCTAAGAATCCTGACAAAGCAGTGAATGATCCTCAGAAGGTGATTGATGCTGTGAGTGAAGTAGTCTTCATGAGCTATGAAAACAGATTCAATAAGGATCTTGAAGATTCAGTAAAACTTGATTATGAACGCCGTGTTCTTTTAGGTATCATTGACCATACATGGATCAACCATATTGATGCAATGCAGAAACTTAGAAATGGTATCTACTTAAGAGCTTATGCACAACGTGATCCTCTTCAGGAATATACAGAAGAAGGTTTCTATATGTTCGAAGAGATGACAAAATCTATTTCTCAGGAAATTGCTCGTAACATTGTCCATATGGGTATCCGTCCTGGCACAGAAGCAGAAATGAACATTCCAGAAATCAAAGTTGAACTTGAATTTAAATAATGGAATTATATGAAATCAAAAACGGGCTGGAAGATGCCCGTTTATTATTAGACCAATTATATGTTTCTGCAAATATTGAAGTACTAAAAAGAGAAATAGAAGGACTTACTGTACAGACAATGGACGAACATTTCTGGGATGATCAGGCACATGCGACTAAAGTATATGCTCATCTGAATGAAATGAAGAAAGTGGCTGATACAGATACTTCTTTAGAAGCAAGCTATAAAGAACTCATGGAAGTATATGAATATGTTAAGGATACTGAAGATCCTGACTTTATGGCTTCTTTAGAAGAAGATTATATGACGTTCCATAAGAATTTAGATGAATTTGAAAAGACATTATTGTTTGATCAGGAATACGATCATTCGAATGCCATTGTAGAAATTCATCCAGGTGCTGGAGGAACTGAATCTCAGGACTGGGCTGAGATGCTTATGCGTATGTATATACGTTATGGCGAAAAGAAAGGATGGAAGGTTGATGTTGATGATTATCTTGCAGGTGATGAAGCAGGATTAAAATCATGTTCTATCCGTTTTACTGGTTATAATGCGTATGGTCATTTAAGAGCAGAGAAGGGTGTTCATCGACTTGTACGTATTTCACCGTTTGATTCATCAAAGAGAAGACATACATCATTTGCATCTGTAGAAGTTTCACCTGAATTAGATGATGATATTGAGATTACAATCGATCCAAAGGATCTTCGTATTGATACATATCGTGCATCCGGTGCTGGAGGACAGCATATTAATAAAACTGATTCAGCAGTCCGTATTACTCATATTCCTACTAATACAGTTGTTTCTTGTCAGTCACAGCGCTCTCAGTTACAGAACAGAGAACAGGCTATGTTGATGTTAAAGAGTAAATTGTATTTATTAATGCAGGAAGCCCATGCTGAAAAACTATCTGAAATTCAAGGTGAAAAGAAGAATATTGAATGGGGATCACAGATCCGTTCTTATGTTCTTCATCCTTATTCTATGGTGAAAGATAACCGTTCTGGTTATGAATCAAATGATCCAAAGAAAATATTAGATGGTGAGCTTGATGATCTTATTTATGCTTATTTAAGATCTCAAGTAAAGGAGAAAAATAATGAGTAAAATGCATTCTGCAAAGAAATTAGTGATTGATTTTATTTTAGTGATGTTAGGGAATGCCGTTATGGCTTTAGGTACTGCAGGGTTTGCGGTACCTGCCAAGATTATCCTTGGTGGGGTTTCAGGTCTTGCCCTTGCATTCCAGCATTATGTGTTCTATGTTCATTTATCAACACTTGTACTTGGATTCAACATTGTCGCATTTATTGCTGGATATTTCTTATTAGGAAAGAAGTTTGCGGTAGGAACACTTGTTTCTACATTCGCATTCCCATTCTTTCTTGCATTATTTGAAAAGAGTTATTATTTAACACATTTGACTAAGGATACTTTACTTGCTGCTGTTTATGCAGGATTCCTTATTGGGGTTGGATTAGGGCTCGTATTGAGACTTGGATACAGTACAGGTGGTATGGATATTCCACCATTACTTGTGAATAAGTATACAGGTCTTTCACTAGGATTATTAATCAATATCTTTGATATTGTGATTCTACTTATTCAGATTCCATTCTCAAACGTTGAGGAAATTCTTTATGGTATTATTACTGTTGTGATTTCTACATATATTATTGATAAGATGATGTTGCTTGGACAAAACAACATTCAGGTCATCGTTGTATCAGAAAAATATGAAGAAATTGCGGAAGCTTTAATGAAAGATGTAGATCGTGGATGTACATTCTTAAATATCACAACAGGATTTATGAAAAATGAATCTAAAGCAGTCATGGTTGTTCTTAATCGTCGTGAATATGCAGCTTTCCATGATATTGTTCAAAATATGGATCCAGAAGCTTTTGAAATTACAACTGAAGTACATAGTGTCAATGGTAGAGGATTCACATTACCGAATGTTAATCTAGAGAGATGGTCTTCAAAAGAAAATTTAAAATAAATCATTACTTATTATAAGTATGTGCTATAATGGGGAAACAAGGAGTGTGATGATATGCAAGAAATGATTAAACTTGAAAACGTAACAAAAGTTTATAAGACTGGCGTACGTGCTGTAAATGACATGTCACTTACAATCGATGCCGGCGAATTCGTTTATGTCATTGGTCCAACTGGTGCTGGTAAATCTACATTTATCAAGCTTCTCTATCGAGAAGAAAAAGCTACAAGAGGTAAAGTTATTGTTGATGGAACCGATGTATCTCGTATTAAGAACTCTAAAGTCCCATATTTTAGACGCAGGATTGGAGTTGTATTTCAGAACTATCGTCTTCTACCAAAAAAGACAGTCTTTGAAAATGTCGCTTTTGCGCTAGAAGTAACTAATACACCAAAAACTGAAATTAGAAAAAAGGTTCGTAATGTACTAGAACTTGTAGGTCTAGAAGACAAAGCGAATTCATTCCCTCATGAATTATCAGGTGGGCAGCAACAGCGTGTAGCGATTGCCCGTGCTATTGTCAATCAGCCTAAAGTATTAATTGCGGATGAACCAACAGGTAACCTAGATCCTGAAACATCTCAGGGAATCATTGAACTTCTAGAAAGAATCAATGATGTCCGTCAGACAACTGTACTTGTTGTCACACATGACCGTGAAATCGTTCAGAGAAATAAGAAGAGAACTATTCTTATTGAAGATGGTTGTGTCACAACAGATACAAGTTTAGGAGGTTATCAGTCATGGAATTCGTAGAAGAATTAAAGGCAATGCCTAAGCATTGTAAAACTGCTTTCCAGAATATCTGGAGAAACGGTGTGATGTCTATTTCATCTATCTTTGCAGTTACGATTACGTTGATTTTGATTGGTGTTGTATCAGTCATTGCGATTAATGTGAATCATATGACTGTGAATATTGAAAATAGCTTGAATATTTATGTGAAGGTAGACCGTGGTGCTACTGATGAACAAAGTCAAGCTATTGGTAATGAAATCAATAAATTAACTGGTATCAAGAAGGTTAATTATTCTAGTAAAGATAAAGAGCTAGACAAATTAATTGCATCTCAGGATAAAAATTCAAAACAGTTATTTGAAAACTATCGTAGTGATAATCCTCTTGGTGATGCATATATTGTAGAAGTTAAGAATGCGAAGAATCTTGATAAGGTTGCGAAGAAGATTGGGGATATTCCTTATGTAAAAGAAGTCACTTATGGTGGTTCTTCTACAAATAAATTAGTAGATATCCTTGAATCAGTACGTAATGGTGGGGCGATCTTTGTGGTTGCCTTAATCGTAGTAGCACTCTTTATGATTGCGAATACAATAAAAATCACTATTACATCTCGTTCAACTGAAATTTCAATTATGAGAATGGTGGGTGCTTCTAACTGGTATATTCGTATTCCATTTATGTTAGAAGGTATCTTCATTGGACTCATTGGTTCTATTGTACCTTTAATTATCCTTGCTTATGGTTATAAGTTTGCTTATGTAACAATGACATCATTGATGTCTTCTAACCTGATTACATTTATACCACCTTATCCACTTGTATGGGAATTAGGTGCATTCTTAGCACTACTTGGTGCTGTTGTAGGATTAATTGGTTCATTCTTCTCAGTACGTAAATTCTTGAAATTATAACTGCACATATGTGCAGTTTTTTTGTAGAATAAAATTGAGGTGATAAGTGTGAAGGAAAGAGAACTCAAAGAGAAATGTTATATGGAAGCGCTGGATGGTTCTATATCAAATACAAAGGTTGTGTTGAATCATATGAAAAAGATTGATTTACAAGAAGGCATACTAGAAGAAGCTATTTTAAATAAGGATCGTATGCGTACAATATTGCATCTAGAACTTGCCTTGGCAGATTATTGTATTCTATTAAGAAAGATGAAAGAAAACCAGTTTATTAATTATCTTCCTTCTATGAGTAAGGATATTAATGCATTAATTCATTGTAATCGCTTTGAGTATCATGATCATGTGATTATCGTTTATTCACAAAGAGGGGAAGAAGATATTGATATAGAACATCTGATTTCTTTTGGTGAAGACCTCCTAGAAAGTTATGGCTTAAATTGATATTTTTTAAATCATGCTTATTGAATTTCAAAGTGGATAATGCTATTATCTTTGAAGTATACGGAGGATGAAAAGTTATGAAAAAAAGACCTATTGTTTTATGTATTATGGATGGTTACGGATTAACTGATAGAGTTGATGGTAACGCAGTAAAACTTGCTAATACACCTAATCTTGATGATTTAATGGCAATGTATCCTACTACAACTATTAAAGCTTGTGGTAACGCTGTTGGTTTACCTGAAGGACAGATGGGTAACTCAGAAGTTGGTCATATGAATATTGGTGCAGGACGTACTGTTTATCAGTCACTTACTTTAATCAATAAAGCAATTACTGAAGGTACTTTCTTCGCAAATGAAAAATTTGTAGAAGCAGTAGAAAACGCTAAGAAGAATGATTCTAAGTTACATATCTGGGGATTATTATCTAGCGGAGGAGTTCACTCTTCAAATGAACATATCTATGCATTATTAAAGCTTGCTAAAGATGCTGGTTTAACTAAGGTTTATGTACATGCATTCCTAGATGGACGTGACGTAGCACCTGATTCAGCTGTAGATTTCGTTGGAGAACTTGCTGAAGAAATGAAGAAGATCGGTGTGGGAGAAATCGCATCTATCTCAGGTCGTTACTATGCAATGGATCGTGATAAGAGATTTGACCGTGTTAACTTAGCTTATGAAGCAATTGTTGATCATAAAGGAAACAGCTTCACTGATCCAGTACAGTTCGTAAAGGATTCTTATGCTGAAGAAGTATTTGATGAATTCGTTGTACCAGGATACAACTCAGCTGTAGATGGTGCTGTTGAAGATAACGATTCAATCATCTTCGCTAACTTCCGTCCAGACAGAGCAATCCAGATTGCTACTGTTATGACAAATCCTGATTTCTATGCTGATAAAGGATATACACCTGCTACTAAGAGAAATGGTATTTACTTCGTATGTATGATGAAATATGCTGATTCAGTAAATGGTCATGTAGCATTCGCTTTACCAGAATTAACTAATACATTTGGTGATTATGTATCAGCTCAGGGATTAAAGCAGTTAAGAATTGCTGAAACTGAAAAGTATGCCCATGTAACATTCTTCTTTGATGGTGGAGAAGATAAGGAAATCGAAGGTGCTAAGCGTGACTTAATCAACTCACCTAAGGTTGCTACTTATGACTTACAGCCAGAAATGAGTGCTTACCTTGTAAAAGATAAGTTAATCGAAGAATTAGATTCTGGTGAATTCGATGTTGTTATCGTTAACTTCGCTAACTGCGACATGGTTGGTCATACAGGTGTTATTCCTGCAGCTATCAAGGCAGTTGAAGTTGTTGATGACTGTGTTGGTGAAGTATATGAAAAGGTTGCTGAACTTGGTGGAACTATGTTAATCACTGCTGACCATGGTAACGCAGAAAGACTTCTTGATGAAGAAGGTAACCCATTCACAGCACATACTACAAATGATGTACCTTTAATCGTAACAAACTCTCACCTTGAATTAAAAGAAGGCGGAAAACTTGGAGACTTAGCTCCAACTATGTTACAGCTTCTAGGACTTGCTATCCCAGAAGAAATGGATGGTACAAGCCTTATTAAATAATTGAACTATTAAAGCGAGACATCTCAGTTTCGCTTTTTTCTATTTATGGTAATATTGTCGAAAAGGAGAAATAAAAATGAAGAAATTACTCATTTTATGCCTTTCTTTTATGCTTTTAGGCTGTAGTACATCTTCAGTTAAAAAAAAGAGTGTAAAAGGTATTAAAGAGATACAGTATGCAGAATTAAAGAAAGTGATGGAAGAAGATGTTTCTTTCATGCTTTATCTAGGTCGTCCTGATTGTGGAGACTGTCAGGCTTTTGAACCCCTCCTTGAAGACTATCTTAATAAGCATCCTGATGAAGGTGTTTATTACCTCAATATCAAAGCGTATCGTGATGCATCACTCAAAGAAGATGCCACAAAAGAAGAGAAAGAGTTCTATAAGAATCTCTATAAAACATTTGATTTTAATTGGACACCTACATTAGAAATCATCTCAAAGGGTTCTGTACAAAGTAAATATCAGTATCTTGATGAAGACTATTATGCCATCAAGGATCGTAGTCAACAAATCAAAAAGAAAAAAGAATTCATTAAAGAATTCGAAGTATTTATGAATCATTATTTTAAGGAGTAAGAATTATGAAATGTCCACATTGTCATAAAGATATCAGACCCACAGATCACTTCTGTCCTCATTGTGGTTATGATTTAAGAAGAAATCCACCTAGAAGTACTACTGTTCTAGGTCGTATGATGAAAGGCTATTTAGTCATCATGTTACTTACAATCGCATTACCTATGGCTATTGTATTCTATAGTCAGTTTTTTACAGGGAAGTCAATTACATCTAATTTCCAGCAGTCAAATCTCTATGAATTAGGTGAATTAAAGAAAACAGAAGGAGAAGAAGTCTATCACTTTGATTCTTCTAAAGCCTTTAAGAAGAAGTTCTCTAATGCAGAAACATTCATTAAACCTGCGCAGTCTTATAAGAAATCATTAGAAAAACAGTATGGCAAGACATTTACTGCGACTTATGATTATTCTGTTTATTCCAACAATGATCTCTATACAACTATTACATGTAAGGCATCTATGAATGATCATACAACTCTTGTGATTAAACGTACTTATAATCGTTCAAAGACCGATTATATCAAAACAACAATCACAAAAGATAATTGTAATACATTCAAAGATCTTCTTCAGGAAGACAACAAAGAATTAATCACATCAGTGATTGACCAGCCTACATACAATAAGCTGATGAAAGCTTTCCACAATAAACAAGAAGAATTTGAAACAAATAAAAAATCCTTAGGCCATTATGGCTTAGGTGCTTATATCAATGACAATAAGGTTTCACTTGTTGTTTACCCAGGAAATAAGTACCAATCACAATTTAGAGCACAAACAGAAGGAAACTATTCTCTTGCTCGTTAACGAGCATTCCTCAGGGAAGTATGCATAATGCATGCTTCCCTTTTTTTGACTCCAATTACAGTCATAGACTGTTTTATATAGATTCTCTCATGACATATATATGTCTTTTTTTATTTAGTGGAAAGGGAAACAAGATGAATATTATAAGAAGAGTAGGTGCTGTTCTTTTATCTTTACTAATGATAGTAGGAATCGCTGCACAAAGTATGAGTATTGTCAGTGCAGCATCTTATAAAATGGAATGGCATGGTAAATCTACTGCATATGGCAGTACTGTTGGTAATTTCACAATTGATGGAAGAAGAGCCTGGTGTATAGAACATAAGAAGACAACGCCATCGAATCAAACGATGTCAGGTGATTTTTATACAAGCACAGAACCTAAATATGCGAATATACGTAAGATTATGTATTATGGATGGTTTGGTTATCAGACATGGGAGGGTATGAATGGATTAAATGATCATGAAAAGAATGTCATTATGTCCATGGCACTCTCTCATGCTTATTCTAATACAGCACTTAAACAAGGTAAGATTGCAGATTTCTACAATTATGCAACTTCTCAAGCTGATCCTTTGAATCAGAACAACCTCTTATTTAGTAAGAATGAATTAACTACTTATTATGATCAAAATGCAGGTATACAAAAATCAGAATCAGTCAGATTGAATGGTCCTAATGGATATCATATCACAATCACAACTGGCACAAATAAAGTGAGAGTAGTCAATGAAACAAGAAATCAATCAGGTGAAACTGTAGATATTTATGGTGGAGATACAATGCATTATGAAGCAGATGCTTCTTATTCAGGTCCAATGTATTCTGGCTATAAGTCAGGAGGTTTCACATTTGCGCCATTAATTATTCATAATGGAAATGACAAATACCAGCATATTAGTACTTGGTATACACTTCCTCCAGAAGTGACTACGTTTGCGAATGCACAGTTCCAGGCAGTCATAGGAAGATTAAAGCTTAGAAAGACAGATGTAGGTGGAAAACTATTAGAGGGTGCTGTTTTCCATGTAACTGGAAATAACTTTGAACAGGATGTGACAGTGACTAATGGTGAAATAGTACTTGATAACTTATTAGTAGGTGAATATACGATTACTGAAAAGAATGCACCTCATGGTTATTTAGTTAATAAAGCTAAATTCAGTACAACTGTCAAGCCAGGAGAAACATCAGAAGTGACTATTACTGATGAAGCCCCTACAGGAAGTATTCTTATTAAGAAAACAGATGCTGATGGAAATATACAAGGTGAAGCGTCATTAGAAGGGGCTGAATATACAGTTTATAATTCTGATGGTAAAGAAGCTGGAAAAATCATGACTGATAAGACAGGTCATGGGTCTTTAAATAATCTTGCATTAGGAATTTATACTGTGAAAGAAACGAAAGCACCTGTAGGTTATAACCTAGATCCTCAAACTTATACAGTAGAACTCACTTATAAGGATCAGACAACTTCTATTGTATGGAATTATGTTGAATCTCAAGATAAGGTAAAAGTAGGACAGATTGAAATCTTAAAGACAGATACAAATAATCAACCATTAAAGGGTGGAGAATTTGGTATCTATGCGAATAATGATATGTACATCGGTCATACACTTTATAAGAAAGGTCAGCTTGTAATGTCTATTAAGACAAATGACAAAGGCATCGCAAGATCTGGTGATTTACCATATGGTTCATATTATGTAAAAGAATTATCTGCACCAGATCAGGAAGATGGTAATAAAGAAAACTTTGTCTTATCTGATGAAACACAATATGTTAAGATCACTGGAGATAAGCTGTTTTCTATGACTTTTGTAAATACAACTGTTACTGCATCTAAGAAAGATATTACAGGTACAGATGAAATCAAAGGTGCAAAGATGCAGGTCACAGATATGAATGGAAAGATTATTGATACATGGACTTCTACTGATCAGCCTCATTCAATCAAAGGCTTAACTGAAGGACATGACTATATCTTAACTGAAATCACAGCACCTAATGGTTTTGTGAAAGCTGAATCTATCAAGTTTACTGTATCTAAAGAAAAGAAGAATCAAACAGTCGTAATGAAGGATAAGCAGGTTAAGATTTCTAAGACAGATCTAACTGGTAAAAAAGAATTAGCAGGTGCGCATCTAGAAGTAAGAGATGAATTGAATAAAGTAGTAGATTCATGGATTTCTACAGAAGAAGCACATTATGTAAGTGGACTAGAAGAAGGAAAGAAATATACACTTATTGAAACAACAGCACCAGATGGTTATATTAAAGCTGAGTCTATCACATTCACTGTATCTAATGAGAAGAAGAATGAAACATATGTGATGAAGGATGGACAGATTACAGTTTCAAAGACAACAATCACTGGTGAAGAAGAATTAGAAGGAGCACAACTAGAAGTAAGAGATGAATCAAATAATGTAGTAGATTCATGGATTTCTACTCATGTTCCTCATTATATCAGTGGACTAGAAGAAGGTGAGACTTATACACTCATTGAAACTGCAGCTCCTGATGGTTATGTGAAAGCAGAGTCTATCACATTTACAGTGTCTAGGGAAAATCAGGAAGTTGTAATGAAGGATGCTGAAATTACTATCAATAAGGTAGATGAAGAAACAGAAGAACCTGTATTAGATGCAGAGTTTTCTGTATTTGACATGGAAGGAAATCTTGTTGATCAATGGATTACTGATGGTAAAGCACATGCGGTGAGTCATCTAGAAGCAGGTAAAGAATATATTCTTAAGGAAACAAAGACACCTAGAGGATATCAAACAGTTTCAGATTCTACATTTACCGTAACAGGGGAAGAAGATCTATCTTTAGAAATCAAAGAAAAGCCAGTATTAGTGAATATCCAGGTGAATAAGGTGGATGCAAAGACAAAACAATTAATCAAGGATAAAGACTTTGAATTCACACTTTACAGCGATCCTGATTGTATTTACAGAATGGCTGTTGCCTCTTCAAAAGATGGTAGTGCAACATTTAAAGATTTAAGATATGGCACATACTATATCAAAGAAACAAAAGCACCATTTGGTTATCATCTCTCTACAGAAGTCAAGAAGGTCGTCATTGATGAAAATGTGAAAGGTGATACATATACATTTGATTATGAGAATACACCAATAGAAATCATTCAAACAGGTGATCCAACAAATCTATTAATGATGATTGGCATAGGTTTAGTCTCAATGATTTCTGTTGTTTTTATTTTTATTAAGAAAGAAAGCTAATATTTAGGACTGGAGAAATCTCTCTCCAGTCTTTTTCTATTAATATGACTTTTTTTTATTGAAACCTTCCTATATAATGGAAAATTAAGGAGGGTATAAGTGTGAAAATGGTATTTTGTGATATAGATGGAACTCTTTATCGTGACAACAAACAGATCTCACCTTTAAACAAAGAAGCCTTAACACGCTTTCGTGATGCAGGTGGTCAAGTTGTTTATTGTACAGGCCGTCATATATTAGAAATGAATAGAATCCTTGAACAAGATGGTTATCCTTTTGACTATCTTGTCTTAAATAATGGTGGGGTCATTCTTGATTTCAATAAAGAAATTCTCTATGAGAAACATATAGAACAACAAGTTGGACTTGATATTCTACAGTGGGGACTAGATGCCAATATGTTTGTTCATATGTGTGATGGAAAGAAGAGTTATGGTTGTTTTAATCATCAATCTTTTACACATAGTGATATGGGAGATATACCTATTCCTGATGACTATATGACATTAATGAGACAAAGTCCTTCATTTCAGATCATCAGCTTAAATCAGGAAGATAATCAGATTGATAGAATTAATATCATTAAGAAAAGAATTGAAGACAAATATGGTGATAATGTAGAATGTCATCCTAATCTTCATTTCTTAGATATTGTTCCTAACAACTGTTCTAAGGGGAGTGGTGTAACCTATCTCAAAAATAAAACACATGCGATCACTTATACAATAGGTGATTCTTGGAATGATCTTTCAATGATTGAAGCAGGAGATCATGGCTGTACATTTAATTATGCACATGATGATATTCAAGAAAAAGCAGATCATGTTTATAGTTATGTCTATGAAATGATCGATGATATACTGGGGGGTAAAATATAATGAGCTGGAGAAATAACTTAAGAGATGTAGAACCTTATGTTGCTGGGGAACAGCCTAAGATGTCTCATCTTATCAAGCTAAACACAAATGAAAATCCATATGAACCAGGAGAAAAAGTTAAAGAAGCGATTCAATCCTTTGATCCATTTAAACTAAGACTCTATCCTGATGCAGATGCATCAAACCTTAAACATTTAATTGCAGAGTATCATGGATTAGAAGATGATCAGGTCTTTTTAGGTAACGGAAGTGATGAAGTTCTTGCTTTAACATTCTTAACATGTTTTAACGGCCAGGATCCTATTCTTTTCCCAGATATTACGTATTCTTTCTATCCTGTTTATTGTGAATTGTTTAATATTGACTATAAAACAATGCCATTAGATGACACATTTAAGATTAAGAAAGAAGATTATTTCAACAAGAATGGTGGAATTATCTTCCCTAATCCAAATGCACCAACAGGAGAAATTATGTCTGTAGAAGATATTGAAGATATTCTTAAACATAATTCAGAAAGTGTTGTTGTAATTGATGAAGCCTATATTGATTTTGGTGGAGAAACAGTATTACCACTCTTAAAGAAATATGATAACTTACTTGTGATTCATACATTCTCTAAATTCCGTTCACTTGCAGGTAGTAGATTAGGTGTAGCTTTAGGTAATAAAGAGCTTGTATCACATTTATATGATGTAAAGAATTCATTCAACTCATATCCAATTGATGCACTTGCTCAGGTGATTGGCGAAGCTTCTATTAAAGATAGTGAAGTTATTAAAGAACATGCGAAAAAGATTATTGCAACACGTGAACGTACTAAAAAAGCCCTTAAAGAAATGGGCTTTACTATGACTGACAGTTATTCTAATTTCATCTTTATTCATCATGATGATTATGATGCGGAGCATATCTTTAAAGAATTAAGAAAGAAACATATTATTGTAAGATATTTCAATGCACCACGTATTAATCAATACTTACGTGTCACTATTGGAAATGATGAAGAAATGGATGCATTTCTAGATGCTGTCAAAGAAATTATTCAAGCATCTTAAACACACAAGGAAACAATTAATGATATGATATATACAGATAACATACTTCTATTTGATCTAGATGGAACAGTACTTAATACCGATGAATTGATTTTCCAATCATTCAGATATACTTTTAAACAACTTCTTCCTGACTATACATTATCAGAAGTTGAGCTTCTCTCTTTCTTAGGACCACCTTTAAAAGATTCATTTGCCCGTTATTTTTCAGGTGATCAGGTAGATGAAGCAGTACAGATCTATCGCGCTTATAATCGTGAGAAGCATAATGATTATGTCACTCTATATCCTCATGAAACAGAAGTATTAAAAAAACTTCATGAGAGAGGAATAAGAATGGCTATTGTCACTACAAAATTCAAGGATGCAGCTGTTTATGGATTAAAGTGTGCACACTTGGATCAGTATTTTGAAGTAGTGATTGGAAGTGATGAAGTCACTCATGGCAAACCTCATCCTGAAGCGTTACTTACTGCAATGAAGAAAATGAATGTGACAAAAGGTTATATGATTGGTGATAATGTGACAGATATTCAAGCAGGTAAGAATGCCGGTATTAGAACTATTGGAGTGACCTGGTCTTTAAAAGGAACCCAGGCACTTCTTGATGAACATCCAGATTATATGATGGAGTCTTATGAAGACTTATATGATTATCTAGAAAGGATGTAAGTGTGAAAGATATTATAATTATTGGTGGTGGACCAGCAGGACTCACTGCGGCACTCTATGCAAGTCGTGCAGGCGCTGATGTCACTATTATTGAATCAGGTGCACCAGGCGGCAAACTAAACTTAACAGCTCATATAGAAAACTATCCAGGAATAAAAGAGATGATGGGTCCTCAGCTTGCCTATGATATGTATGAACAGGCATTAAACTTTGGTGCCCAGCTTAAGATGACAGAAGTAAAATCTATTGTAGATAAAGGTGACTATAAAAAGGTTATTACTTCTAAAGAAGAACTAGAAGCGCGTGCAGTAATCATTGCGACAGGAACTAAAGAAAGAAAAATGGGACTACACTTAGAAGATGAAATGACTGGTAAAGGTATTTCTTATTGTGCTGTTTGTGATGGACCATTTTTTAGAGGTAAAGAAGTCGCTGTCATTGGTGGAGGTAATAGTGCGATTGAAGAATCAATCTATCTTGCTGGTATTACAGAAAAGGTTCATATTATTATGAGACGTGATGTCTTCCGTGCAGATGATTATTTAGTTAAGAAAGCATTGAGTAATGAAAAGATTGAATTTCATTTCAAGAAGAAGCCACATGCGCTAATTGTAGAAGATGATACACTAAAAGGCTTAGAACTAGAAGACAGTGATACAAAAGAACTAGAAAACCTTTATGTACAGGGTATTTTCCCATTTATTGGTTTAGATCCTGTAACTGATTTTGTGAAGGATTTAGGTATCACAAATGAACAGGGATATATTAATGTAGATGAACATATGGAAACATCTATTCCTGGAATATTTGCGATTGGTGATGTCAGAACAAAGACATTAAGACAGGTTGTCACAGCCGCAAATGATGGTGCAATTGCTGGACAATATGCTGCAAAGCTTGTTGAAGAGAACTGATTGAAGTTCTCTTTTTTGAATGCTTTATACACTCATCGATGTATGTTATAATAATTGAGGTTGAGGAGGATAGGTCTATGAAGAATGTAGAAGTTGTATTAGTTACTGGTATGTCAGGCGCAGGTAAATCTACTGCCATGGCTATATTTGAAAATATGGGATATTATTGTATAGATAACTATCCAGTCGCATTACTTGAACAGTTTGGAGATTATTTGTTAGAGGAAACTTTAGGCGGCAAGATTGCGATGGGAATATATCTAGGAGATGCACTTCAGGCTATTCGTGAATTAACTAATATGGATTGGATCAATTTAACTGTTGTATTCCTAGATTGTGATAATATGGAAATCTTAAAGCGTTACAAGCAGACAAGACGTTCTCATCCGATGATGATCATGAATAAAGCCAATACACTTTATGACTCTATTGAATTAGAACGCCAGGAATATGAACAGATTAAAACACAGGCTGATTTAATCATTGATACAACTCTATTAAAGCGTACAGCTTTACAGGATAGACTAGAAGCATCTTTCTATCATGAAACAGGAGAAGTATTCCGTGTTTCTTTTGTATCATTTGGATATAAGTTTGGCATTCCTAAGGATGCTGATTTACTTCTTGATGTCAGATTCCTACCAAATCCATTCTATGTTCCTGAACTTAGAAATAAGACAGGAAACGATAAGGAAGTCTATGACTATGTCATGGAAAAGCCAGAAACACAGGAATTTGTAGAAAAGACTCTGACTTATTATGATTATTTATTGAAAGAATATGAAAAAGAAGGAAAGATGCAATTGATTATCGGTATTGGCTGTACAGGTGGCCAGCACCGTTCTGTCACATTAACTAATTTCCTTGCAGACCATTATAAGAAATATTATAAAGTATATAAGTGGCATCGTGATGCTGACCACTAGAGGATGTGAAAAGAAATGTTGTCGTTTTCAAGAAAAGTAAAGGAAGAGATCGTGTTTAATGAGTTTGACCACGACTGTTCAAAAGCGATTCTTTGTGCGTTATTAAAAACCAATGGAACACTGATGTTAGGACAGGGACTCTCTCTCTTGATCCGTACAGAAAACGCAAAAATAGCGTCAAAGATGCATAAGCTTCTTAAAGAACTATATGCACCTTCAATTGAATTTAAAGTAAAAAAGATGATGAAACTTAAGAAGAATAATGTTTATCTTCTTAAGGTTTCTAAGGCAAGAGAAATACTAGAAGATCTTCATTTATTAGAGGGGCTAGGATTTACGATGTTACCTTCTGATGAGATTCTATATGATGATCGTACAAGAAGAGCTTATCTTGCAGGTATATTTCTTGCAAGTGGATCAGTCAATAACCCAGATACTTCTAATTATCATTTAGAGATGAGTGTACAGGATGAACCTCTTGCACAATATATTGAAACTATGTTGAATAGCTATGGCTTAAATGCACATGTAATCAAGAGACGTAATCGTTATGTCATCTATATGAAATCTGCAGAAAGAATAGGAGACTTCCTACGTGCTATAGGTGCTTCTACTTCTGTTATGGAGTTTGAAACAACACGTATTGACCGCTCTATGGCCAATACTGTAAACAGATGGAATAATTGCGATATTGCGAATGAAATGAAGGCGATGACAGCCAGTGCCAAACAGATTGAAGATATTGCTTATGTGATTGATAAAGCAGGCATAGAGATTCTAGACTCTAAAACAGCTGAAGTTGCTCAGATCCGTTTAGAAAACCCGGAACTTACACTTAACGAACTTGCAGATGTTTATTTTGATAAAACAGGACAGACTATTTCCAAATCAGGTCTTCACCATCGTTTTAAGAAGATAAAGGATGAAGCAGCACGTCTTCGTCAGATGGAGGAAGAATAATGACTGTCACAGAAAGATTTGGAATGCGTATCAAAGAATTAAGAATGCAGCAGGGCATTTCTCAAGAAGAACTAGGCTTTAGATGTCATCTTTCTAAGAATTATATATCTGATGTAGAAAGAGGCACTAGAAATGTGAGTCTTAAAGCCATTGATCAGTTTGCGAAGGGTTTAGGTGTTACTCTTAAAGAGCTTTTTGATTACTAATCATGTGAAATTTTAGAAGATGTCTAAGGCATCTTCTATTTTTTGTTTGAAATTGGTATAATTTTTGTAAGTTCATCATTTGTTTACAATAGAGACATATAATGACTACACTTAAAGGAGAAACTATATGGATGCACTAATCTATTTTATAATTATATTTTTAATTCTATCTGTTTTCTTAAACATTATTGTATATGCATGGCCTTTCTTATTGATCATGTTTGTTGTATATGAAATCTGGAAATATTTTAAACTCAAGAAAATCAGAAAGCAGTATGAAGAAGCACAATCACAATATTCATCTCAATCTCAGTCAAGTACACGTAATGATAATCCTGATATCATTGATGTAGAATATAAGGTTGTAGATGAAGAAAAGACAGGAGATGACAATTAAATGATCTGTCCAAGATGTCATAAAGAAGTCCCAGAAGGGTCTCATTTCTGTCCTCACTGTGGTATACCACTTGATGACAAATGTCCACATTGTGGACATCAGAATATTCCGGGTGCGAAATTTTGTGCTTTTTGTGGAAGACCACTTGTAGGAGGAACAACACGTCGTCCACAGGGTTCATTTACGCCAACAGAGGATATCTATCACGAAGAAGAAAAAACATATGAACCAGAAAAGGTATCACATAAAGTAAATTGGAAAATCGTTCTGATTTCAGTATTAGTTCTTATACTTGCCACTACAGGAGCACAATATTATCTTCAACATTCTAAGAGTATTAAGTTTTCTGATAGTAATACAAGTGTTTCAGAACAGATTAATTCTATTGTAAAGCTTAAGAAAACAACAGTAATTGAACAATCTTCTAACTTATCAAATGATGGCATGGTAGCAGCAGATGACCATTACATCTATATGTCTAATACCAACAATAAGTTAGTGAAATTAGATAAGAATATGAATGTTGTAAAGACATATGATATCAAGTATGCCACTTATTTAAATCTAGTAGGTGAGAAGCTTTATTATACTGATCGTGATCATCATATCTCTGTTCTTGATACAAATACAGGCAAGCATGAAACACTACAGGATGTTTCAGCATTCTATATGACTTATCATGATGGTAAGCTCTATTATCAGAATGATAGTGATAATGAAAACTTATATGTTTATGATATTTCTAGTAAAACGTCTACTAAACTTTTAGATGAACATATCTACAATATGAACTTTAATGGAGATATCATTTATCTGACTGGTAAGAGTTCTATTATTTCTTATAATATGACTACTAAAGCCACAGATACTATATATAATGAACAGGTTTATGGTTCAGTCTATAGAGATGGTTATCTTTATTTCACTACACCTAAAATGGCAATCGGTAGAGTGAATGTCCAAACAAAAGAATCTCAGATTATTTTGAATAATATTGGTTATTCTATGTTTGTGATGAGTGATGAAGCAATCTATTATGTAGGCAGTGATGCAAAGATGTATCGTCTTGATTTTAATAAAAAAGAACCAACTGCAGTATACCAATTCCAGTCACATCGTATCAGTGGTATGCAGATTGTGAATGATCATCTATTTGTGAAAGATAATCAGGATTGGAAAGTAGTGAATACTTCTAATACAAAGTATGCAGTGATATTTGAGAATTAGGTACTGATTTACTTCAGTGCCTTTTTTTGTGCGCAGGATTTATGTTATAATGGGTGGGTGAAAAATGGAGATGATTATATGTTTATACGCGAAATTATTGAGGCAACAAACGGAAAACTCTTAAATGGTCACTTAGATGACCAGGTTAATGGCTTTACACAGGATACACGTGTGATTCAGCCAGGCAACCTATATATCCCTCTAGTAGGTATTAAAGATGGACATGACTATATTCCACAGGCATTTGATAAAGGTGCAGCAGCAACTCTTACAAATCGTCCAATTGAAGATGATTCACATAATGTGATTCTAGTAGAAGATACAATGAAGGCATTGGGTGATTTAGCACGTTATGTACGTGTACATTCCAATGCGAAGGTTATAGGCATTACTGGTTCAGCAGGAAAAACAAGTACTAAGGATATGATTGCAAGTGTTATTTCACAGCAATATACTACATTAAAAACACAAGGAAACTTCAACAATAATATCGGTCTTCCACTCACTATTCTTCGTTATAATGGTGAAGAAGTCATGGTTATTGAAATGGGTATGAACCATCTAGAAGAAATAGATTACTTAACGAAGATTGCTTTACCTGATATTGCGGCTATTACTAATATTGGTACAGCACATATTGGTGAACTTGGCTCAAGAGAAAATATCTTACAGGCTAAGATGGAAATTGTACATGGTATGAATCATGGTACTTTAGTAGTCAATAACGACAATGATCTTTTATCAACAGTTCATCCCGAAGGGATTTCATTAAAGACTATTGGTATTGAAAGTGACGCTGATCTCAAGGCAACTGATATTATTCTTAATGAAGATATGTCATCATTTAGAGTGAAGGTCAATGGTCAGGACTATGCTGTAAGAGTTTATGTACCAGGTGTTCATTTTATCTTTAATGCATTAATTGCGATTCAGATTGGCTTATTATTAGATATCCCAATGGAAAAATGTATCAGAGGTATTGAAACATTTGAACTTACTAAAAATAGAAATGATATCTTAACACTGGACCGTCATATCCGTGTTATTGATGGCACTTATAATGCAAACCTTGATTCTATGAAATCAAGTATTGATGTATTATCAGGCTATGCAGATCGTAAGATTGCCGTATTAGGGGATATGTTAGAACTTGGAGACTATGAAGAAACACTTCATCGTGCTGTAGGTGCTCATCTACTTAAAAAGAATATTGATTTAATCTTGACTGTAGGCCCTGCTGCGCGTTATATTTCAGACGAGGTCAATAAGGCTAAACCAGGTATTGCATATCATTTTGATGATAATGCATCATTAAGTGCTTATTTGCAAGAATGTCTAGAAGAAAATGATGTTGTTCTAGTGAAGGCTTCTAATGGTATGCATCTTAAGGAAGTCATTAATGATTTAAAGGAGAATAATTAAATGAAGTTATTATTAGTATGTGGTGGACAGTCTACAGAACATGCTGTCAGCCGTATGTCATGTGTGAATATCTATAAAAATGCAGATAAGAGTAAGTATGATATCAAGATTGCAGGTATTACTAAAGAAGGAGAATGGTATGATCTAGTATCTACTGATTTTTCTAGTGATAGCTGGCTAGAAGGTGCAACAAAGATCACTGATCATTTCACTTTCTTAAAATCTTTTGATGTTGTCTTCCCTGTATTACATGGTCAGTTTGGTGAAGATGGAACTATCCAGGGCTTATTAGAAATGGCTCAGGTTCCTTATGTGGGATGCCGTGTGATGGCATCATGCACTGCAATGGATAAGATCTATGCAAAGAAATTATTTGATCAGGCTAATATTCCTCAGGTACCTTCTTTATATGTTAAGAAGAGATATGATGATAAATTAGTTGTAGTAGATGATGAAGGAAGAGAAAGCTTTAACGTAGAAATGGAAATCTATACACATTTAGGATTCCCTTGCTTTGTGAAAGCAAGTCGTTCTGGTTCAAGTGTAGGATGTTATAAAGTAAATAGCCTTACTGAATTATTACCAAGACTTCATGAAGCAGCAACTTATGATCGTCATGTTGTAGTAGAAAAGGCTATTAACGCAACAGAATTAGAATGTGCTGTTATTGGTAATGATGATATTAGTGCATCACGTGTAGGACAGATTTTACCTCATGGTGAATTCTATACATATGAATCTAAATATGAAGATGAACAGAGTGCAACATGCATTCCTGCAAGAGTAGATCAGTCTATCCAGGATTATATCAGACAGGCTGCAGTGAAAGCATTCAAGGCAGTGGATGGAACAGGTCTAGCTAGATGTGATTTCTTCTATGATAACGATACAGGAAACGTATATTTGAATGAAATCAATACAATGCCTGGCTTTACAAATATCTCTATGTATCCTCAGCTAATGAAGGATGCAGGACTAGATACACCAGCTCTTATTGATGAATTAATCAAACTTGCATTACAGAGATAAGATGTCGAAAGACATCTTTTTTTATAGCTCCAAGTAATAAATAATTATAAATATAAAAAATAATTTGCGAAGTAAGTATAAAAATGTCTGTAATTAAAAACAATGAAAAAAACATTGAATATTACATCAAAATTTATATAAGTTATCACAAGAAACCGCTTATAAAACTGAATATCCGATAAATAATTAATATAATTAGGAAAATAAGGAAAAAAATCAAAAAGTTTGTTGACATGTTTATGTGAGAAGTATATTATAAACACAACAACCCAAAAGAAAACGACTTTGATAGGAACTAGTAGAGGAATGATGAAAGCGCAGAGAGGTTCTGGCTGGTGTAAAGAACTGTTTGATCATCTTTGAACTCATCCTTGAGTGGAGCACTGAATTAAGTAGGCTGCTACGGCACTTGCGACCGTTATCTCGCTAGAGTATGAACTTTATATATAAAGCGTACTCGATAAGGTTGATATTGTGAGATATCAATAAATTGAGGTGGAACCACGAAGAATTATTCTCTCGTCCTCTTACGATAGTAAGGGCGAGGGCTTTTTTTATAGGTTGGAAAGGAGAATAAACAATTATGATGAATTACCAAAAGTACAAGAGATTTGAAACGGTGAGCTTGAAAGACCGTACATGGCCAGATAAGACAATTGAAAAAGCACCTATCTGGTGTTCAGTAGATTTACGTGATGGTAATCAGGCACTAGTAACACCAATGAGTATTCAGGAAAAGGTCAGAATGTTCAAGCTATTAGTAGAACTTGGATTCAAGGAAATTGAAGTAGGTTTCCCATCTGCTTCACAGATTGAATATGATTTTCTAAGACTATTGGTTGAAGAAAACCTCATTCCTGATGATGTCACTGTTCAGGTATTAACTCAGTGCCGTGAACATTTGATTAAAAGAACATTTGAAGCCCTTGATGGATTAGATCGTGCTATTGTGCATATTTATAACTCTACAAGTATTCTTCAAAGAGATGTTGTCTTCAACAAAAATAAAGATGAAATCAAGAAGATTGCGACAGATGGCTGTGCTCTTGTAAAGAAGTTATGTGATAATTTCAAAGGTCAAGTCATTCTTGAATATTCACCTGAAAGTTTCACTGGTACAGAAATGGATTATGCGGTAGAAGTAGTGGATGCAGTCTTAGATGTATGGGGAGCTTCTAAGGATAATAAAGTGATTGTCAACCTTCCTTCTACTGTAGAAATGGATACACCAAATGTTTTTGCAGACCAGGTTGAATATGTATGTAGAAACCTAAAGGATCGTGAAAGAGTGATTCTTTCTGTTCATCCACATAATGATAGAGGATGTGGCGTAGCCGCTACAGAACTTGCATTAATGGCTGGGGCAGATCGAGTAGAAGGTACACTATTTGGAAATGGTGAAAGAACAGGTAATGTCGATATTGTCACTGTTGCATTGAATATGTATACACATGGTGTCAATCCAGAACTTGACTTCTCACAGATGAATGATATCAAGCATGTTTATGAAGAATGTACAAAGATGGAAGTCAATCCTCGTTCACCATATGCAGGTCAGCTCGTATTTACTGCTTTCTCTGGAAGCCATCAGGATGCGATTAATAAAGGTATTCATAAATATCATGAAAGACAGCAGAAACAATGGGAAGTACCTTACCTTCCAATTGATCCAGCTGACTTAAATAGACAATATGAACCAATTGTTCGTATTAACTCTCAGTCAGGTAAAGGTGGCGTGGCCTTCGTTATGGATACAGTCTTTGGTTATCATCTACCTAAAGCATTACAGAGTGACTTCGCAAAGATTGTACAGAACATCTCTGAAGCAGAAGGTGAAGTATCACCAGAAAGAATCTATGATACTTTCAGAAATGAATATATTGAAAATGAAGAACCCTTCCAGTTCGTATATCAGAAACTAACAGATATCTCAGAAGATACAGAAAACGAATATGAAAGAAAAGTAGAACTAACAATTCGTGATCATGGTGAAGAGCGTACAATTGTTGGTTATGGTAATGGTCCAATTGATGCAGTTAAGAATGCCTTCAATGATAATGGATACCATTATATTCACTTATTAGATTACTCAGAACATGCATTAACATCTGGTTCAAGTGCTAAAGCAGCTGCTTATGTACAGCTTAGAGCCAAAGGTACATCTATTATTGAATGGGGTGTAGGTGTTCATCCAAATATTACAACTGCCACTATTAAAGCGATTATTTCCGCTATGAATAGAATACATAAAGATATGAGGGAGGCCGCTTAATGGAAAGACTTGTCCTGTCTATTCTAGTTGATAATACAGCCGGCGTACTAAGTCGTGTCGCTGGATTATTTTCTAGAAGAGGCTACAACATTGATTCATTGACTGTTGGGGAAACAAATGATCCAACAGTCTCACGTATGACTGTATCTGCAAGAGGAGAACCAGCCACTCTTGCACAGATTAAAAAGCAGTTAAGAAAGCTGGAAGATGTAATTGAAATATTTCCGTTAGATGATGACCATTCAGTCTATCGTGAATTGGTGCTTATTAAGGTAGAAGCAGACCACTCACAAAGACCTGATATTGTGTCAATTGTTAATATATTTAGAGCGCAGATTGTAGATGTTGCGCCAAATTCACTCGTTGTGGAAGTAACAGGTGATGAAAGTAAGATCAATGGTATTCTCACAATGTTAGAAACGTTCAATATCACCGAAATCGTCCGTACTGGTATTGCTGGCATCGGAAGAGGACTAGATGATTTTGATATAGAAAAGATGAAAGCTAAGAATAATAGGGGGTAACGAAATATGGCTAAAATCTATTACAACACAGACTGTGATTTATCTTTATTGGATGGTAGAAAGGTTGCTATCATCGGTTATGGTTCTCAGGGACATGCACATGCATTAAACCTTAAGGAATCTGGAGTAGACGTTGTTGTTGGTCTATATGAAGGTTCTAAGTCTTGGAAGAAAGCAGAAGAGCAGGGACTTAAAGTTATGTCATCTGCTGATGCAGCTGCTTGGGCAGACATCATCATGGTATTAATTCCTGATGAATTACAGGCAAAACTTTATAAAGAAGCTATCGAACCAAACTTAAACGAAGGCGATATGTTAATGTTCGCTCATGGTTTCAATATTCATTTCAATCAGATCGTTCCACCAAAGAACGTTGATGTAACTATGATTGCTCCAAAGGCTCCAGGTCATACAGTACGTTCAGAATACCAGGTAGGTAAAGGTACTCCTTGTCTAGTAGCAGTTGAACAGGATTACACTGGTAAGGCTCATGATTATGCATTAGCTTATGGTGCTGCAATCGGTGGTGCAAGAGCTGGTCTATTAGATACTACATTCAGAACTGAAACAGAAACAGACTTATTTGGTGAACAGGCAGTTCTTTGTGGTGGTGTATGTCAGTTAATGCAGACTGGTTTCGAAGTATTAGTAGAAGCTGGTTATGATCCAAAGAATGCATACTTTGAATGTATCCATGAAATGAAGTTAATCGTAGACTTAATCTACCAGTCAGGTTTCGAAGGTATGAGAAAATCTATTTCTAATACTGCAGAATATGGTGACTATATCACTGGTCCTAAATTAATTACTGAAGATACTAAGAAAGCAATGAAGAAAGTATTAGCTGATATCCAGGATGGTTCATTCGCTAAAGAATTCTTACTTGAAATGTCAGCAGCAGGTGGACAGGCTCACTTCAAAGCGATGAGACAGTTACACAATGAACATGAATGTGAAAAAGTAGGTGCTGATATCCGTTCATTATATTCTTGGTCTGATGAAGATAAGCTTTTAAATAACTAATCACTAAGCAACACACACTTTGTGTGTTGTAACGAGGAAGTACATTCGTACTTTCTCGTTACAACATTCAAAAATAACTTGAGGAGGATTATATATAATGGGAATGACAATGACGCAGAAGATCTTAGCTGATCATGCGGGAGTAAAAGAAGTTCATGCAGGTGAATTAATTGAAGCAAATGTAGATATTGTAATGGCAAATGATATTACAGGACCTATGGCTTTACCAATCTTTAAGAAAATGGCTGATAAGGTCTTTGATAAAGATAAGGTTGTCTTAGTACCAGATCACTTTACACCTAATAAAGATATTAAATCTGCAGAGAACTCTAAAGCAATCAGAGAATTCTCTCGTGAGCAGGGACTAACACATCATATGGAACAGGGTAAATGTGGTGTAGAACATGCTATCTTACCTGAAAGCGGCATTGTTGTGGCAGGAGATGCTGTCATTGGTGCAGACTCACATACTTGTACTTATGGGGCTATTGGTGCTTTCTCTACAGGTGTAGGAACAACTGATATTGCGACAGGTATGGCGACTGGACAATTATGGTTCAAAGTACCTTCAGCCATTAAATTTAATCTTCATGGTAAACTACCAAAATATGTATCTGGTAAGGATGTTATTTTACATATTATTGGACGTATTGGTGTAGATGGCGCTTTATATAAATCAATGGAATTTACTGGTGAGGGTGTCAAAGAATTATCTATGGCAGATCGTTTCACTATTTGTAATATGGCTATTGAAGCAGGAGCTAAGAATGGTATCTTCCCTGTTGATGAAGCCACTATTGAATACTTAGATAAACATGCTAAACGTGACTATAAGATCTATGAAGCAGACAAAGACGCAGAATATGAAGAAGTGGTAGATGTAGACTTATCTGCCATTAGACCAACTGTTGCTTTCCCTCATCTTCCAGGTAATGCGAAGACAGTGGATGAAATTGAAGCAATGGATAAGATCTATATTGATCAGGTTGTTATTGGATCATGTACAAATGGTCGTATGGAAGACTTAAGAAAAGCTGCCGCTATTCTTAAAGGTAAGAAAGTGGCTGATAATGTGAGAGTAATGGTTGTACCAGCTACTCAGAAGATTTACTTACAGTGTATCCTAGAAGGTATTCTAGAAACATTTGTAGAAGCAGGATGTGCTGTCAATACACCAAGCTGTGGTCCATGTATGGGTGGTCATATGGGTGTTCTTGCGAAAGGTGAAAAGTGTGTTTCTACAACAAATAGAAACTTTGTCGGACGTATGGGTGATGTAGAATCATTAATTTATCTTGCATCTCCTGAAACAGCAGCTGCAAGTGCGATTGCAGGTTATATCGCAAATCCAGAAAAATTCGGAGGTAATAACTAATGGAAGCTAAAGGTAGAGTATTTAAATATGGTGATAATGTTGATACAGACGTTATTATTCCAGCAAGATATCTTAATTCATTTGATGCCAAAGAATTAGCGACTCATGCTATGGTGGACCTCGATCCTACATTTGTAGAAAGAGTTCAGCCAGGTGACATTATTGTCGCAAAAAAGAACTTTGGCTGTGGTTCATCAAGAGAACATGCCCCTCTTGCATTAAAGACAGCAGGTGTCTCTTGTGTTATTGCGAAAAGCTTTGCACGTATCTTCTATCGTAACTCTATTAATATCGGTTTTGCGATTCTTGAATGTCCAGAAGCTGTAGATGGTATTGATGATGGCGATGAAGTAAAAGTAGATTATGAAACAGGTAAGATTTATAACCTGACTAAAAATACAGAATATCAAGGTCAGCCTTTCCCGCCATTCATGCAGAAGATCATTGAACATGGTGGTCTTGTGAACTATGTCAATAATAAGAAAGGATAGAGGATATGGAAAAGAATATTGCAGTTATTAAAGGTGATGGTATTGGTCCTGAAATTGTGAATGAAGCAATCAAGGTTCTTGATGTCATTGCTAAGAAATATAATCATACATTCAATTACAAGAATATCCTCATGGGAGGCTGTTCTATTGACGCTTATGGAGTTCCATTAACAGATGTTGCATTAGAAGTCGCAAAAAACAGTGATGCTGTATTATTAGGTTCTATTGGGGGAGATACAAATACATCTCCATGGTATAAATTAGACCCTACATTAAGACCAGAAGCAGGATTATTAAAGATTAGAAAAGAATTAGGATTATTCGCAAATCTTAGACCTGCTTATTTATATAAAGAACTTGCAGGTGCATGTCCTTTAAAGGAAAGTACTTCTGCAGCAGGTTTTGATATGATTATCGTAAGAGAACTGACTGGTGGTTTATATTTTGGTGAAAGAAATACAAAAGAAATCAACGGCGAATTAGTAGCTCATGATAATCTTGTTTATTCAGAACATGAAATTAGACGTATCGCACAAAGAGGATTCGAAATTGCGATGAAACGTGGTAAGAAGCTTACAAGTGTTGATAAAGCCAATGTCTTAGATACATCACGCTTATGGCGTAAGATTGTGAATGAAGTGGCTCAGGATTTCCCAGAAGTAAAAGTAGAACATATGCTTGTAGATAACTGTGCCATGCAGTTAGTTAAAGATCCAGCACAGTTTGATGTTGTCCTCACTGAGAATATGTTTGGGGATATCTTAAGTGATGAAGCATCTATGGTCACAGGTTCTATTGGTATGTTATCAAGTGCTTCACTTCGTGAAGATCATCTAGGCATGTATGAACCAAGCCATGGCAGTGCACCAGATATTGCAGGACAGAATATTGCGAATCCACTTGCTACTATCTTAAGTGTCGCTATGATGCTACGTTATTCATTTGACATGGATGAAGAAGCAGCATGTATTGAAAAAGCAGTAGAAAAGGTTCTTGCGGATAATATCCGTACAGTTGATATTTATAAAGAAGGAATGACAAAAGTATCTACATCACAGATGGGTGATGCTGTGGTAGAAAGACTTTAGGAGGGTAATATGAGAAGTGATAATGTAAAAAAGGGAGTAGAACGTGCACCTCATCGTTCACTCTTCAATGCCTTAGGCATGACAGAAGAAGAATTAGAAAGACCTCTAATCGGGGTAGTTTGTTCATATAATGAAATTGTTCCTGGTCATATGAATCTAGATAAGATCAGTGAAGCAGTTAAGAAAGGTGTTTATTTAGCTGGTGGTGTACCAGTTGAAGTACCTGCGATTGCAGTATGTGATGGTATTGCGATGAACCATACAGGTATGAAATATTCACTTGTTACTAGAGAATTAATCGCAGATAGCACAGAATGTCTTGCAACAGCCCATCAGTTTGATGGTCTTGTCATGATTCCTAACTGTGATAAGAACGTACCAGGCTTATTAATGGCAGCCGCTCGTTTAAATATTCCAACTATCTTTGTATCAGGTGGTCCAATGCTTGCAGGTAAGAAATTAAATGGTAAGAAGACTTGTCTTTCTTCACTATTTGAAGCAGTTGGTCAATATAATGCGGGTACTTTAGATGCTGCACATCTAGAAGAGTTTGAAGAAAAAGCATGTCCAACTTGTGGTTCGTGTTCAGGTATGTATACTGCAAACTCTATGAACTGTTTAACTGAAGCACTCGGTATGGGTCTTCGTGGTAATGGAACTATTCCAGCTGTTTATTCAGCACGTATTAGACTTGCGAAACATGCTGGTATGAAAATTATGGAACTAGTAGAAAAGAACATCAAGCCAAGAGATATCATGACCCCAGCTGCATTCAAGAATGCAATGACAGTAGACATGGCTTTAGGATGTTCTACAAACTCAATGCTTCATTTACCAGCTATCGCACATGAAGCAGGTGTTGATTTAAATCTTGAAATTGCGAATGAAATTTCTAAATATACACCAAACCTTTGTCACTTAGCACCAGCAGGTTCTACATTTATGGAAGACCTAGATGATGCAGGTGGAGTATATGCAGTCATGAATGAACTTGATTCTTTAGGTATCTTAGATACAACAGGTATTACATGTACTGGTAAGACTATTAAAGAAAATATTTCAGGATGTGTGAATTTAGATCCAGAAATCATCCGTCCTGTTGATAACCCTTATATGAAAACAGGTGGTATTGCAGTATTAAAGGGTAATATTGCACCTGATAGCTGTGTCGTTAAGGCAGCGGCAGTCGCACCTGAAATGATGACACATACTGGACCAGCTAGAGTATTTGATAGTGAAGATGATGCAATCAAGGCAATTCGTGCTGGTAAGATTGTTAAGGGTGATGTTGTTGTTATTCGTTATGAAGGTCCTAAAGGTGGTCCTGGTATGAGAGAAATGTTATCTCCTACAAGTGAAATTGCTGGTATGGGTCTTGATAAAGATGTTGCATTAATTACTGATGGTCGTTTCTCAGGTGCTACTAGAGGGGCTTCTATTGGACATGTGTCTCCTGAAGCAGCAGTAGGTGGACCTATTGCTTTAATTGAAGAAGGAGATATGATTTCTATCGATATTCCAAATAATAAGATCAATGTTGCCGTAGATGATGAAACATTAGAAGCACGTCGTGCTAAATGGCAGCCAAGAGAACCTCGTATCACTACAGGTTACTTAAGACGTTATGCGGCACAGGTAACAAGTGCCAATACAGGTGCTGTATTACAGCCAAATGATAAGTAAAGGAGGATCCAAAAAATGCGAATGAAAGGATCGGACATTGTAGTAGAAAGCCTTCTTGAACAGGGCGTTGATACTATCTTTGGCTATCCAGGAGGTGCCATCCTAGAAGTCTATGATAGTTTATATAAATATCAGGATAAGATTCAGCACGTTCTTACATCTCATGAACAGGGTGCGTCTCATGCTGCCGATGGTTATGCACGTGCTACAGGAAAAGTAGGTGTCTGTATGGCTACAAGTGGACCAGGTGCCACTAACCTTGTTACAGGTATTGCCACAGCCATGATGGATTCAATTCCTTTAGTTGCTTTAACTGCCAATGTAGGTGTTAATGCCTTAGGTAAAGATGCTTTCCAGGAAATTGATATCAAGGGTGTGACTATCCCTATCACAAAACATAATTTTATCTGTAAATCACCAGAAGAATTGGCTCCTACTATTCGTAAAGCATTCCAGATTGCGAAAGAAGGACGTCCAGGTCCAGTATTAGTTGATATGACTAAGAATGCGACTGTAGGTTCTTGTGAATATACTAAAAAGGTACCAGATGTCATTGGCAGCCGTAATTATACATTCCCTACATCTTCTATTAAGAAAGCTGTAGAAATGATTGAAGCATCAGAAAAGCCATTCGTATTTGTTGGAGGTGGATGTATTGCTTCTCAGGCAAGTGCACCTTTAAAAGAATTTGTAGAAAAGATCGATGCACCAGTCACTGATACGTTAATGGGTAAAGGGGCGTATGACGGCACTAACCCACGTTATGCAGGGATGCTAGGAATGCATGGTACGAAAGCAAGTAATATCGGTGTATCAGAATGTGACTTGTTGATTGCGATTGGTGTACGTTTTAGTGATCGTATTACAGGTAATGTGGATACATTTGCGAAAAATGCGAAGATTATTCATATTGATGTCGATGATGCAGAAATCGATAAGAATATACCTGTTGATCTAGGTATTGTCGGAGATGCAAAAGATGTAATTGAAGCCATTAATTTGACTTTAAAACAACAAAATCATCCTGGATGGATGAAGGAAATACGTACATTAAAGGATCGTTATCCTTTAACTTATGATCAGTCAAGATTAACTGGTCCATATGTGATTGAACAGATTGATAACTTCACTGATTCTCAGGCTATTATTACAACTGAAGTAGGTCAGAACCAGATGTGGGCAGCTCAATATTATCACTATAGACGTCCTAGACAGTTCTTAAGTTCTGGTGGACTTGGTACTATGGGTTATGGACTAGGTGCTGCAATGGGAGCTAAATATGGCTGCCCTAATCAGTTAGTATTCAATATTGCAGGTGATGGATGTTTCCGTATGAACCTCAATGAATTAGCCACTGCATCACGTTACAATATCCCAATCATTGAAGTAGTACTTAATAACCATGTACTTGGTATGGTAAGACAGTGGCAGACATTATTCTATGGTGAACGCTATAGTGCGACAGTACTTCATGATAAGGTAGACTTCTGTAAGGTGGCAGAAGGATTAGGCTGTAAAGCTATCCGTGTCACTAAGAAAGAAGAAGTGATGCCTGCTTTACAGGAAGCAGTAGATTATCATGGTCCAGTAGTGATTGAATGTATTATTGATGATGATGATAAGGTATTCCCAATGGTTGCGCCAGGAAGCTCTATTGCGGAAGTATTTGATGAAGAAGATATGAAGAAGTAATTAAAAAGGCTTGAAATAAAATCAAGCCTCTTTTAGCGGAATAGAAATACGGATGGAGAATGTTTCTTCACTATCTTCAATAGAACATGTTCCTTTATGTAATTCTACAATACGTTTAACACTCTTTAAACCAATCTTATTACTTTCTACTTTAGATAAATCACTCTTCTTTTTGTTGGTTAAGAGGAGATCAAAAGAATCATCAAGAGTAAGAGTCATATCAACATCTTTATCTGAGTACTTATAAATATTAGAACAGAGGTTATTGATCATTCTTTTGCTCATGGAGAAGTCTAAAAGGACTTCTTTTTTTATATATTTAATGTCTTTGTGAATGATAAAGCCTTCTAATTCTAGATAGTTGAGATTCTCTTCTATATAGCCTAAGAGTGCTTCTGTAGATATACTTTCTAATTGAGGATGACTATTCTGTTCAAACACAAGTGAATAGGCAAATGTCTTATTAGACAATTCTTTGATTTGTTCTACTTTGTCAATACATCTATGTAGATAGTTATCCATCTGGTCCTGATCCTTAAAACAATGTAATGCAAGAATATCCAGATAACCTCTTAAGCTTGTTAAAGGGGTTCTTAGGTCATGGGACATTGCAGTAATGAGATCATGATGTGTCTGCTGCATCTCTTTTTCTTTTTCATAGTTTTCTTCTAATGTTATTCTTAGATTATCCATTTGATCAGCAAGTACTGCAAGTTCATCACGTCCTTGAATTGTCATAGGATGAGATAAATCACCATGGGACATATTCAGTATTTCCTGTTTTAAACATTCAATATATTTAACCTTATAACGAATAAAGAAGAATGTAGGAAGAAGGAAAGTCAGAAATGAACAAAACAATGCAGCATAGAAATAATACTTAATATACTTCAGTAAATTCATATCATACAGTTCTACTTCAGCCATTTGATCCTTAAACTGTACAATCTTTGTATAAACCGCATTATACGCATCTGTTTCAAAGTCAGTCTGTAAGAT